>JBPCLH010000196.1:0-10209 GCA_051003475.1 Bryobacteraceae bacterium
GTCTGCTCGATGATCGTCTTCAGCAGATCATCCTCCCCAGACAACATCTGTCTTAGATCCTCTGCCGTTATCCGCGTCTTCGCGCTATCCTGCTTTCGGGTCACCTGGTCCTTTCCTTTCTTCAGCCGCTAACTGAATTCGAAAGGTCCAGTCTGACCCACCCCTCTTTTGCAGAACTATTGAAGCTTAACCCTGCTTTGTGGCGGCACTGGAAAACCCAACGCCGTCGTCGAGCAGCTCTGTTGGAACTCGGGGTCCGCCCAAGGCTGGCAAGTAATACCGCTGGCAGCGGACTTGGCCGCTGGTATCTCGCACGCGCCAAGGCCCTTTCTGTCGGGCTTTCCAATGCATACTTCGAATCGCTTGGTCTTCCTTCGTTCATTGACGAGGAACGGTATCAACTCTCGAACCGCCGTGTACGGACCCGTGCGCACGGTGGTATGGCAGGGGTCGGTGGGTGACCACTGCCCCTATGCCGATCAAGTCGGCATGTCGGAGAATTAGCTTCATCAATGTGGATCTGGAAACGGTGACTCCTATGCGGTCCCAGGCGGTCTCAGAGCGACCACTACAGAACCTCGAACGGCGTCTGGTGCCAAGTGCGGTTTCAGTGGAAACGTGAAATGCTTCGAGAAGCATACTGCAGTCAGGGCGGCTAATGCGGGGGCGCGGCGAGATAGTTGCCGTAACCGATGACGAGAGTGGAACCGAGCAACACGCCCAGGCCGAGCACAAGCAACCGGATGGCGGTCTTCGATACGCCTCTCCACTCCTTCAGCCCGACTCCCCACAGAGTACTGAATATGACGATGCTTGCCATGTGCAGGGTCCAGCTCGAAAATGTGTAGGCTCCCATCTTGGTCTCGCCCATGCTGTAGAAGAAAAACTGCATGTACCATGTGACACCGGCAAGAGCGCATAAGAAGTAGTTCCGGAGTAGCGGAACACGAACGGTCTCGGGAAGGATGTGTGTGGCAGTGTGGGTGAGAACGTCGGCTGTGAGGCCGCTGAGCGCTGTTTCCTCGATAGGCTGCGGGCCACCCGGATCTCTGAAAACGACCGGCAGTTCGGAGGCGAGATATTCGTGGCCGCTTCGATTGCGGATGTTGAGATAGACGGTCCAGATGAAGTTCGTCGAGAACCCTCCGAGCAAGACGACCACCAGCACGGGCAGGCCCTGCCATAGAGGCGGAGTGCCGCCGCGTACAGTCATGGCTTTGATTGGATTGCCCGCAGCTAGCCCGTAGGCAAAGCAGGCGCTCATGACGCCCGAAACCAGGGCAACGAGAAAACCTTTTCTCAGGTTGAACTCCTGAACGGCCGATTGTTGCGCCTCGACCGACATGGTGCGCTCTTTATAGACGCCTGCCATGCCCGCGATGGCGATCCCGACGAGGCAGAATGCAATACCGATCAGGATCACGCGTCCGGAAGTGGTTCCCAAGACTTGCGTCGCGAAGGTACCGTTGAAGATGGGCGGTATGAGGGTGCCGAAAGCGGCGCAGAGCCCCATAACGATCGCCATTCCGAGGGACAGGCCGAGATAACGCATGGTGAGGCCGAAGGTGAGGCCTCCGACACCCCACAGCAAACCGAAAAAATAGCACCAGAAAAGCGTTTTACCTGAGGTGCAGGCCAGCACCGCAGGCACATTTTGCGTCAGCAAAAACGCAAAGGCCCAGGGCGCGATGATCCAACTGAATACTCCTCCGACGAGCCAATACGTTTCCCATGACCAACGCTTCACGCCGCGGAACGGGACGTAGAAACTGCCGGAGGCGAGACCTCCCAGCCAGTGAAAGAAAACGCCCAGTGCAGGATTCGGAGTCATGGTCTAACTAACGGAGGAACGCTTCCTGTAATCCTCCATCTACGGGGATAATGTGGCCGGTGGTTCTGGCGCTCTGATCACTTGCGAGCCAGACAATTGCGTTCGCGCAATCCTGCGGAACAATCGGCTTGCGCGTGAGGGGTACGCTGCGCGTAGAACTCGGCCAGCTTGGTGCGGAGGTCGTCGGTGGATTCGGTCTCGGAGAATTCGATTTTGTACTTCTTGAGAGATTGCATGACGCGATCGCGCGGGAACATAGTGGAGCCGGCGACGACAGTAGCCGGAGCGATTCCATTTACGCGTACGAGGGGCGCGAGGCCGACGGCCAGTTCGCGGATGAGGTGGTTGAGAGCAGCTTTGCTGACGTCATAAGCTTCGCTGCCGGACTTCGGGACGACTGCATTCGCCGAGCTCGTCAGTACGAGAGAGGCCGGGAGCTTCTGGTCGCGAAAAACCCAGTCGACTTCGCGGGCGAGCAGGTAGTTGCCTGTGACGTTGACGAGCAAAGTGGTGTTCCATTGGTTGTCGGTGAGTTGACTATTTGGACCCGAGCCAACGGGAAAGATTGCGGCGGTATTGATGATCGCGTCGACTCCGCCGAACTGTAGCACGGCATGCTTTGCAGCGGCGGCGATGCTCTCGGGCGCTGACAGGTTAAGAGAAACGTGGGTGACAGCATCTGAAGATGCAACTGCAGCGACTTCCTCCGCCACGCCCCTGGCCGCATCCTCATTGATATCGGCCACTACAATGTGAGCCCCTTTGCGAGCGAGTAGAAGAGCTACTTCGCGGCCGATGCCGCTTCCGCCGCCGACCACGAGCAGGATCTTGCGGCTGAATTCGGCTTCCGGAGGCATGCGCTGCAGCTTGGCTTCTTCGAGCGCCCAGTATTCGATTCGGAAGGCTTCCGAGCGGGGGAGCGCAACGTAATTGTGATAGCTGATAAATTCTTGCGACAGCTCACGCCGGCGCGCTTGCGGGTAAGGATGCTTTGTTTCGGCCTCTTCGAGAGCGTTCGCACCGGCCATTACGTGCATCGCATTGATGAAGAATTCGGTTGTGATGCGGGCTTCCTTTTTGTTCTTGCCAAAGCCAAACAGTCCCAGGCCGGGCATGATAACGACGGAAGGATTCGAATCGCGAAGTTTGGGCGAGTCAGGGGTGGCCCAATTTTTGTAATAGGCTGCGTACTCGCCGCGGTAATGTTCCGCTTGTCCTTCGAGACGGGTTTTCAGAACCTCGAGGCTCTCGTCAGCGGGCTTCCAATCGATAAAGAGAGGACAGATGCGCGTACGCAGGAAATGATCCGGACAGCTGGTGCCGAGATGAGCAAGCTTTTTTGCCCAGCGCGAGCCCGCGAAGTTCAGCGCATCCTCATGATCCGTGTAATGAGCGATGACGCGCTTGTTGGAAGAAGCGATACCACGCAGCGCGGGAAGGATGCTTGCTGCCACGGATTGCCGGTCAGAAAGCGGCGGCCGCTCGAGGCCACCGAACAGCGGACCGCTCCGGGCCTGGTGCTCCGAGATGAACTCTCCCATCTGATCGATGGTACGAATGCTGTTCAAATAGCATTCGCGCTGCGTCGCGCCCCAGGTAAACAGGCCATGGCTTCCGAGAAGCACACCCTCGCATCCCGGGCTCCCTTTCACGGCGTTTTCCAGTTGAAGGGCGAGCTCGAAACCGGGCCTTTGCCAGGCGAGCCAGACTATTTTGCGGCCGAATTTACGATTGAACTCTTCGAGCTTCCGCTTACCGTTCGCACTTGCTGCGATTGCGATCGCCCAGTCCGGATGGAGATGGTCAACGTGCGGAAAAGGAAGAAAAGCATGCAGCGGCGTATCTATGGAAGCGGCCACGGGATTCTGGCCGAAGGTGGAAATCGGATAGTAGCCAACCATCTCGTCTTCATGCGCTTCTCCGCGATAGAGGCTCTTGAGCTGGCGTAGCCGGTCCAGATATAACAGTGCGAAACCGGATTCCGTAATCGAACCGAGGTCGCCGCCGCTTCCCTTGACGGCGAGGACACCTACTGGTTGCCCGGTAAACGGATCCGGCTTCTCGATTTTAGAGCTTGTGTTACCACCGCCAAAATTGGTGATGCGCAGATCCGCTCCCAGGAGGTTGGATCGGTAGCGCAGCAGCGCTAGCTGATCGTCGCCCAGCGCAGCCGCCTGCTTCTCATCCCACAGATCCTTCAAGCGCGCCATTTCGGTTGTCTCAGGCATACTTCACTATTCTTTATTGTGCGATTAAACGGTGGCGCACTACACGTAAGAGGAAACGCTCGACAAGTTACGTGAAGCACGTTCTTCGGAAATGCTTTCCAAATAGCCGCTCGTTTGGAATGCCTCCATGGGATTTTCGGGGAGACCTCTAGCCTTCCGCCATGCGCGGATGGCCGGACGGACATCGGAGGAAAAAGCGTCTTGCAGACAGGATTCTGCTCGGATAAGGTCTGACGTCTTCTGCGCTTTAACGAGGCGCTCATAATCGACCAGGGCCGCTTTCGAGAATAGCTCCTGAGCGATCATCACGGTTTGGATCATCGCCTCGATTTTGCCCTTCAAATTGTGGCTCTGATCGATCATGAAGACGATATCGGGCGGGCGTCCGGTTTCCCATTCGTATAAGAGAATTTCGTGGAAAATCCGGAACGCCTGATAGGGATCGATGGAGCCCATTGTGAGGTCGTCATCCGCGTACCGCCGATCATTAAAATGAAATCCACCCAGCATGTTCTCCGAGAGCAACCAAGCGACGATCTGCTCGATGTTCTGCGAAGCGTAGTGATGTCCGGTATCAACCAGAACCTTGGCTTGTGGCCCGGCGGCACGGGAAAAGTGCAGCGCCATGCCCCAGTCGGCAATATCGGTGTGATAAAAGGCCGGTTCGAAAGGCTTGTATTCGACAAGCATGCGCTGATCCGGGGTGAGTTCCGCGTGAGTCGTTTTGAGGCACTCCTCGAGCCAGCGCTTACGCTGGCGGACGTTCGCGGTACCCGGATAGTTCGAACCGTCCGTAAACCAGAACGAAATGTCACGACTGTGTAACTCTCGCGCGATCTGAATACTGAGCTTTGAGTGTTCGAGAGCTCTTTTCCGAACCGTCCCATCGGGATTGCCGAACGATCCATGCTTATAGATCTGGTCTTCGAACAGATTCGGGTTTATGGAACCGGGACGTACACCATAGCGATCGGCCAGTTTCAGGACATCCTGGACGTCATCCAGGCCGCCCGGAAGATTCCACGACACATGCAGGGCGATAGTGGGGCAGACACCGGTTAATGCGTGTACCTGACCCGCATCGCTGAACGTTTCCTCCGTCGTGGTCGCGGCGGCAGCTTGTACGAATTTTCCGAACCGAGTACCCGTGTTGGAGAAACCCCAGGCAGGGATCTCAATACGGAACGTTTCGAGCGCTCTCAACACCACATCTTCCAGCTTTTCAGGCATAAACGTATGATTGCTCCAGTTAAGCATCATGGTAGGGTCTTCCGTGTCGAGACCTGAAGCTTTTTCAAGGCGACCCCTTTCTTTTCGCAGTACGAAATCCGGGCGAGAATCCAGATTTTCCGCTAAACCCATCTATTCGTTCAAATAGACGCGGTCTGCTTCACAGCTCCCCTCGCGCACAGGGCAAGAATCTTCAGAACGGTTTCGTAATGTGAAAGAAGCGCATGATATGATCCTGAAACGTCGCTCCCTGTACGAGGCGCTCCATGAACTCTCCGGTGCCGAGCCGTGACCCCTACCTGGTCAAATCGGTTGTACATTCGTCGCAGCTCTTAGCCGCTTTTCACACATCCGGAGAGGCGCTAGGGTTGCGTGAAATATCGGCTCGGAGCGGCCTGCCGAAGACCATGGTTTTCCGGCTTCTCTATACGCTTATAAAGTGCGGGATGGTCGAGAAAGTTGGGGAGAATGTCTATCAATCCTGCTTACTGCCGCTCAAACCGAGGCTATACCGGATCGGTTATGCCGCGCAGGGAACAACAGATTACCAGTTTTCGAAAGACGTTTCAGAGAGCCTGGAGAGGGCTGCCCGAGCAGAAGGCATCGAGTTAATCTCGGTTGACAACCGGTACAGCGCGAAGATGGCGCAGAGAAATGCGGATCTGCTGGTGCGGGAGAAGGTGGACCTGGTCATCGAATTTCAAACCGACGAGAACATCGCACCAATTGTCGCCGCGAAATACCGGGAAGCAAACATCCCGCTGATCGCTATCGAAATTCCGCATCCTGGCGCGACGTATTATGGGGCGAATAATCACGAAGCAGGGCTGATCGGCGGACGATATTTAGGGCGGTGGGCGAAACAGCGCTGGCAGGCCGATGTAGATGAGATCATCATGCTCGAGCTGCTGCGCGCCGGTAATCTTCCGCGAATGCGGCTGACGGGCATGTTGACGGGGTTGAAAGAAATCACACCTGCTCTTGAAAAATGTCCCGTCACTTTTATAGACGGAGACGGCAAATTCAAGGACAGCTTCGAAGCGATGCGAAAGCACTTAAGGCTGCATCGTAGCGGGCGCGTGTTGGTAGGCGCCATCAACGATGCCAGCGCACTGGGCGCATTGCGAGCCTTCCAAGAGGCCGGGCGCGCAGATTCGTGCGCCATCATGGGAAAAAATGCTTCGCCAGAAGCGCGCATAGAACTGCGCCAACCGGGTACGCGGCTGATCGGGTCGGTAGCGTTCTTTCCTGAGAGATACGGCGATAACTTGATTCGAGTGGCTCTGGACCTATTGAACCGCCGTCCCGTGCCGCCGGCGATATTCGTTAAGCACCAACTGATTACTCCGGAATCGCTGGACCATTATTACCCAAACGATCAGTTGCTGCAAACCACCGGCTAGTGGGCCGAAGGCGAGTGGCTGATTAGCGGGATGTGTGAATGCTCCGCTGTCTGGCTCGTAGGGGTGGACGATCGTCCTGATGTGGCGTTATAATTTGAGGAGTCAAACGACTTAATTGAGCGGTGATGCGGGTCGTCGGCAGCGAGACAAGCGTGTCACCGACCTAACGTGAGCGTTAGCAGCACACCCGTCTGAGAGTCACTTAAACCGAGGCTATTCAAATACAAAACCAGCACGACTGACAACGACCCGTACGCGAATAGCCGTGCGAATCGCGTGAAGTACAACAGCCATCCATCGTCAAAGTTTGTAGCGCGGTGCGCTTTAAAGGCGGCTGTCAGCATGCCACTCTCGGTGGTTATCGGTGAGCGACGACCGCCCAGAGCCTCAATGCGCCGCTCATCCAAAACGCTGCTCTCATTCAGGAGTAAATCCGCAAACATGATCCCCAAACGCTGTGCAAAGGTCGCTCAGTGAAAATCGTGAGAATCGGGTGCTGCTGAAGTGATGCTGAGAGGCATTATGCGTTCTGCTTTGACGTGCACAATTCCTTCCTGGTTCTGGACTGTGCCTTGCACGCGAATGAATCTTTCATGCACGACCACCATCGGATCGGTGTTGTAAACATCAGGGAGGACAATCACATTCGCGTGACCGGTTTCGTCCTCTAATGTGAGGAAAATCAAGCCTTTGGCGGTTCCGGGACGTTGACGCGTGATCACAGCCCCGGCAGCTATGACGGGCTCGTTATTTGGAAGCTTTTTGAGTTTACTCGCTGAGACAATGCCCATCCTCCGCAATTCTTCGCGACGATACGACATCGGGTGCGGCCCGATGGTAAGGCCCGTGCCATGATAATCAGCAACCAGCCGCTCTTCGGTACTCATGGGCACCAGCGGTGAACTCTCGCCTTCCTCCGCAATGTTCTCAATCATGCGCCGCAACTCGCGAGCTGTATTTCTGAACCTGCCATAGCGCGTCACGCCGATGAAGGTTTACGCCGGCTGCAACTGAAACGCAGTTCAGGGCACCTGTGGTCCGCAAAAACTAGATCGCATGTCATGCGGCCTTGTTCTCCCAGCAATACTCGTGGTGAAGACCACTGAGAACCGGCTTCGATGCGAGACGAGAGCCCACCGGAGTCTCATGTCGACGATCGCAAACAGGCAGTTTTCTGTCAGGCGCATCCGGGATGCCAGGTCCGAGTGCCCGATGAGAACGGCCGCCATTGTAATGTGTCGACCACTGGCGAAGAGTGCGGCGTAAGTGCCATTCGTCGATCGGGATCACGAAATCCAGGCATTCACGGCGGATGCTGCCAATCAGCCGTTCGCAATGCGCATTCGCTGTCGGCGCTCCGACTGGAGAACGCAGCACTCTCACACCCAGATCTTGAATCTGGTCATCCAATTCAGCCGAGAAACTCCCCTGCCGATCGTGAAGCAGGAAGCGCCGGCTGTGATCGCCTGGAAGTGTCTCGCGCAGTTGCTGGAGCGTCCACTCGGCGGTGGGGTGTTCGGTGACGTTGAAGTGGAGAATGCGTCGAGATCCGATCTCCATGGCGACAAATACATAAAGGATACGGAGACGGGCAGTAATCGAAACGAAGAAGTCGCAGGCCACAATAGCGTCCGCATGGTTGCGCACGAATGTGGACCAACGCTGGATCCCGTGATCCTCTCGGGCGGGGCTGTTGTTTGAGATACTTGCCCACAGTTCGCGGTGAAACCCGAAGCCCGAGCTTGAGAAGCAATTCATCGGCTATGCGTTCTTCGCCCCAAGTGGGGTTCTCGGCAGCCATTCTGCGTATCACGATTCTGATGCCAACCGGCAGCTTGGGCCTTCCGGATGGTCGCGATTTCCAGCGCCAGAACCGGCGGAATGCCGCTCGATGCCAGCTGATCAAGGTCGCAGGTTTGACAATCACCAAGGCGCCACGCCACTCGAAGAGTCGGGCCAGTTTCGCAAAGATGAAACGGTCCGCTGCTGTCGTTTGCCGCGCTCTCTGCTTACGTTCTTGGAATAAGACCAATTGTTTGCGGAGGAAGAGATTCTCGGCCGCGAGCGCAGTACGGTTCCTTAGCAGCCCAAAAGCGAATCCAATGCAGTCGGAGGTAACGATCTGAAACGTGATGAGGAGCTTCGACAACTGCCGAATGGCGGGTTGCACTCCGAAATCTTCGCACAAGCCATATGCGTTACTTCTCAACGTGTACCGGGTTTTTGCGGACCACAGGGATCGCCCAGGCTGCCGATTTGGACCGGGATCGCGTTCGACCGGCCCGTGCTCGAGCACGCTGATGGATCAGCCCGTAGTTTGGCCGAATACATTATATCCAGGCGGCGCAACCACTCAACGGATGTGCGTGTCCGACAACAAAACCGTTGTTGTCGTGCGCCGCAAAGAAGACATGGCCGAAGCCTCTGTTCCGGTCCCGATCAAACCGCCGAACATTGGTTCACGGCCCTGGGTTCTAGAGCAAGGGAGCACGAACAGGCGCGTTTAAGGCCGTTGCCGAATCCCTCGCATGCGTGCAGCGAACCCCTGGCAACATGAGCACCATGAACTCTTACCAGGAAGTCATCGACTTCTTGGCAGCTGGCATAAGGCACGAAGCGTTTAGTAGCTTTCCGTCCGTCCAAATAAAGCGACACAGGATCGAGGAGCTGGTCTTTTTTGAACAATTCATACGCAGCCACGCGACGTTCTTTCTTTTGGAAGTAGATGGGCCCCCGCGTCTTCGAGGCCGAGGAGATCACGGTGGACTAGATCTGCATAAGAACCTTCACCGGCCCGATCAGTCCAGAGGGAGCCAGCGGCGAATCCTTCGTAAAGTAGTTCCAGGTCGTGAAAGTGTACCTTCTCTGGGATGGGCGCTTCTCGTGCTTAAGGAACCAATCTGGAAATTCCTTTATGGAGTAACCGCTCTTGAATCTCTCGTCGCCAGCCTGCCAGTTGATGTCTGCTGGTTCCTGTTCATCGCCAATCAGCCGGTTCGCCCATACATTCGTGACCGCGATCTCGATCTTGTTCTCTCCCCGAACGATGGCATCGCTGATATCGATGCGCCAGGGCGCAGTCCACACCACCCCAAGTTTCTTTCTATTCAAGGTCACGGTGGCCAGGTAATTCACGATGCCGAGATCCAGATAGGTTTTCTTACCTTGACTAACTGACTGGACATGAAAAGTGTTCTTGTAAACCGCGGTGCCGGAATAGTACTTGATTACCGGCTCTGTACGGGCCGTCCAGTCTTCAAGTTTGTCGAACTCAATCGACTCAGGACCACCCCACGCTGGATCGAAGTGTACCGACCAGACACCCGTAGCCTCCGCAATTGCCCTCAGCGGAGCGATGGGCTCCGCCCCCGCGTGCACCGGATAGGTGCAAGCTGGTGAGGGCCGAGTTGATTCGGCGGACGTTTGAAATAGCGCGCTAAGTCTTCGATTGTTTTGACATAAGCACGTACCGTACTCTGAGAGTAATTACGACGCTCGAGTTCCTCGAGCATTATCT
>JBPCLH010000197.1:0-21563 GCA_051003475.1 Bryobacteraceae bacterium
GTGGGGGTAAGCACCACACCGGCAGATGTTCCCGGCCATTCCTTCACGAATTTCGTCGTCTGTCTTGGCGTGACCTTCGTTGATCAAACCGACGGCCGAACAGATTTGACCGGGGGTGCAGTAGCCACACTGAAAAGCATCGTGCTCGATAAATGCTGCCTGTACGGGATGCAGTTCGTCGCCCTTCGTCAACCCTTCGATGGTGATGATCTCGTCACCCTGGTGCATGATCGCTAACGTAAGGCACGAATTAATGCGTTCGCCATTGACGAGCACCGTGCATGCACCGCACTGGCCATGATCGCAACCCTTCTTGGTTCCAGCCAGGCCGATGTGTTCTCGTAATGCGTCGAGCAACGTTACGCGAGGTTCGAGTTGTACCGAATGAGATTGACCGTTAATGTTAAGGTTTACCGGAACAGGAGCAGCCGAGCGTTTGAGCGGAGCGGCATCCATGCGCGGATCCGCCTTCAAATAGTCAGGTAAAAACGACGTGAGTGCGGCACCCACACCGACCGTTACTACGGCGCCGACCGCGTCACGGCGAGTAAGGTCTATAGGGCGAGCGCTTGCGTTATCGTCCGTCGGTGACCCCGGTCGCTTGTCATCGTGCTCTTTCATGTTCCCCTCTAATTTCAGATTGAATTGTCTCACCTCAAGACAGAGACGAGTGTTGCGTCGGAACGCGAATCGTTCCGATCGTTTCTACATCACGCGCTTAACCGGTCAAAGTGTGCTCGCTCCGAGTCGACGGCGCGAAGTGGCATAGCCATGTCATCGACTCTCATTGTTCGCGGCGTATTTGCACAAATCAAGCGCGTTGTGAGTCGGTAGGCTGAAACCTTCAGCGAGTGTGTCGGACCCACTGCGGAGCGAGGACCAGTTCCCAACAGCCGAACCAGATCTGCCTTTCCGGAGCATTGCCCGGCAAATATGCGCCGTCCTGGAAGTATCGCCTTGTGAGTCTCAAAGTAATGCTGGCCTAGAGGTGAGTTTGAATAGATCATCTGTGACGAGGATGTGTTTACAGAAACGATTTCACTTCATGTGTGGTCAGCATCGGTAGTCTATATTTTGGCGGACGCCCACTCACATCTCTTTAAGATATTCATGCACGAACTGGACCGCCATCGCGCCTTCGCCGACTGCCGAGGCGGCCCGCTTGACGGACCCGGAGCGCACGTCGCCGGCGGCAAAGACACCGGGATGGCTGGTCTCCAGCAGGAACGGCGGCCGCGCCATGCCCCAGGATCGCGACTCCGCTAGAGCCATTCCGGTCCGCACGAATCCCTTCCCGTCTCGCTCAATCTCCGAAGGCAGCCAATCCGTTCGAGGCGTCGCCCCGATGAAACTAAATACCGCCGCCGTCTCGATAGTTCGCTGCTGCCCGGTGTTGTTATTTACGATCTCGATCGCCCTTAGATGACCGTTCCCTACCATCTGCCGGATCACCGTATTGGAAAACAGCTCAATATTGGGGATCTGCTCGATGCGGCGGACTAAGTAGCTCGACATACTCTTGTTCAGATCATCGCCGCGAATCAGCAGCAGAACCCGGCTCGCGTGCGCCGCCAGAAAGACAGCCGCCTGCCCCGCTGAGTTGCCGCCACCCACGACAATCACAGGACACCCGCGGCAGAGCAGCGCTTCGGCTGTGGTTGCCGCATAGTAAAGTCCTGTCCCTTCGAATTGCTCAACGCCCGCGACGTCCAGCCGACGGTATTGAGCGCCCGTCGCAATCAGGAGGCACTTGGTAGTGATGGGCTCGCCGCCACCGACGTCGAGTGTCGCATACCCGTTCTCGAATGACAAACGAGTGGCGGGAGTGGGAATAGAGAGGTGCGCGCCAAATTTATTGGCCTGGAGGGTCGCGCGATCTGTCAGTTCGGCGCCGGTAAGCCCGGTGGGAAACCCCAGGTAGTTTTCGATCCGCATACTGCTGCCTGCCTGGCCGCCGGGAGCCGTAGAATCCAATACCGCTGTGCTCAGGCCTTCCGACGCGCCGTAAACCGCAGCCGCCAACCCGGCCGGACCCGCCCTCACGACGAGCAGATCAAAAACGGTCTGCTCCAGTGTCTGATAGAGGCCGATTTCATTGGCCAACGTCTCGTTCGATGGATTGCGCTAACAGGAGCATATGCGCGCAGGCCACTACCGGTGTGTCAGCCTCGGTCACACCGAATTCTTTAAGCAGGCGATTCACCTGCGGATCGCCTTCCAAATCTACCCAGGTGAAGAGCACGCGATTCTTGGCGAGAAAGTCGCGCACCCGGAACGTATCCGGAGAGTAACGCGACCCAATCACGCGCAGGCCGACGAAATTCGGCGAGTCGCGCAGCAACTGCCGGCGCGCAATAAACGCCTGGAGAATGATATCGCTCAGGCCAGGGCATTGGTTCAACACATGCCGAAGAGCCTCCCCTGAGACCTCGAATACTTCGCAGTCGCCTCGCGCAATCGCAGTGATGATGGCAAGTGTGCCCGTCAAATGCGAGATGTCGCCTGTGAACTGGCCTTTCCGGTGGATGGCGATCGTCCTCGGCACGTCGCCTGAATAGTCGAGGATCTCAATCTCTCCCGACTTGACAATGAAAAACTTGAACAGACGATCGCCGACCGAGATGAGGATTTGCCCTTCCCGATACTGTTTCGGGGCGACCGTGGCGCAATTGGCCAACTGCGCAATCTGCTCCGCATCCAGGACCGGAAAGGCGATGGAATGGAGAGTGTGTTCGGCCATGGCTTGCTTACTCTTGTTCCCGAAAACCTTCGCGTAGCTCTTGCCGTAGGGATAGAAGTGAGCTTTGTCGCCACGCCCCCAAGCTGCTTTGATCTCGGGACTGGTAATGTCCCAATCCGGTCGCCATTTCTTCGAGACGGACCGTAGGTCTTGTCGAAGCTCTTCCATCGTCGGCCGGCCAAAGAACCAGTAGCCATTGTAGATCTTGAACACGATAAGTCCAGGCTCGAGGACAATGGTGTGCGGGATCATCGGATTGTTCGCGGCATCGGTGTACTCGGCAATATCGAGATCTTTCTGCACCTTGCGTCCCGCATCGGACAAAAACGTCCAATGCGCTCCAACACCGCTACGATACTCATTGGTCGCAGTCAAATTGTCCGTACCGATGGTGGCCAAGCGGCAGTAACCGACTTCCGACTTCCATCTCGCGATGAAGTTGTACCAGACCCTCTGCCTGCCGACGTTCTTTCGGACAGAAACCTCCTCGGCTGAGTACGAGGATCATCGGGTCGGGCCCCTGCAAATCCGAGAGCTTCCGGCGTCTACCCGTGTGATCGATCAAGTTCGTAATCGGGGAATACGGCACTAGGTACTATGTCTGCTCGCATGAAAAACGACCCCTCCATAGGAGGCGACACGCCGGGCGGGCCGTCCGGTTCATTTTATATCCGGCATTTTGTTCAATTCCTACTTGTTAACAGATTGGCTTCTCAGAGGTGAAGATTGTTGCAAACGACGTTTTAGGGATCCTGCAGGGGGCTGCCCCCCGGTAACGCGTAACGGCGCACCGTAGATCTACCCTTGGCGACTACACGTGGGTAATCGCCGGATCACTACGGTCGCAGGCGTTCGGTCAAAAGGCGATTGGGCGAATCCAGCCAGATGAGATCTTCGGAGACTGTTTATGCGAAATCGCGCCTGCCGGATAATCGATGATGATCGCTCTTCCGTCCGTGATGGCCTTGACCGAATGGCGGACGTTTGCCTGCACAATGGCAACTAAACCCGCTCTGGCGATTTCAGCCACGCCGTCGATATAACCTCGAGCTTCCCCTGGATCACCTCAGACACTTCTTCTTCGGGATGAAAGTGCTCGTGAATCGACGCGCCGCCCGTGAAGTCGTAGTGCGCGAATGTCATGTTCTGCGAATGGAAATATCGACCATGCCAGCCCGGTAACCGCTCGATGACTGGAAGCCTGTTTGTATCGAAAAAAGGCACCCATTCCTCCTCTCAGCATTTTCTGACACGAAGCTTTCCAGTCGCGGGTGCCAACAATGAGATGCCGAGATCAGCTACTCAAAAAGGCGGGTGGATCATCGCTTTAGCGCAGGGAAACGACACATACTGAGACTTGCCCTGGAGAAGAGTCCGGGAGTAGCTTAGCGCAGGCGATTGACGTTGTATTGTTGACATGGAATCCAAAAATGAATCGCCGCGAATTCATACAAGCAACGGGCGCGAGCGCGATCTTACCCCGAGTGCAGCAGGCCAGTAACGAAGCGCCGTCGTCACGCGATTGGTACGACCGACCCATGCGCTGGGCACAAATTGCGTTTGTGGAAGACGATCCCGGCAATTACGATCCCGCATTCTGGCTCGACTACCTGCGCCGCTGTCATGTCGATGCCGTTTGTCTGAGCGCTGGCGGTTGCATTGCGTTCTACCCTACCCGGATTCCCTTGCATTACCGCAGTAAATGGCTAGGGGATCGAGATTCTTTCGGAGAACTGTTAAAGGGCTGCCGCGATCTTAGGATGAACGTAATCGCCAGGACGGACCCTCATGCGGTGCATCAGGATGTCTACGACGCTCACCCGGATTGGATTATGGTGACGGCCGATGGTAAGAAGCGCCGCCACTGGGCTGACCCTGCGTTGTGGGTCACCTGCGCACTGGGTCCCTACAATTTCGACTACATGACCAAGGTGACCGAAGAGATTGTCACCCTCTACAAAGTCGATGGCATCTTCACGAATCGCTGGGCCGGATCCGGTATGTGCTATTGCGAGCACTGCCGCGACAATTTCAAGCGGTTTTCTGGCTTGGATCTCCCGACAACAAAAGACCCGCAAGACCCCGCACGACGCGAATACATTGTGTGGCACCAGGATCGTCTCTTTCAATTGTGGCGGCTTTGGGATGCTCGCATCAAAGCGATCAATCCGGACGCGAGCTATCTCGCCAATGCCGGCGGGGGTGCGTTGAGCGAACTGGACATGGTGACCGTGGGCAATTTGGCGCCTACCCTGTTTGCGGACCGTCAGGCGCGGCGCGGTTTGATGCCGATCTGGACAAATGGAAAGAATGGCAAGGAATATCGCGCCACTCTCGGTCGCAAGGCCATTGCGGGAATCTTCAGCGTGGGTCTCGAGGAAGAATATCGCTGGAAAGATTCGGTCCAGAGTGGCGATGAAATCCGTCTGTGGGTCGCGGACGGCATCGCTCAGGGATTGCGTCTCTGGGTGACGAAGTTTAACGCCAAGCCAATCGACAAGCGTTGGTTGCCGGTCGTCGAAGAAATCTACCAATGGCACCACGCCAACGAATCGTATCTGCGCAATGTAGATCCGTTGGCGCGGGTAGCATTAGTCTATTCGCAACAAACCGCAACCTTCTACGGCGGCGAGGCCGCCCGAGCAAAGGTGGAAGATCCCGCGCTCGGTTTTTATCAGGCCCTTGTAGAAGCTCGCATTCCGTTCGAGATGGTTCATGATCGGCTTCTGGACGCCGAACATCTCGCGCCATTCGACACTCTCATTTTGCCGAATATCGCTGCGCTTTCACAAAAGCAGTGCGCCCAACTTAGGCAATTCGTCGAGCGCGGCGGCAGCATTGTGGCAACCTACGAAACATCTCTCTATGACGAGTGGGGAAAGCGAAGAGAAGACTTTGGTCTGTCGGCGCTGTTCGGTGCATCGTTCAGCGGCAGGCACGAAGGCCCGATGCAGAATTCGTATCTCCAGCTTGAGAGAGATCCACAAACCGGGCGTTTTCATCCTCTCCTTTCTGGATTTGAAGACGCAACACGAATAGTGAACGGCGCCTACCGCGTCATCGTGACGCCAATCGACGATGTTCACACCGCCGCCGCCCCTCTGACGGTTGTGCCGTCCTATCCGGACCTACCGATGGAGGAAGTGTACCCTCGGTCGTCCCGAACAAGGGAAGCGGGCGTCTTTCTGCGGAGTTTCGGGAAGGGGCGGGTGGTGTATTTCCCCTGGGACGCCGATCGCATTTATTGGGAGGTTCTTTCGCTGGACCATGCAAAGCTCTTGCGGAATGCGATCCTGTGGGCTCATCGTGAACCGCAGCCCGTCGAAGTGCACGGGCCTGGCACTCTCGACGTCTCGATCTGGTCTCAGCGGAAGTCGATTACCGTTCACTTGGTGAATTTGACGAATCCGATGATGATGAAGGGACCCGTGCGTGAGATTTTCCCGGTCGGCGGCCAGCGGGTTCAAATCCGCATCCCGCAAACGCAAAGAGTCGCGAAAGCGCATCTGCTGGTAGCGAATCGACCGATTCCGTTTCTGCAAGAGAAGGATGTGGTGAAGGTTCACGTACCGTCGGTTGCGGTTCATGAAGTGGTGGCGCTTGATTTGGCGGGCGGCTCTCGTTGAGTCTGCCCGAAACCGGGCTTAGGTCAAATCGCTATCCCATTTCGGCGTGGCAGTGACTGATCATTGCAAGTCGATCATGTTCATGCCCGATCCGCTATCGGGTTTCTTCTCTAGCGGAAGAGGGTGGACCGTGACGAACACCTCAAGCGTAGGGTTCACGATGAGCTTCCAGACGTGCCCTCCCTTGGTTTGACCGTTGTGGTCACCAAGAACGACGTGGGTGTGGACAGAGGGCTTGCCCTTAATCTCTGCGATGTTCCCAATCATCGAAAGGACTTCTGATTGCTCGTTTACCATAATCGGGTGGTACGCCTTCTGGACAAGATCCAACCACCCCAGTGTCGCGCCGCTGACTGCGCCGATCGCGGTGAAGTGAGCGTCGCGCACATTGTTGTGTGCAGCGAAATCAACGGCATTGTCACATTGGTAGTTCATCAGTGGGTGGGATGCTGAAGAGTGTCTGAGGGCCTGTACCGTGGTCATCGATTCCCGAAAGAAATCATTTCCTAGTGCGTTTGGCTGTACTTTCGTTTTGGAGTGAGCTTCCGCGATGTGGAAGAGATGATGGCCGGGCGCGGAGTGCTGCTCAGCTACGAAACAGTGCGGCGTTGGTGCGACAAATTCGGGCACCAGTTCGCCGGCAGCTATAAGGAGACGTCGCCCTCGTACCGGCGACAAATGGCATCTGGACGAAGTCTTCCTGAAGATCAACGGTGTCACTCACTATCTCTGGAGAGCTGTCGATCAGAACGGGATTGTTCTCGACATCCTGGTTCAACCCAAACGGGATCGCTTTGCGGCCATCCGTTTCTTCCGCAAGCTGTTGCGGGGCGCAGGGCAACCGCGCGTGATCGTTACGGACAAGCTGCGCAGCTATGCCGCTGCAAAACGAATCGTGATGCCAGGCGTTGCTCATCGACAGCATCGGTACCTGAACAACCGGGCTGAGAATTCACATCAACCGACACGGGAGCGGGAGAGACGCATGCGACGCTTCAAGTCCGCCGGGCACGCTCAACGCTTTGTTGAAGTGCACGGCATTATCGCCTCGCATTTTCGACCTCGACGTCACCTGCTCTCCGCTCCGATTACCGAACATTCCGTACCGAACGTTTTCAACTTTGGAATGAGGTCACCCGGGCAACTGCCCTCGCCTAAGCACAGCTGTTCCTGCCCAAAGAGCACGGCTTTCAATCAGCCAAAGGCATCTTCCCCATTAACGTGACAGTGCCTACAGGACCATCCTGCGGAGTTGCGGTTACTCGCAGCGCGTCGTACTTGGGATCGTAGTGGATGGCCGCCGCTGCGAGCTGAGAAGATTCGAAAGAAAGTCTCTGCGGTTCATTTGCCTCGGCGATGTGGGCGTTCCGGGTCGGGACGTCGACTCTTGGTGATTCTACGCCTTAGCGCCAGAAGTTATCGCGGTTCCTGCGCTGGGTGATGTAATGAGCGTGTGAAAAAGTTCATCGTTCTTACCGTCATGCTTGTTGCCATGTCCACGCGAATCTTTGGGGACGATACTTCCGGTCCACTGCGGATTGGCATTATCGGACTTGTCCATGGACACGTCTCGGGTTTTCTCAATGGCGGCGCGCTCGTGCCGGCTGGAGGCGCACTTCACCGTCCTGACGTGCAGATTGTTGGCGTCGTCGAGCCCGACGATCAACTTTTCAGTAAATACGCGACTCGTTATCACTGGCCGGACGCGATGCACTTCCAGACGATCGAAGAACTGGCGGCGACGGCCCATCCGCAGGCGGCCCTGATCTTCACGTCAACTGCGGGTCACACCGAAGCCGTCGAGAAATGCGCGAGGCTGGGCATTCACGCCATGATGGAGAAGCCAATGGCAGTCTCCTCTAGAGACGCGATTGCCATGGCCGATGCCGCTCGTGCCGGTCACATTCATGTGCTGGTGGATTATGAAACGTCTTGGTACCCGAGTAACAAAGCCGCCTATGAACTGCTCAAGCAGAACGCGCTTGGGCCGATTACTAAGGTGGTTGCTCGCGACGGACATAGCGGTCCGGCAAAGATTCACGTCCAGCCCGAGTTCTTCCGCTGGCTCACCAATCCGGTAGAAAACGGAGCTGGCGCGCTGTACGACTTCGGCTGCTATGGCGCCGATCTGATGACGTGGCTCATGAACGGCGAAGCGCCGCTCTCTGTTTCCGCTATAACGAAACACCTGCAGCCGACTGTTTATCCGAACGTGGACGACGAAGCCGACGTGCTTGTCAACTACAAGAACGCCGTCGCGATTCTGCAAGGCTCCTGGACCTGGCCGTTCAATGTGAAAGACATGGACGTGTACGGCATGACGGGTTACGCGAAGACTATCGGATCGGCACAACTCAACGTTCGGCTCGAGCATGAAAAGCAAGAGCACACGAGCACCGCGACGCCGATCGCCCCACCATACGACGATCCGCTTCACTTACTTCGGGCAGTCATTCGCGGCGAGGTTGATGAAGACACTGGCCTGTCGTCATTAAAAGTGAATGTGATCGTGAGCGAAATTTTGGATGCAGCGCGCCGCTCGGCACAGACTGGTCAAACGATTAAGCTGAGCCCGCAACCTTAGGGCGTCGATCAATTCCAGTGCCTTGATTTTTTGGATCTGGCACCTGGCGTAACTTGTTCTTGTAAGTTGCGTCGACCCGATGACCCTCAGGGTTCCGTCGGTGTTCATTTTCATCGACCGTCGCGTCGGCGAAATCGATGCGAATATCCATCGGAGAGGCAACGACTCCGGCTACATTCGAACAGATGTACGACAGCCGATGTGGGCTTCGTTGCATCGTGGATCTGATTGGGATCTACATCCTTTTAGCTGATTCGCAGCGCTCTCCGGTATCTGTGATGTTCGAAAAGCAGAGTGGGTCCCAATGCGCTGTGAGGGCGTTGCTCGTTGTAGTGAGCATGACCTTACCCCGATTTCAGTACCAATGTGCGGCTGAGAGTTTCCATGATACTCAGTTACATTCGTAGCCAAATACATGAGGGTCGGTGGACGTGAAGGTCACTCCCATCGGGGTGATTCGATGCAAGAGGTCTCCGCAAACCTCCGCAGCCGCGCGCGTGTCGTAAACGGTGAGTCGAGCGCTTCAAAAGAATGGCACTTGGCGGCACGTTGGGAGAGCTTGCTGCTGAGGGCGCAGCTATGCGTTGCAGCTGTCGACGACAGCGCGCAGGACGTCGGCAGCTGTGCACTTCCGCGACACCTAAAGCGAACGCTCATCTCGTACTTCAGCTATTACCAGCATTCGAGAACGCACTTGGCGTTGGCAAAAGACTGCCCGGTAGCACGAGCCGTGCTATGCCGCAGAAAGATTATCCGAATACCGCAAGTCGGTGGTTTACACCACCGTTGCGCGCGAATTGCAGCATGACGCGCATCTGCCGATCTGATTGTGGCTAGCCACAATCTGATTGGTGCTACTCAGTCAGAGACGGCGAAGTACTCTCTCCGGACAAACGTCCGGACCGGGCCTCGCGATCGCGCTGTGTAAGCTGGCGAAGCAAGTGCCGGACACGGCCCGTATCAGCTACGCTGTAACTCGCCCTGCTTGGTCCACCTCCCACGTGAACACTCCAGGCGTTTTCGGGAAGCTGCGCAAACAGGTCTTCATCGGTTCGGTCGTCACCGATGCCGAGAATGAATCCGTTATCGGCGTACCCCGGCAGCAACTCGATCGCGAGCGCCCCTTTGTTGGCCCACATCGGTTTTACCTCGACGATCTTATTGCCTCGGTATGCACGCAATTCGGTTTCGGCCAGCATGCCCTCGAGCATGGCGACGAGTTCTGTCGCGAGCCAATCCCCGAACTCTGCTTCGATCGTACGGAAGTGCCACACGAGTGCGAACTCTTTCTCCTCGACGAAGCTGCCGGGCGTCCGATCCACGAAATGTTGCAGAATGGGCCGCACGGTGTCCTTCCATTCGTTCTCAGCCGACCGGCCCTCCCAGGTGTCGCCGCCGGGGAGGCGCCAACGCGCACCATGTTCAGGCGCGAGCCCGAGACGCGGCACTTGACCGAGCCAACGTTCGAGGTCGGCGGCGCTGCGGCCGGAGATCACGACAATGCAGTTGGCCCCATCACTCGTGAGCTGCGCCAGTAAGGTCCGGAGTTCATGATCGGGAGCCGCCTGTTGCGGCCGGGCAGCGAAAGGCACGAGCGTACCGTCATAGTCCAGCAATAACAAACGCTTTTCAGCTTTTCGATATGCATCAATCAACCGGCCAACAGGCAACAGCGGCGGACTTTCCGGAGCGCGCTCGCGGCGTAGCTTCGCCGCCTCATCAAGGAGGACCAGAAATCGGTCGCCCCAGACGAATACGTCGTTGCGAAGCACGCGCTCATGCAGCGCTAGCATGCGTTCCCGCTTCTCTTCCGCACTCATCGCGAGCGCACGCGTCACCGTAAACGCGGTTCGCTCCTCGTCAAATGGATTGATCAGCAACGCTTCCGCCATCTCGGCTGCAGCCCCGGCGAAGGAACTCAAGACCAGTACGCCACGGCCGTCGGGGCAACACGCGACATATTCCTTCGCGACCAAGTTCATTCCGTCACGCAACGGTGCGACCCAGGCTACATCTGCAAATTGATAAACGGCGACCAGTTCCGGCCGGGAGATGCCTCGATGAATATAGACGACCGGCACCCAGTCCGGCGTGCCGTACTCGCCATTAATGTCAGAGATCAGCTCATGTACTTCGCTACGCAGTTCCTGATAGCTTTCGATATTTTCCCGGGAAGGCACGGCGATCTGGAGCAGCACGACTTTTCCGATGAGTTCCGGGTCGCTGCTTAACATGCGGCGGAAGGTTCGGAGACGGTGGGGGAGCCCCTTAGTGTAGTCAAGCCGGTCAACCGCGACGATCATCTTTCGCCCGCTATATTGGGCCCGTAATTTGTCAACGTGCTCTTGCGTTTCAGGTTTATCGCAATATCCAAGAAAATCGTCCGGAGCGATGCCGATCGGCAGCGCTTGCAACCGCACGTGACGGCCCGGCATTTCGAGGCGGTCGACTGTGCTCTCAATGCCGAGCAGACGGCGCAGGGACATCCGAAAATGCTGGAGATGCAAGTGCGTGTGGAAAGAGATGAGATCCGCACCCAGCAGGCCGGCGAGCAATTCCTCCCCGCGGGGCAGGATGGAAAACACGTCAGAGCCGGGAAACGGTATGTGCAGGAAGAACCCGATTGCTGCGTCAGGGAGGCTCTCACGGAGCATGCTGGGCAGAAGCATCAGGTGGTAGTCATGAACCCATATCCGATCGCCCGGCCGAAACTCAAGCACAACAGCGGAGCAGAACCTCCGGTTCGCTTCGATGTACGCCTCCCAGTTCTCGGAATCGAACTGGAGCCTATAGGCAAAACTGTGAAACAAAGGCCAGAGTGCCTGGTTTGCATAGCCCTCGTAGAATTTTTTAAGGAGGTCTGCCGGTAATTCGACAGCGATGCACGATTGCTCCTGACGGAGCACTTCAACCGTTTCGGGAGGCAGTTCCTCCTCAGTGCCGGACCAGCCAATCCAGAGACCTCCAGCGCGCTTTAAGATCGGGTCCATGGCCGTCGCAAGGCCGCCCGCAGTACGCTTTGTTCTCCACTCAGTGTCTTCGCGGACCAACGCCACGGGAAGACGGTTTGAGACCACTATCAAACGGGAGCTATCCGACATTCACCTGATTGACGCGTAAGTGCATTGACACCGTACCGAATTCCTCGTTTTGTTTTCCTCTACGAGGAAGCTCCCCGCCGAATCAGTCTGAGAAGCGAACGTCTCAGCGTACCCGGCGTTAGTCTCCCGTAGCGAAGTATTTGAATACAGTCACCATCTACCTGCCCCATTACGACCCCAAAGCTAATCCAAGGATGATGCCGAGCGACGGGTTTTGGGCCGAGTCGGAATAGAGGAAGTGTAGCAGTCGTCGGGCGGTGGAAATGTGTGAAAACGCGACGGCGTTTTCCAAGGCGCTTGCGTCATTTCCAAGCGAGCGCAGGAACTTCAGATCCGAAGGACCTAGGTCCTGGAACTCGTCGGCGATCACATGGGTAAAGGGCGGTTTGCCGACAAGGATCTTGGATACTTCCAAGCAAAGGCGGTCCCAGCTCATCAGACACCGTTCTTCCAGCATCTTCTGCGCGAGTTCAAAAAACGGACCACACCGCTTGCCGTTGCCGGGCTCCGAGCGGGGTACCACGGTTCGTGCGGGTAGCGCTCTTGTATTGCTCCCAGGAAGTGATCGCACCGGGTTCAACGACGTTTTCCCACTCGGACCTTATGAAATCGAGCGGGAACCGCGCGTTGACTGAATTGTTCGCGCGTTCAAGGACCTGTAGCAAAACTTCAGGTGTTAATGCCTGGAATGTACTGCCGGTGCGCTGGATCCAGATGTCGCGCGCGTGCAGGCAATGGAGGCACGTTACGCATTAGCACGGAATCGAGCGGCCCGATGTCGACGCCTAACTCCAGAGTCGGCGTCGCGATTGGGAGGCTGGTCGGAAAACGGCAGATATCCCCAGTAAATCTCGCGGTCCCGCGCGCCAGCGGGTCCCCGGTCGCGTTGAGTTTGCGTAAAGCCGGCGCGCCACACCCTCGCTCGCGTTCAGTAAATCCGACAAAATCCTACACATCTCGGCTGACTTCTGCTGTGACTTTGGCGCCGGACGTGTCTTTACGCGCCGCGCTGCACCGTGGGGGCTCAATTGTCTTGGCCCGTACGAAATCGTAGCGCCTATCGGCGCGGGCGGCCTGGGCGAGATCTATAAGCGACCCACGGCTGGAGTAAGTCGTTGTGCAAGCTGCCGGCGAGCTGCGGAGCTTCCGCGTTGGAGTGAAACTGCTGCGTACCACCAGGGATTTACTGAACGCGACCGTAACCCAGAGGAATGCAGACAGGCATAGAATGTGCCGCATGACCTTCTGGGCACACTCGGATCGAGATGGGCTTCCGCCGCAAGCGCCAGGCTCTTGCTGGCAGCCGCTCGCCACGCACTTGCGGAATGTTGCGGCTTTGGCGCGCCGGCTTGCCGAACACGCCGCGCCGGGCGTCGCGCAGTTTCACGAACTCGCTGCCTGGGCTGGACTGCTGCATGACTATGGCAAATACACGGATTGCTTCCAACAGATGATCCTGACCAATAAGGGCAAATGTCCTCATGCCATTCATGGCGCGGCGATGTCCTTTCAAGCGCGCGCGCTGCACGTCGCCTCTGCCATTGCAGGTCATCATGCTGGTCTTTTTGACGGCAAACCATTGCGGGAAAAATGCGAGAAGAATACTGCTGACGCAATCTCCCTCCGCAAACGCGCTACCCTCGATCTGCCAGCCATCGGCGATTTGCTCGATAGCCCGCCAGCAACCGATCCTGCACTCAACCTCCCGGATCGTTATGACCTTTTGACGCGCATGGTTCTCAGTTGCCTGGTTGATGCCGATCGCCTTGATACCACTGGTCGCGAGCCCATCCAGGCACCCCTCGATGCTGTTAACCGCCTCAAGATCCTACTCACCCATCTCGCGGATCTTGTCTCTCAAGCCTCGCCAGGACGTACTGCGGATGTTGTCAAAGATGCTCGGCTGCGGGTTCTTGAAGACTGTCTTCGCGCCGCCGCACTGCCAGGCGAAATTTTCTCTTTGTCGGTACCGACCGGAGGTGGCAAAACTCTCTCTTCGATGGCCTTCGCTCTGCAGCGCGCGGCGCTCCACCCGGATCGCTACCGCCGCATCATCATGGTCATCCCATATCTATCGATCATCGAGCAGAACGCCGAAGTCTACGCAAAAATTTTCGGCAGCAATGCGATTCTCGAACACCACTCCGGTTCTTTTGCGAGCCTCACAGAAACGCGCGGCCATTTCAAGCCAGAGGAAGTGGAAGCAGACCACTACCAATCGCCGTCCAGTCGCCCTGAAACCGAGAACTGGGACGCGCCGCTCATCGTGACCACTAGTGTCCGCTTCTTTGAGAGCCTTTTCTCAAACCATCCGTCCGACTTGCGGCGCGTCCACAACATCGCGCGATCCATCATCATTCTCGACGAGGTGCAAGTTCTCCCTCGTCCGCTGCTTGGGCCGCTCCTCGGCATGATGAAAGAGCTGACGGCACACTGGGGCTGCACGTTTGTTCTCTCCACGGCTACCCGCCCAGCCTTCGAAAAGCCGGCTGCGGCGAAGGTCACTGATCTTCGATGGCTACCCGGCTCCGTGCAAGAAATCGTTCGGTCCCCCGAGGCCCTGCACCAGCGCTTGTGCCGCGTCTCGATTGACTGGCGGATTCAAACTCCCGTTGATTGGCCCGAGGTTGCTTCCTGGATGCTGGAACATACGCAAGCATTGTGTGTGGTAAATCTTCGCGATCATGCCGCCAAGCTCTACGACCAGATCGCCGCGCACGTCCCCGAGCCGGACTCGCTTTTTCACCTCTCCACGCTTATGTGTGCGGCCCATCGCCTCATGGTCATTGCCCGGATCCGGCATCGTCTCAAAGAGCAGCTTCCGTGCCTGGTCGTCTCCACACAACTGATCGAAGCCGGTGTCGATCTGGATTTTCCGGTTGCTTTCCGCGCGCTGGGCCCACTTGATTCCATTGTTCAAGTCGCCGGCCGCGCGGACCGCGAAGGGAAGTTGAGCGCGGCCGCTGGCAAACCAGCCGGGCTTCTGGTTGTCTTCAAGCCCGTCGATCACCGCACCCCGCCGAATGAGTATCAAGAAGCGACTGGAATAACAGAAACGCTCGCTAAGCGCCGCGATGTTCAACCTGATGATCTCGATTCCATGGCCCAATTCTTCGAGGACTACTACGGCAGCGCCGATCTCGGCTCAAAGTTTGTCAATTGGCGGAAGGCAGGTAGCTTTCGAACCCTCGCGGACGAATTTGAAATGATCAATTCGCGCACCCAGGACGTGTTCGTCCCATACGCCGAAGGCGCGCGCTTCGTCGACGAGCTCTTTCGGATTCGTATCCTGACGGCCAATCTTCGCCGGCGCCTGCAGCGCTACACCGTCGGTCTGCAACCGGGCGAATTCCGCAAATCACGCGATTCGGTTCTATGTGAATTAGCAGAAGGGAGTAATGTTTGGATTGCCTCTTCCGCTGCCTATGGAGAGACGAAGGGCCTGTCGGTCGAACTCGGCGCTGAGAAATTGATCCTGTAGGGCACCGATAGGGTGGGGAGATCTGAAGCGTCTGCTTATTATACTGCATATGCTAAGCGCAGTCAGACTTATGTTACTGGACGGTCACCCGGGTCGAGGCTCAAAGGCCAAAACGCTGAGTCCACTATGAATCCCGATTGAATAAGTCTCATGATCCGCCATGCTAGTCCTTTCCATGTCACTATGCAACCACCAACCATCCATCTCAAAATCTCCGGCGACTTCGCCTGCTTCACTCGTCCTGAAGCCAAGGTCGAACGCGCCTCATATCCCCTGCCAACCCCTTCCGCCGCCCGCAACATTCTCGACGCCATTTGTTGGAAGCCAGAAATGCGTTGGATCGTCACCGGCATCACGTTGCTGAAGCCTGTGAAGTACGCGTCCGTCCGCCGGAATGAAGTCCAAAGTAAACTTTCGCCGGTCTCCGTAAAGCGTTGGATGGCCGATCCATCGCTTTATCAACCACTCGCCGCCGGAGCCGGCAGCGGTACCGATGCAACTCCACGCAATACGTTGCTATTGCGCGATGTTGCCTATGTTGTCGACGCCTATCCTGTGGTCTTCGACAAAAGCGGAGACAACACGCCACAGAAGTATGCCGCGATGTTGATGCGGCGTGCGGAAAAGGGTCAATGCCATCAGCAACCCTCCCTAGGCTGCCGCGAATTCGCGGCGCGCTTTGAACCCGCTACGGGCAAAGAAGAACCTCAGCCTGTCACGGAAGATCTCGGCCGGATGCTCTACGACATCGTCTTCCGCCCGGAGGGCAATCGGCCCGTCTTTTTTCCTGCGCGCCTCGAAAACGGCTTCATGGACACTCGCCCCGAAGTCGTGCTCACCGAATCCTCTCAGCGGGAGGAGGTTCTCAAATGCTCGTACAAGCGTTAGCCGATTACGCCGACTCCCGTCTCGCCGATCAGTTAACGAACGAAGCGTGGGAAATAAAACCTGTGCCGTATCTTCTGGCGATTGATGCCGCGGGGACATTCCTCAACCTGATCGTTCGCAGCGAGCAAGTTACTCGCGGGAAGAAGACCGTTTCCGTGCCGATGCCGCTCTCTGTCCCGCGCTCGCCGGTTCCCCGCAACGCCGGTCTCTTTCCATTGCTCGCTGCCGACGATATCAAGTACGTTCTCGGCGTCGGCCCCTGGACCGCAAAGGAGCAGGAAGCCAACAACCGCGAGCGCCACGAAGCATTCGCCGCACTTATCCGCCAAGCCACGAACGATACACGCGACGAAGCTCTCCAAGCTGCACTCGCGTTCTATGCCCGACCCGATCAGGTCGAAGCCGCCCGCGCGGCTTTGGGCCAAGCGAAGCCGGGAACTCTGGTGGCCCTTGCTCTCGGCAACGAACCCATAGTCGACCGCTCCGCCGTCAAGACGTATTGGTCCACCCTTTACGCTGATGCCGCAACAGAACGCGTCGCGGACAGCGTGGGGGGCGAATGTCTCATCTCGGGGAAATTCGGGCCTATCGCTCCGACTCACGAAAAAATCAAAGGCCTGGCAAGTCTCGGTGGCCAATCCTCCGGTGTGTCTCTGATGTCCTTCGATAAGGAGGCCTTCCGATCGTACGGCTGGGAGCAGAACGCCAATAGCCCCGTCTCGCCCGGGCGTGCAATGGCGTACACGCTCGCTTTGAATGACCTGCTAAAGGTTGGCGGGAAGCACCGGCGCGACATAGCCGGAGTTGGTTTCATCTTCTGGACTAAACACGCCACAGAACTGACTCCCTGGTCTGCCATCTTCGACCCACAGCCTGAAGAGATCCAGCGTCTCCTCCGTCTCGACGCGGAAGCCGACCCCGATCCCAACATGTTTTACATGGCGGGCGTCTCGGGCAATGGCGGTCGCATGCTTATTCGCTACTGGATCGCGGAAACGCTCTCGACGATGAAACGCAACGTCAAAGAGTGGCACGACCAATTGAGCATCATCAACTTCTTCACCGGCAAACTATCCGAGCCACTCAAACTCTGGCAGCTTTGCTACGCCATCCATCGCGAAGGCGAACCACCCGCCGATCGTGTCATCGCATTCCTCCGGCGCGCTTTGGAAGGTCCAACGCAACCGCTTGGCTATCGCATTCTTAGCGCCGCTCTCTCACGGCTGCGCGTGGCTTCGTCCAACCGCCTGGATCCGGCGCGGGCCGGCCTGATTCGTCTTTGCATCAACGACAGTATTCGCAATCAAGGAGAAACTCTCATGACCGCAAGTCTCGATATGGGACAAAAGCACAAGGCATATCTCTGCGGCCGCCTCATAGCAGTCTTTGAATCGCTTCAATACACAGCCAGTGGGGAGGTTAACCAAACCGTAGCCGACCGCTACTACACTCTTGCGTCCACGTTTCCGGCCGCTGCCTTCCCGAAGCTGGAAGACCTTAGCAAGGCGCACCTGCGAAAGCTGCGCCGCGACAAGCGTGGCGCCATGGTTCGCATTAGCCAAGAAATCGACCAACTGTGCGGCGAAATTGAGGCAGCCAGCGACTGCAAATTTCCTCCCGCGCTCGACCTTGACGGTCAGGGCCGCTTTGCCCTTGGGTATCACCACCAGCGCGCACATCAGATGGCGCAGGCTCAAGCTGCGAACAAAGCAAAAGATCAAACCGATGATCCGGAAACCCAGGAGAACTTATGAGCACCATTCAAAACCGCTACGATTTCGTTTATCTTTTTGACTGTCAGGACGGCAATCCCAACGGCGATCCCGATTCGGACAACAGCCCGCGTGTCGATCCCGAAACCTTCCAGGGCCTGATCTCGGATGTGTGCCTGAAACGTAAGATCCGCGATTACGTCTATCAGCGCCAGCAGCAGGACGGGGCGGTCAAGAAAGGCTACGACGTGTTTGTGCTTTCCGGCAACACGTTGGAAAGCCGCCAGCGCATGCCCTTTGAACACTTGAAGGGAGAAATCACAGCAGCGCGCGAGAAGACAAAGCCGGGCGATGTGCAGAAGGCTCGCGATTGGATGTGCGCCAACTTCTTTGACATTCGGGCGTTCGGCGCGGTGATGACCATGACGAACTTCAATTGCGGTCAAGTGCGCGGTCCGGTGCAACTCACTTTCGCCCGCTCTATCGACCGCATCTCTACGACAGAACACACCATTTCCCGTCAAGCGTTCACAGGAGAGAAAGACATCAAGTCCGGGACAGGCACCTTCGGCAAGAAGTACACCGTCGCTTATGGCCTGTATCGCGCCCACGGCTTCCTGAGTCCCGTCTTCGCCAAACAAACCGGCTTCTCCGAAGCGGACCTTCAACTGCTCTGGAAATCTCTCGAAAACATGTTCAGCATCGACCACTCCGCCGCTCGCGGCCTGATGTCGCCGCGCGCCCTCTTCGTTTTTAAGCACGAGTCCGCGCTTGGCGAGGCTCCCGCCCATCGCCTCTTTGACCTGGTCAATCCAAGACTGAAAGAAGACGTCGTTAGCCCGCGCAAATACACTGATTATCAGCCGGCCTCGGTTGATATCTCGCAACTGCCGTCCAGAGTGGAACTCTTGACGCCCTTCGCGGTGTGAACAACAAAAAGGGGGATGACTTAAAGGTCCCCCCAAAGTACTATGTATTCCGAAGACGACCTCCTGCCGCTCTCCGGTCTTCAGCACATGGCCTTTTGCGAACGGCGCTGGGCGCTCGTTCAAATCGAAAATATATGGCGGGACAACCGCTTCACCGCGGAAGGGTCCGTCCTTCACGACAAAGCACATTCCGGAGAGATAGAATCTCGCCCCGGCGTTCTAATCCGGCGGACCATGCCTCTCCATTCCTTTCATTTGGGCCTCTCCGGTCAGGCGGACATCATCGAGTTCCAACCCCTGAAAGCCGAGGAGCCCGGTGTTTCGCTCGAAGGCCGCCGTGGTTTCTGGCGACCGTATCCCATCGAGTACAAACGCAGCCGCGACAAAGCAGGCAGCATTGCCTATCGCGTCCAACTCTGTGCCCAAGCGTTGTGCCTGGAAGAGATGCTCTCAGCCGCTGTTCCTGAAGGCGCCGTGTACGACGGCAAAACGAAACGCCGCCAGCAAGTTGTGTTTGACAGCTCGTTGCGCACACTTGTCGCTACTCTCGCGTTGCGCATGCACGCTCTTTTCAAGGCGGGTTCCACGCCGTGTCCAGTACTCACTAAGGCTTGCCAAAGCTGTTCGTTGCACGACCGCTGTCTCCCCGAAACTTTGGGTATAACGACAACCGTTCAGTCCTATTACCGGCGCTTTTTGCAGGAGGATCTCGATTAAACCCTTACTGAACACTCTCTACGTCACTATCCAGGGCGCATGGCTCGCTCGCGATGGCGAAACCGTTGCGGTCCGCCTTGAACAGGAGACCAAGATCCGCGTTCCTATCCAGACGCTTACCGGCATCGTCTGCTTCGGCCAAGTGAGTTGCAGCTCGTTCCTGATGGGCCTCTGCGCCGAAAATGGCGTGGGCCTGTCGTTCCTTACCGAAAACGGACGCTTCCTTGCCAAGGTGCAAGGGCCCGTCTCCGGAAATGTACTCCTTCGGCGTCAGCAATACCGCCTTACCGACGACGCTGATGCGGCGGCATCCATTGCTCAGGCGATCGTGGCTGCCAAAGTCTCCAACTGCCGTACGGTGCTTTTGCGCGCCGCCCGTGAGCGCGGGGAATCCGAGGCTGCCGCTGTCCTGGACAAGGCCGCTCTGCGCCTCCGCCGCATTCTGGAAGAATTCGTCGTGCCGCGCGAACTGGATCGCGTCCGCGGACACGAAGGCGACGCTGCGCGTACTTACTTCGAAGTCTTCGGCCACCTCATTTTGCAGGGCAAGAATGATTTTTTCTTCCACGGACGCAGCCGCCGTCCTCCGCTCGATAACATGAACGCCTTGCTCTCGTTCCTCTACACCTTGCTCACTCACGACACCGTCAGCGCGCTGGAATGCGTGGGCCTTGATCCGGCCGTTGGCTATCTGCATCGGGAGCGTCCCGGCCGCCCTTCGCTTGCTCTCGATCTGGTTGAAGAACTGCGCCCGGTTCTTGCCGACCGTCTGGCGCTCAGTCTCGTCAATCGCCAACAAATCTCCGCTGCCGGCTTCCGCCGTCTGGAAACTGGCGCCGTTGTGATGGACGATGAAACTCGCAAGACCGTTCTGGTCGCCTGGCAAAAACGAAAGCAGGAGGAAATCGTCCACCCATTCCTCGGGGAGGACATCCCATTCGGACTCCTGCCGCACATTCAAGCCACTCTCCTCGCTCGTCATTTGCGCGGCGACCTTGATGGCTACCCCTGCTTCTTCTGGAAATGACGGGAGCTTATTGCCATGATGCTAGTGGTTGTAGCCTACGATGTCAATACAGAAACGGCTGCGGGAAAACGCCGCTTGCGCCGTGTCGCGAAGGTCTGCGAGAGTAACGGGCAGCGTGTCCAGAACTCGGTCTTCGAATGCTGGATCGATCCGGTGAAATGGATTCGGTTCAGAGTTCGATTGTTGGCCGAGATTTGCGGCGATTCCGACAGCCTGCGGTTTTATTTCTTGGGCGACAATTGGAAAGGCCGCATCGAACACGTCGGCGCCAAGCCCGGCTACGATCCCGAGGGACCGTTAATTGTGTGAAGAACGGCGAGCGCGGACCACAAGCAAACAGCCGAGACCGAGACTGTTCGCGATTCATTGAACGAGTTGTGTTTGCTGGTGCTGCGCGTAGTCGGTCACTCGTTCTCTTGGGGAGTTGGGCTTCGGCGATAATTGTACGCGAAACGGAGCCTTTATCTGCTTTGTTGTTGATAGGTTAGAGGTTCAGCGGTTCGCACTCGCGCGGGTGCGTGGATTGAAACCAGCCGAAGGCCAACGTCGCCCGAGTGTAGATCGTTCGCACTCGCGCGGGTGCGTGGATTGAAACTATAAAGAGAGAACGAATCGTCCTAAGTGCTCAAGTTCGCACTCGCGCGGGTGCGTGGATTGAAACTGTGCCATACCACTTGCCGTGATAGCTATGCCGTGTTCGCACTCGCGCGGGTGCGTGGATTGAAACTTTCTCAAAGGGATAGGGATATCTTAGTCCG
>JBPCLH010000198.1:0-24183 GCA_051003475.1 Bryobacteraceae bacterium
AATATACGATCGGAATCGGCGTTCCCCAATAGCGCTGTCGCGAGATTCCCCAGGCCTTGAGGCGATAAGTGGTCGCCTTCGCCCCAAAGCCCTTCTGATGCGCGAACTCGGTCATCTTTATCTGCGCTTCGGCGCTGGGCAAGCCAGACCATTGGCCTGAGTTCTCAACGATCCCGTTCTCCGTGAACGCTTGCGTTATGGAAGATTCGTCGTCGAGCGCTCTGTCTACAGGTCGAACAACGGGGCTTATGGGAATTCCGTAGCGTCGGCAGAACTCGAAATCACGCTCATCATGCGCCGGCACGGCCATGATCGCGCCGGTGCCGTATCCCATCACCACAAAATTGCCGATCCAGATAGGAATCATGCTGCCAGTAAAAGGATGAACAGCGTAACGCCCTGTGAAAAGGCCCGCCTTGTCAGCGGCGCCTGGATCTTGCCGCGCAGTCGCGTCGATCATCTCTTTCACCGTGATCCATTTGGATTTATCAGTGATCAAACCTGCGATGAGCGGATGCTGCGGTGCAAGCACCAAGCAGGTGGCCCCGTAGATCGTATCGATACGGGTAGTGAAAATGCGTATCTTCTCAGCCGAAGGTTCCAGCGTAAAATCGACTTCCGCGCCTTCCGACTGCCCGATCCAGTTCCGCTGCATCGTTAAGACGCGTTCGGGCCAGCCCTCTTCAAGCTGGCGCATGTCCTCCAGCAATTCGGCCGCGTAGGAGGTGGTTCTCAAAAACCACTGCTGCATTGCGCGCTGCTCGACGGGCGTGCTTTCGTGACGCCAGCAGCAGCCGTTTATTACCTGTTCATTTGCGAGCACGGTACCGCACTGTGGACACCAATTCAACAATGCCTCCTTGCGGTACGCTAATCCGCGCTCGAACATTTTCAGGAAGAACCATTGATTCCAGCGGTAATACTGTGACTCGCAGGTTGCGATTTCCCGGTTCCAGTCGAGGGCAAAACCGAGGCGCTGCATCTGCGCTTTCATATGGCCGATATTGCTCAGCGTCCACGTGCGCGGGTCTTGCCCTTCCTTCAGGGCCGCATTTTCGGCCGGAAGACCAAAAGCATCCCAACCCATCGGATGCAAGACGTTATAGCCGCGCATCCACATGTAACGCGCCAATGCGTCGCCAATCGAGTAGTTGCGCACGTGTCCCATATGGAGCTTGCCGCTCGGATACGGCAGCATCTCAAGAACGTAGTACTTGGGCCTATCGGGCGCGTCGGCTACATAGAGCGACGGGTCGTTCGACCAGCGCTCGTACCATTTCTCCTCAATGGTTTTGTGGTCGAATGCTTTCTCGGGAATACCAGCTCCTTAAGTGCCGTAACGTTACGAAGATCATCGCCCGGCTTGTCCACCGGCGTCTCGAGAATAAAAGCCTTTCCCTGCAATCTTGGATGGTTGAGAATGCGGCGAAAGCCTTCAACACCAATATTACCTTCCCCTATGTTGGCGTGCCGGTCCACGTGCGAGTTCAACCCGGTCTTCGCGTCATTGGCGTGAATCACCGGCACAAGATCGAGCCCTAAGCTTCCCGAGCCGGCTTCTATCAACTGCTCCAGCCCATGTTCGTGCGCGATGTCAAACCCCGAAACGTAGCAATGGCACGTGTCGAGACAATAGGCTATGGGTATCTCGACATATTGTCCGGCGAGCTCTCGGATGGTTGCCAACTCGTGTAACCGCCCGCCCAGTTGAGCGCCCGCCCCGGCTGTGTTTTCGAGCAAGATGCTCAGTTTCGGTTTGCGCTTGAGTTTCACATCCACAGCTCTCCATGCCAGAACCAGACCTTCCGCCGCATTTAAAATTCCCTGTTCCAGCGTCAGTCCTTTGTAATTGCCGGGATGCGCCACCAGGTACTCCGCTCCAATCAGAAGGGCACGCTCTAACTCACCTGCAAATGCGCGAAGCGAGTTCTCACGAATGGCGGGATCGTTCGACGCCAGATTGATTAGATAGCTGTCATGAACCACTAATGGCGTGAGGTCATGTTTCTCTCGCTCCACATGCAAACGCCGAATTTGTTGCAGGTCAGGAGGCTTGGCGCGCCACATCCGCGGACTCGCCGAGAAGATTTGGAACGCATTCGCACCCAGCTCATTTGCCTTGATGGCCGCTTTTTCGAGCGAACCTGCTGTCGAACAATGAATCCCAATTCGCAAGACCCCAGCATACTAGCGCATCGCTGCTATACTCATCTCGTCGACGCGGTCCAGCTTCGGCGCTTTAACTCTTCTGTGCCACGGTTCTTCACTTTGCTCCAGGCAGAGGGTCTCCTTCCGCAAGTAGAAGGGCTTCTCCGGTCTTTGATTCAACTGAAGCAAGACCACGAATCGGCGGATGCGGAGCTTGGCCGCATCAATCAACGCATCGCCTTAAGTGGCGGCATGATTCTGCCGCGCGAGCAGGTTCAGGAGATTCGGGCCCGCAAAGATGCATCTGCCCAGAGTCTGAAGGCGGCACTCGAAAAACTTCAGGAAATCGGCTGCCAATTGAAAGATATCGATACCGGGCTGGTTGATTTTCCGACACTGTATCACGGGAAAGAAGTGTATCTCTGTTGGAAGCTTGGCGAATCAGGAATTGACTTTTGGCACCATGTTGAAGATGGATATCGAGGGCGCCGTCCTGTTGATACCGAATTCCTTGCGAATCATGGCGTTGCTTAGGCGCCGACAAAAGGATTGGCTCTGGTCCTTTGAGCTTCCGGATGACTAAACTTCCGAATTGTTAAACTAACGCTCGGATGGTATTGGCCCGAGAGTTCATCGCATATCTTTCACGGCAACTCGTTAACCGCCTCAGCCCCGCTGCGTTCGAGATCTCCAATCCGGACACCGGTGCTGAAGTGATCTCCCAGGTAATTGAGGAAGATTTATCTATCGAGGACAGGCTCAACGACGAGGTTCGCGATCTGCTGGACGATTATAGCGACTACATGCGCCGTGAGAACGTCTCGTATCATGAGATGTTCCGCAGAATCAAGAATCAGCTTCTCGCCCAGCGGAAAGTAGTCCGCGCCGCTGGGCGAGATACGGGTGATCCTATGAAGCTGTCACGAGACAAGGTGAATGATTTGGCTCACAAGATCGTCTCCGCCCTTCGCAAATCAAGGGACTTCAGGGTGCGCAAGGATCCGAACGAACTGCGTCTCGCACTCGTTCGTGAGATAACTGAGATACTTCAAATCGAGCACCGCGTCGACAGTGCCGCTCGCGAAAAGATTCGCACTCAAAAGCGAGACATCGCGGAAGGCGGCGAGGAGTACGATCTGTTGCATAAGCGCTACTATGCCGAGGAACTTAAGAAACTCGGCATCAATTTGAATAGTTAAAATCCGCCAGCCGTAGGGGAGTTGCTGACTTTCTCAAATCCTCCGAATCGTAGACCACAAATTCACGATTTTCGAACACGGGTTTCACATCGGCCAATTGGTTCGTCCGCTTCAAAACATAGTAGTCTACGGGCAATGACAACATCGACTGCAAACGCGGCGGTGAAAATGATCCTTCCATTGTCTGTTGCCATCGCTCCCACCAATCTCGTGCGAATGACCCGAAGTAATTGGCCAGACTGCCAGTCTTCCAGTCGACCCACACGGCACGGCGCGATTCAGCGCGAAATATGCCGGGATAGAGATCGCGCCCTGCGTCGGGAAAAAGAAACATAGAACTACCCCAAGTATTGTTTTCCGCCCACTCTGCTATTTCGGCGATAGGTGCCCTGTCGACCTTTGAATGATTCTCAACGCCGCGGATACGTGGTGCCACGAAAATTGCGATGAAAGGTATAAGCAACACTAGAGGGTTCAATTTGGTTGAACCGAATCGAGTCAAGATTCCAGCGAGCAAACCAGCCAGCGCAACGCAGAAAACCAGCTGAGCTAGGCTCGCCAGACTGCCAATTCGTAACAGATCGAGAACGCGCACGTTCACTGACATTGCAAAAGATATGACAAACCAGAGCAGCGCTTCCCAATTCTTATGCCGCAAAGCTGCCTGTAATCCTGCAAGGCTGCACGCGAGAGATGCCGTCACGACGGTAAATAACAATGCCCGCGCAGGCCGGACTTGCGGAACTAGCGACCAACGTAATTGCTCGAGCAGCAGATATGAGACGGGTATGCTGATGATCCCAAGTAAAGGCAGGACCACAAAGAACCATCTCATTTGGCGGTTGAGCAACGGCCAAATACGGGCAGTCGCCCACATCCCGCAGGTCCAAATCACAAGGTACTGCCAAATATCTCGTCCCACCCAGAGGGACACCCAGGCGTCACTCGCCTGATAGTGCTGAATATTTGACATTCCCGTCGATATTTTGCTGAAAAATTCTTGTGCTTCGATCACTCCAGGCTGCAGCTGTGCCAGATTGGCGAGCAACAAAATGAAGATGGAAAGTATGGTGCTGGCCGGCCGAAATAGCGATCGCAAACCGCGATCAAAAAGAAGCGCGGCCAAAACCACAATCCAGAACGGAGCTGCAGTCCATGGATCGTACGACAGTGCGAGGCCTCCAGCTAGCCCCGCCAAGAGGGGCTTCTCCCTCGCGAGCAGGCCCATTGCCAAAAGGACCAGCCCTGTTGCAAAGGCGCTAGGCACGGGCTCGTAGCCGAGGAGCGATACTCCGGGACCGGTTAACGCTGCGCCCAAATTTAACAGCGTGGCGACGAGAAACGCAAACAAGTCGTCGAAGCCAACCGCTCGGGCGAGCAGAAAAGCCCCGAGCACCCCTGCACCGCGGGATATAAACTGTTGGGTGATCAATGCGGTCGTGAAGCTTAATCCTGCCGCATGGAGAAACAGGGTAACTTCATCGTAAATTGTGTATGTAAGATCAGGGTGTGTTGCGACTAAATCCCGCGAAAGGTAACCCGGGGCATTTAGGCGCTCCAGCATCGGAAGGTAGAGTTGTGTATCTGCCTGTAAGTAAGTGTGGCCCGGAAAAACTTCAAATCCAAGCCAAGTAACTGAAAGGATTCCCGCGCATAAAAGAAGCGCTCGCCGCATTTACTGGGCAGGAGTTTTGTTCAACTGCTGTTTGGCCCAAAGGCGGTCTGGATCCAGTTGTAGAGCATGCTGTAATGCTTGCCGCGCCTCAGCATGCCGGTTCATTTTTCGCAAAGCTATGCCTTTCCAAAGGTACGCCTCGGCTAAGTTAGGGCTGAGGGAAATCGCTTTATCGAGATCTTTGAGCGCCAGGTCTACGCCGCCTCCCATAGAAGAAGGTAAATAGAAATTCCCTACCCCCCGGCTCACGTAAGCTAGTGCAAGCCTGTTATCCAATTCGATGGCCTTATTTATCTCGTCGCGGGCACACTGTCCGTATTTCAAACTTCCGAACACAGGATTTGCTGGAATCACTTGCCCACAAAGCTCACCTAGAATCCGGTGATATTCAGCATCCGATGGTTTATTAGAGACCGCCTTTTTTGCGGCTTCTATACCCGCTTCAGCCAACCCTTCGGCCTTTTTTTTGTCACGAAGTTCCATTGCTACTTCGGCGGCGTATGAATAAGCAACCGCTAGCCGATAATTCGCTTCTGCCGACTGCGCCTTGGCACTTTCTGGTTGCGCCGCATGCTGATACTGCGGGATGAGGTGCTCGAGCGCTGCCAGATCTTGACGGTCCCGTGCCTGCTCTAACTCGCTCGTGCCAAGGTCGGCTGCCATTGCCACCATTAGTAAGGACACGCCCAAAGCCCCTGCTAAACGCGTGCGCAAATAGTTGATCGACATTCTGCCTCCATTGTAAAAGGGCAAGCTCGCAGCCATTCGCTCGCTTCGTTGACTAAAGCTTTGAGAGGCGTCGTTGAACCAGTAAGAAGTACAGGGACAAAACGATAACCAACAAGCCATTTGCAACCATCATGACGGGCGCGGATGTCTGCTTAATGAGGAACCCGGAAAAGAGACTGCCAAAAGGCATGCCACCCCGAAAGGCCACGTTATACACACTCATCACGCGTCCTCGCATTGCGTCGCTCACGTTGAGCTGCACCAAGGAGGAGTTCGAGGCGAACACGATCATCAGCGAGGCGCCCGCACCAAACACGAGCGCTGAACTCAAGGCCAGATGCTTTGAAATGCCGAAAGCCGCGATTAATATCCCGAGGAGAACCATGATGATTAACGCGTGCTTCGCTCGTCCCAGTCGGGTTTGGATGCCGGCGACCAGAAGTGCTCCCGTTACTGAGCCCAACCCGGACAAGCACAAAAGCAAGGTGAACGTATTTGAGTCGCCGTGAAGCACCTCCCGCGCCATAACCGGTAAGAACGTGATGAGGGGATATGACAGCAGCGTCAGAAGAAACGCCAGCGTCACAAGACTTGTCATTCCTTCGCGTTGCCGTAAGAACCGGATTCCCTCCCGCATGCTCTCGATCACCGACTCCTCCGTCTTCTCCGGAACGAAGCTTACGCGAATCATGAGCAATGAGATAATGACAGCGACAAAGGATAAGCCGTTCAGCCCGAAACACCAAGCGGCACCCAGCTTGTTCAGAGCGATACCTCCTAACATCGGACCCACGACTCTCGCCAGATTGAATTGAATCGAGTTCAAGGCAATGGCATTCCGAAGGTCTTCTCTGCTCACAAGGGTAGGCACGAGCGCCGAATACGCAGGGCCACCGAAAGATTGCGCCAATCCAACGAGGAACGACAAGCACCAGATATGCCAAACACGCACCACGCCGGTCACCACCAATCCTGCAAGCAGAAACGCACACCCCATCTGGATTACCTGCGATATCAACAGCAATTTACGGCGGCTCCTGCGGTCTGCAAAAACGCCCCCGAATAACGAGAACAGAAATACAGGAATTTGTCCGAAAAAAGCGTCAAGGCCCAAATAGACGGATGAGTTCGAAAGCTTGTACACCAGCCAGCTCTGGGCGAGCATTTGCATCCATGTGCCGATGCTGGAGGTGCACGCTCCCAGCCACATCAGCCGGAAATCCGGATATTCAAAAGCCCGAAAGACTCGCTTTAACAAGCCATGTTCTTTCTAGCGCCTGCGTTGCCTTGGAATGCGAGAAGCTGCTGCCCGCTTGCTCAGTCTGATTAATAGACTGTGAAGCAAAACGCAGTATTATCGCCTTCCGGTGATAGCGCGTACTCTCCTGGATTCAGCAGCTCGGACACTTCGATCCGGAACAAATTCTCGTCCATGCGACGCAGTGATAGGTGAAACACCGATCCTACATCTCCCTTCTTGTGCTTTCCCGAAATGACGACCTCCCTGCGCCCATTCCTTACCTCGAAACGAAAGAGTCCCAGCTGCTCGGCTCTGAAGTGATCTGGCGAAAAAATGAAGATGGGTTCGGCCAACGGTGTGCGAGCCGACGCCGTTGAGCCTGGGACGGAAAACACCTGTCCTTCCTTCGAATTCGACTGGATTGCGTTCTCAACCTCTGTCGCGATCAACTTGTCGCCGTGTAGTAAGTAGGGCAGGTCCTTGTTTGCCGGTTTTGGCCCCGAATACCTGTCCTGAGGCAGCGCCGCAGCTGAAAGGAATAGCGGGAGAGACGTGAAAAGCGTTCGCCGTGTCATATCGTTATAAATATTGTCGAACTCAATCCCGAGGCTATAATCAGGTCACGCCCAAGTTATCACTGAGTTACCAGCGCCCTACCGCCTGTTGTGCGCGCTAGGAATGAAACGGCAATGACAATCACGGTCAAATCCGTCTCTCGCGGCCTGTTGCGACTTGGGTTCGCTACTCTTTTCGTGCTTTTGATTGTCGGAGTTCTCGCTCCTCTCATCGATGCCGCTCACTATAGCGGACGCATTCGGGAGGCGCTCGAAGCCTCGCTTGGCCGCAAGGTCGATTTTCGAGAAGTGCACTTTGCACTCTTCTCTGGCCTTGGCTTTTCGGTGGACGCGGTCACGATTCATGAAAATCCTCGGTATGGAATTGAGCCATTTGCGTATGTTCCAACGCTTCAGGCTCGTGTGCGGATCGATAAACTGCTCGTTGGACGCATTCAATTTTCAAGCTTGCGGCTCGTCGAGCCCTCGCTGAATCTCGTCAAGCGAAGCGATGGCGCCTGGAATATTGTCGAGCTCGTGGAGCGGCTAAGGCCGCCCCGCCGCGTTTCTCTCAATCTGTTTCCCACCCTAGAGATAGCTAACGCTCGCGTCGATTTCAAATTTGGAATACGCAAGACGACCCTCTATGTTGCCGACTCTGACATTTCCATTTATCCCGAGGGCTCCGGCAAACTCTACATCCAATTCTCCGGTTCGCCGGCGCGCACCGATCGCGCTGGAAATGGGTTCGGTCACTTCCACGGCACGGCGAACTGGTATTTCACTCCGCGGAATGTCACGGCCAATCAGCTCGAGGCCAACGTCACTCTCGACCCTAGTGACCTCAGTGAGATCGCTACGCTTTTAGAAGGCTTTGATGTGGGGGTCCATGGCACTGCAAGCGGTAAGGCCAGTATTGACGGGCCCCCCATGGCACTTAGAGTTTCAGGTGAGTTAGATCTTCAGGATGTTCATCGTTGGGACCTTTTCCCTGGCGCTGGCGAAAAATGGCAGATAGGCTATCACGGCAATATTGACCTACTTGCTCAAAGCTTCAGTTTAGAAGCGCTCCCCATCCATGCGAACGGCCCAGTACCGGTCATGCTGGAGATGCGCGTCAAAGACTTCTTTGTTCAGCCGTCTTGTTCGGTTTTAGCTCACCTGAACAAGGTGCCTGCCGAAAACCTGTTGCCCCTCTCCAAACAAATGGGTGTCGCCCTCCCGGGAGGTCTCGCACTGGCCGGCACGGTTGACGGAGCAATCGGATATTCAAATCGATCCGGATTGGCGGGCGGACTCGTACTTGCCGATCTGGTCGCAACTCTGCCGGGCGTTCCGCCGCTTCATGCTGCATTCGCCACAGCCAAAATCTCCTCCGGCGTTATCCATTTCGACCCCGCTGTGGTTCAAACCTCTTTTGGTGGAACCTTGCGGGCCGGTGGCCACTATAATCTGGGCACGCGGAAACTTATTGCATCGCTCAAGCTTGACGAATTTCCGGTGGATGCACTCGAGAATTTAGCGGCGTCTTGGTTCTCCGCTCCATCTGCTCTTGCAGCTTTCGAAAAGGGCGACTTAACCGGCCAGCTGATTTATAAATACGACGGAACAGAACCGCCCTTGTGGTCTGGTCAAGTTGATTTCGCAAACGCAATCCTCGTCCCGCCCGGAGTAGCTGTTTCTCTCACCCGATCGGATGGCCGACTTGCTTTTGATCATTCCACTTTCAATTTGCAGCGCTTCTCCGGCAGCTTGGGCGAGAAAAGAGTAAAAGGCGACTACTATTACAGTGCTTTGCTAAAGCATTCCGAGCGCCTCCGTTTGCACTTGCCTTCTGCGGATCTCGCGGAAATCGAAGTGGCGCTGGAACCCACTTTGCGACCGCAGGGCCTTCTAGCTCGCCTGCGTTTCGGTCGTCGTACCGTCCCGGCTTGGCTCGCCACGCGAAATATGGAAGCAGACGTGATCGTTGATGCATTTTCCGTAAACAGCGCCAGTGTCGGCTCGCTACGCTCGCGCGTCGTTTGGCAAGGCACGACTCTCCAGTTCAACTCTGTTCAACTGAATCTGCCGACAGGTCTTATAACGGCCCATGGGACGTTGAATCTAGCTGCATACTCGCCCCGTTGCCGCTTTGCTGCGACCGTGAGCGGTTTTCCATGGAGGGGCGGTGTCCTGAACGCCGATGGAATATTCGAAACATCCGGAACTGGTTTGGAAGCGGCTCACAATTTGCGCGCGAGCGGCACTTTCTCAGGAGAAGACATTAGTCTGTCGCCTGAAGATTCTTTCAGCAAGGTTTCGGGACAGTTTGAGTTCGCGTTCGATGCTGGTTGGCCAGACCTTCGCCTCTCAAAGATTCAGGCTTCGCAAGGCGAGGAAGGGTGGATTGGCGAAGCGGCAAGTCAGAGTGATGGCAAACTCATCTTTGATCTCGAAAACGCTAGTGGTCAACGCCGCGTAGTCAGCACGCTCGAATCCGAAACCCCGGCTGCCTCCTCTGCGCTCACAACGGGCACGGGGTCGAGCGAAGGAGAATTAGGTACCCTCCGCCAAAATCGAGTTGCACCATGAACGCTCTCGATCCGGTTGGGGAGACGATTAAACGCCAATTCGAAGCGGCACGTTCCGAGTCCGCCCAAGCGGCGCGCTCGCAAATGATGAACGAGTTGAACCAGCTCCTTCGCCGTTTGCGTCAGTATCAAAGTGAAGGCGAGTGGAGCTCCGCCATCCTTGATGGCGCTTCGCAGTTCGCCCGCCAGATTGCACTGTTTACGTACCACGACGGCCTTTTGGATTTGCGCGCTCAACAGAACTTGAATTTAGCCGAAAATCTATCTTTTCCCCCTCCAGAAGCCGCAGCTTTTGAGAGTGTAATCAACTCGAAGGACACGGTAGTTGCGCTAAGAATCGCGGCTGAAGTGGGAGAAGCGCTCAGCTCGCCGGTTCCCGAAGAACGGGTGCATATTGTTCCGATCATGAACGGGCCGCGAGTCGTCGCGCTTCTTTTTGCGGCCAACCAGGATCAACCCGATTCAAATGGCGTTGAGCTTATTGCCGGCCTCGCGTCCACGGTCCTTGAACGGCACTTGAACGCTTCTCTCCACACCCAAATCGCAACTCAGGGTGTCGTTATAAAGGCGGGGCCACAGTCCAACTTCATCCCTCTACCCTCTTGGGTCGATCTGAGTCAGGATCAGCGCGTGCTTCACGTGCGCGCGCAGCGTTTCGCACGCGTGAGAGTTGCCGAAATGCAGCTATCGCGACCCGAAGCTTGTCATGCTGGTCGTCAGCAAGGAAACCTATACATATTCCTGAGACACGAAATTGATAACGCTCGCGACACGTATCGCAAACAGTTCATGAATATTCCGTTTATGGTTGATTATCTTCATCTCGAGCTCGTTCGTACCGCAGCCGGAGATGATGAACAAAAACTAGGAGCAGACTATCCGGGGCAGCTGGTTTAATTTCCAGGCTCATCGTTTGATGACGCGTGGAATGCTCTTTGCACTCTGCCCGCTTTTGATCGCGTCTCTCGCGCTTTTTTCCGCCCCCGCGCGCAAAAAAATAAGCAAGCCAACCAAGCCTCCTATTCGAGCGCCTAAAGTGGTCGGTGCCGCTGGATTGATTGCGGTTGCGCAGCACCAACTCGATCTCGGCAATTTACCCGCAGCCGCACAGTACGCTGCGTCTGCGTCGAAAAAAGCACCGATACTCGATGATTATGCAGAGTACATTCGCGCTCAAGCCGAATATGGACTTAAAAACTACGTCGAAGTAGCCAAAGCTGCAACGCACGTCTTCGATCAAGTGCCCGTTTCCCCGTTCATCGGTCCCGCCGCTGCGCTAGCGGTCCGCGCTGACCTGGATAGCGACAACCCAAAGCAAGCGCTCGAGCTGGTGAAGAAATATCACGAACGCATCCCACAACCCGAAGCCGACTTGCTTCTTGCCCGAAGTTTTGCAGCGGCAGGCGACCTGGCGCAAGCTGCTGAATATTTTCAGCGCGTTTACTACAACTACCCGGCCGCGAAGGAAGCTACTGACGCTGCAAACGCACTTGTAGATCTGAAGCAGCGCCTGAGCGACGCCTATCCGCCGATCATGCCAAGTGCGATGCTCGGCCGTGCGCAGAAGCTATTTGATGCCCGCAATCCGGCTGCCGCTCGAATAGAGCTCGCTGCTGCCATTCCCGAAATCGGAGGGGCTCAGCGTGACCTCGCGCGCGTGCGCCTGGGTGAAGCCGACTTCCTCAGCAATCACACATCAGCAGCTTTCGAATACCTGACGGCCCTAAAAGTTGACGATCCCGAAGCCGATGCTGAGCGTATCAGCTATCTGATCCGGTGTGCGCGCAAGCTTGACCGGCATGCTGACGCTAAACCCTTTTTAAAACAGCTGGAGCAGCGACATCCAAATTCGCCGTGGCGCCGGGATGCTTTGATCTTTGTCGCCGACCAAGCTCGTGTTGATCACGAGATAGAGACTTACCTGCCCCTGTATCGCGCATGTGCCGCAACCTTTCCGAAAGATCCCCGGGCAGCATGGTGTGATTGGCGAGTCAGCTTTGAGAGTTATCGGAAAGATGCAGATGACGCATACGATCTGATCCGGCGCCACATCCAGCAATATCCCGGTTCGGACGACGTCAACAACGGCATCTACTTTCTCGGCCGCCTATCGGAGCGAAAAAAAGACATCAGCTCCTCTCGCGCCTGTTATGAGGAGTTGATTAAGCGTTTTCCCAACAGCTACTACGCCATCCTCGCCCGTGAACGTCTCGATCAACCGAGCCTTGAGGCCGCTACTCCCAGTTCCTCCATGTTGGAATTTCTGCACTCCGTTCAATGGCCCCCTCGTCCCGAGTTTCCGAGTTTTGCGCCTGCCGAGGCCGTTCAAAGCCGCATGGATCGTGCCCAACTGCTTGAGCTTACCGGATTGGATGATTTCGCGGAAGGCGAGCTGAAGTTCGGCGCGCGGAATGATGGCGATCAGCAAAACGTGTACGCCTATGAACTGGCGAAGTTTGCTGCGGCTCGTAATGCGCCCGATCAGGCCATGCGCTACATCAAAGCGTATGCACCCGGATATCTTTACATGCCGCTCGATGAAGCGCCGGTCCCGTTCTGGCGGCTCGCCTTTCCCATTCCGTTCCGAGCGTCAATTGAGCAGCGCAGCCGCGAACAGGGCCTTGACCCTTTCCTGGTCACCGCGCTAATTCGGCAGGAATCTGAGTTTAACGTCAAAGTTATTTCTCACGCAAATGCCTTTGGACTTATGCAGTTGTTACCCTCGACCGGGCGCGGTCTGGCCCGGCAGTTCCACATACGCCGCTACGCCACCGCTCAACTCCTTACGGCAGACAGAAACATCCAGCTCGGGACCTACTATTTCCGCAATCTGCTCAATTCTTTTGCCGGCCAGACGGAGTTAGCGTTAGCATCTTACAATGCAGGCCCTAGCCGCGCTAACCTCTGGCGCACCTGGGGGCCCTTCCGCGAACAATCGGAGTTCATCGAAACAGTTCCATTCCACGAGACCCGCGGCTATATCCAAATCGTTCTCAGGAACGCGGATGTGTATCGCCGTCTTTATGCCGGCAAGGTTCCTGACGTGCCCGTTTATCACCCCAAGCCCCCGCCGAGAAAATCGAAGCGCAAGCGCAAGGCGGTTACGCATCGCGGGTAGCGGCGGAGGACAATCCTACACAGTCGATGGGACTCGTATGGTTAAGTTGCTATCTCAACGATTCACCGGTTGGATAACTTCCAAAAGTCTTGCTCTGGTCACTCGATTGAGATATGATGCGCTTCACAGGAAAGTCACCTTCGCTTACGTCGAAGAGTAAGTGAATTCACACTCGGCGGTATGGTTGCCGAAATGCAAAGTCAGTAGTCCGAATTGGGGAATCGGTCGGAAAGTTACAGGACCAACTTAAATTATAAGGAGTGACAAACCTTTGTGCTTGCATCGTTGGCTGCTGGGAGTAACTGTTGCACTTTGTTCTTTCACAATTGCGTGTCCGCCTCAAAAGACCGGCTCGAACTCAAAATATCCCGATCCGAAGTTACGTTTTGCTAATTACAGTCAGAACTGCGGCGGCGTTCCAGGCTATCTTCCCGATCATTACGGCTACTATCTGACCGACCAACAGAAGTCCGGAGCATGCACTTGGTATTTATGGCCCGGAGGAGACCCGTTGCGCACGGAAGGCAGCCCGGAAAACGCGCGTGGGAATCCCCGGTTTTGGCGAATGGCGGAAAAAAAGCTCTGGGCGGTCAGTAACATTCTTGACATTCCCGTGGATGTCAGCATGCTGCGTTACGTCACGAACACGCCCCGGGAACAGCGCTTCCACAAGCTCGGCGTCATAAATGATCCGGGATGCAAGAAAGCAACCCAACCTGATGCGTACGGCCTGAACCTTGATACCTGCTCAGATCCTTATTCGAGCGGCATCATGGGCCTTCGCCTATACCCCAACCCGTCCTTCGACCCGGCTCGGTGGGACGCAAATAAATTCCTGAACTTCGATTCAACGATTGAGCCTCCCTATCTAGCCGGCCTCGCCTGTGGCTTTTGTCACATCGCGCTCAATCCGACGAAGCCACCAGCCGATCCCGAAAATCCACACTGGGAGAATTTAGCCCCAGCGTTCGGCAACCAGTACATAAAGGAAGGTGAGATGTTCAAGGGCCGCCTAACCCAGAGCAGTTTTCTGTATTGGGTCTACGACACCCAGCAGCCCGGCACTTCGGACACCAGCCGCATCAGTACCGATTTCATTAACAATCCGAACGCCATTAATTCCATCTGGTACATACTCTCGTTGCGGCCAAAACACGCAGAAATCATGAACGACGGCACCACGCAGGAAGTGCCGCACATTCTGAAGGACGGGTCCGACTCGATTGGGGCCGAAGGCGCGGCTCTGCGCGTCTACATCAACATAGGGAGTTGTCCAGATTACCGATACAGCCTTGAGGACAGCTTCGTCGGGGTGCTGCGGCCGCCACCATTTGCGTCCAATGCTAAAAATCCGACTACACAACATCCATTCGATTTGACCACTGCTCAGAAGCAGTGCGTCGATTGGCAGCTGACAGCGGCGCGAATGGGCGATGCGGCTAACTTCCTGGATGCGAACCAGCCCTATTACCTGAAAAACGCTCCGGGTGGGAATGGCTATATCACCAACGAGGCAGCAATTCTGGATCTAGGCAAGACGGCGTTTGCAGAAGAGTGCGCCCGCTGCCACTCGAGCAAGCTGCCGTCAGAAGTCGCGCAGGGCAGTCTGGATAAGCATTCACCGGCAGCCAAGCCGGCATGGTTAAAGCTTGTGAAATCCGCTGACTTTCTCGACAAGAACTTTCTCTCGGATGACGCGCGCTATCCGCTAGTCGCCAGTGATCCCCGCCTAGCGATTGGAACGAACGCCAATCGCACAATGGGAACAAATCCGGACACGGGCCACCTTTGGCAAAACTTCTCTTCGGTCACTTTCAAACAACTACCAGCGCCAGGAAAGCTGGTCCTTGAGAACCCATTCGACAAGAGCAAGCCGATAACATTCAACATCCCGCAGGGAGGCGGCGGTTATTACCGAACACCCTCGCTCATCAATGTATGGGCGACTGCGCCATTTTTCCATAACAACATGCTGGGTACGTTTACAGGCGATCCGTCGGTGAAGGGCCGTATGACCGCTTTTCAGGATGCGGCAGAGAAGCTGCTTTGGCCTGAGAAGCGCACCGGGGACGGTACGATCAAGCTCACCGGAACTGACTCGGTGCTCAAACTCCGGGATATCGAGATTCGCATTCCCGCCGGAACCCCCGTCGATCTCCTGGCCAACATCAACGTGTACGCGGCTCTTCAACCCGGGCAGGCTTTGGAGACGCTGAGGCAACTGAACAGAAATCCGCAGCTATTAGTGCGCTTGGTGCAGGCATTGAAAAATCGCGGACAGTATGACCAGGAACTCCAGCAAATTGTGCCATTCTTGCTGGCGAGGAATCAGTCTCCTGATTTCATCCAGGATCACGGCCACGTTTTCGGAGCGCAATTGCCAGACGATCAGAAGCGGGCGCTGATCGAATACATGAAGACCTTCTAGCGAGGGCCTTGCACGAGATCTTCTGACATGGATAACGACGTCATCTTTCAGCCCTTGAAGTTCCGCAATCTCACGGTGAAGAACCGGCTGTTCCGCTCCAACATTTCCGGGCGGTTCGATAACTATGACGGTTCCGGCACACAGACGCGGATCAACTGGGAAGAGTCGTTCGCGCGCGGGGGAGTAGGGGCGATTATCTCTTCCTTTACTCCTGTGCATCTGCGCGGCCGAATCATGCCGAACTACGCCATGATCGATAACGACGACAAAGTTCCGTTCTGGCGCGCATTGGGCGAGGCGGTACACAGGCATGACTGCAAGTACATCGTGCAATTAAGCCACTCGGGAAGGCAGCGCGACAATCCGGGCGTTGAAAATTTCAAGCAGAAAGCGCTCTCGTCTACGAGCCGCATGGATACCTTTCATGGGCTGCTCTGCGAAGCGATGACGCTGCAACAGATCAAGGACACTATCAGGCATTTCGCGGAGGGCGCGCGCCGGGCCAGGGATGCTGGTTTGGACGGCGTGGAGTTACATGCCTCGCACGGCTACCTGATCACTCAGTTTCTCAGTTCGGCGATTAACGATCGTAAAGACCAGTACGGCGGAAGCTTGCAGAATCGGGCGGCGTTTCTCCTCGAAATAATCCACGCCATTCGCAAGGAGGTGGGCGACGATTACCATTTGCAGGCGAAGCTAAATGCCGTCGATTTTAGCAACGCTCTTTATCCCTGGGAGAAGAAGGGAAACACGCTCGACGAAGGGATTCAGGTATCGAAATGGGCGGAAGAGGCGGGCGTGGACGCTATTCACGTTTCGATCGGCAGCATCTTTCCTCACCCGCTGCTTCCTCCCGGTGGTTTTCCTCCCGATGAACTGAACTGGTGGTACGGCACCATGATCTCGAGTGGGATCCTGGGTTACTTCAATTACACGATGTTCCACTTCAAAATCCTGAGGCCGATCTTTACGGCATTGTGGGGACGCACAAAGAAGGACCATCCGATCGAAGCCGCCAGTTCCGAATACTCCAAAGAAGTGAAGAAGAACGTCGGCGTACCCATCATCAATACCGGCGGATACCAGGACGGAAACGTGATCCGGCGCGTGATTTCGGAAGGATACACCGATGCCGTGTCCATTGCGCGTCCGCTCGTAGCGAATCGCGATTTGCCACACGTTCTGCAATCCGGGAGAGAGCTGCCCGATAAGCCGTGCTCATTCTGCAATCGCTGTCTAGTGAACGCCGTCGCGAATTCGCTTGGTTGTTATGACGTGCGGCGCTTCGACGGAAATCATGAAGCCATGGTCACAAAAATCATGGAAGTTTTCCATCCCTCGCAGTTCTCCACAGCAGCCGCGAATTCGAGCGCGGTATCGCACTAAGGAGCCGCGGCCATGGCCGATGAAATGGTCATCAAAACGGGCGAAGGGAATCTCGTCGACCAGATCTACTCGAGCCCGGTCGATCGTTGGCAACATAGCGTTCGCCGATGGGTGATTTTGATCGTTGTGGCAGTGATCGCGGTCTTTGCGATTTGGTTTCTGCAGTACTTCACTTCGGATCACACGCGTGAATATTCCGACATTCAAGAGCATTTCAAATACGGCTCCATCGGGAGTGAGCCGGGTGGAAGCATCCTTACGCCAGTAGGCGGGGTACTTCCGCCGTATCTGATCTTCAAAACGCTACCCAAAGTTTGTCCCGACAAACTTCCTGGCGGGTACGCCTCGCTCGGACTGGTCTTTGAACCAAATCACGATATGCCCATCGGAGTTTCGCGGCGGTGGCGTCTCGGTGTCGAGCAGGTCGGGCTGAATTGTGCGGTTTGCCACACCGGGACCGTACGGGAAACTCCGAACAGCCAGCCCAGGATCGTGCTGGGAATGCCGGCCCATCAGTTCGATAGCGAGCGGTTCTTTCAATTCGTGCTGTCGTGCAGCCTCGATGATCGCCTGACGGCTGGCAACGTGATTGCTAAAGCCGAAGAGATGGGCGATCACGTCAGCTTGATGCAGAAAGCGCTGCTGTACACAGTGCTCATTCAACGCTTGAAGCTGCAGACTCTCGAATTGGAGAACCGCATTGGACCTTTGCTGAATGGTCCTGAGCCGATCTGGGGACGTGGGCGCATTGATACGTTCAATCCGTACAAGGCGATCCAATTCAATTGGAATCTCAATCGGCTAGGGCACGATGAGCTGATCGGTGCGGCGGATTTTCCATCCTTGTGGAACCAGAAACCGCGCGAAGGGATGCACCTGCACTGGGATGGCAACAACACCTCAGTCGATGAACGAAACCTGAGCGCTTCGCTCGGAGCTGGCATCACACCGGTCACTGTGGACCATGCGAGTCTGCAACGAATCCATGATTGGATCTGGACCTTGCCGCCGCCGAAGTATCCTTTCGCGATCGATGCGGCACGGAGTGCGCGCGGGAAATCCATTTTTGATCAGCACTGCGCCGAATGCCACAGTTTCGCCGGAGGCAAGACCGGAACGGTAGAGAATCTGGAGTCGGTCAACACTGATCCATACAGACTCAGGTCTTTTACGTACATTTTTGCCGTCAATCAGGCCACGTTGTTTCCGGAAAGCCGGTACCGCTTCACGCACTTCAGCAAAACTGACGGGTATGCGAATCAGCCACTCGACGGCATCTGGGCGCGAGCGCCATATCTGCATAACGGATCGGTTCCGACGCTTGCGGATTTACTCGCAGACCCGGCGAGCAGGCCGAAACAGTTCGTGCGCGGTTACGACGTCTACGATCAGCAGAAAGTCGGGTTCATCGACGATACAACCGAAGCTCGGAGCGCGGGTTTTCTCTATGACACGACGATTCCTGGTAACAGCAACGGCGGTCATCTTTGGGGGACAAAACTGCCAAGCGATCAGAAGCAGGATTTGATCGAGTACATGAAGACCCTGTAGGCCCGCGATTCGGATGATGGATCTCTTATGAATAGCTACGCAAAGTGGTTCAGCCGCGTGGTGTGGCTCGGCATTCTCGCAAACTTCGCCCTCGCGCTGCCGACGCTCTTCATGCCGGACCAGATGCTTGCGTTGTTTTCGCTGCCTTCCGCTTCCCCTCTGATGTGGCCAAGTTTCGCGGCGCTGCTCTTGATTCTGCTGAGCCTGTTCTACATTCCGGCAGCGCTGCGGCCGCTTTACTATCGGCTGCTTTCGTGGCTGAGCGTGCTGGCGCGTATGGCAGGCGTCATCTTTTTTTGCATTTTCAATCGCGACTACTTGATGTTCGGGCTGTTCGACCTAGTGTTCCTGGTCCCGGAAGGCATCCTGCTTACGCTGGCAATACGGGAAGCCAGAAAAACGCCCCAAGGAGCGACAGCAGGCCGCACAGTGGCGGATGCGACGCTTGGAACGGCAACTGCGCCTGGGGATCGCAGGAAATGGAAGATGCGCTTGGCCGCCGCCGCGATTGTGTTTATTTTGCTGATCGCGGGCGTAACGTACTACGAGTTTCTCCGCGAGCTTCCGCCTCCACACTTCGCATCGGACGAGGAGCATTTTCTCTACGGATCAATCGGGACCGGGGGTACAGCCGGAGTGCCGTATTGGATTTGGTTGGTGCTTCCTCGAGTGTTTCCCGACAAGCTTCCCTATCCCGGAGGTTATGAATCGCTAGGCATCGTCGCGCAGGAAGGGCGTGAGCTGCCGGTTGGATTTTCAAAACAGACGATTGGAATCGAGCGCGTGAGCATTAACTGCGCGTTCTGCCATACGACTACGTATCGAAAAAACCCGGGCGACAAACCAGTTATTGTGCCTGCCGGGCCGAGCAACACGACCAGTCCCCAGGATTATTTGCGTTTTTTGTTTGCGTGCGCAGCCGACCCGCGCTTCACTTCGTCGACAATTATGGCCGAGATCGCAAGGAATTACCGCCTCTCTCCGCTCGATCGGCTAACTTATCGTTTCGTGCTGATTCCGTTCACAAAAATCACATTGCGGCAGCAGCAGAATCAATATCAACAATACGGCTGGATGAAGAACAACCCGCCGTGGGGATACGGCCGCATCGATCCATTTAATCCGGTGAAGTATCGCGTCCTAAATCAACCCGGGGACGGAAGCATCGGGAACTCGGATATGGTGCCTCTATGGAATCTCAGCGCACATCGGGGGTACTCGTTTCATTGGGATGGCTTGAACACCAATCTTCATGAGGTAGTCATCTCTTCCGCCATCGGCGACGGAACGCCCTCCAGATGGGTTGATCGCGATTGGAGGAAGTCCAGCGGCGAATCCAGCCTGAAACGAATCGAAAATTTCATCAGCCACGCGCAGCCCGCGAAGTTTCCGTTTCCGATCGACGCAGCGCTCGCGGCCAAGGGCAGCTTGATCTACCATCAGCAGTGTGCTGAGTGCCACGCGATTGGGGGAGCTCGCACTGGCAAAGTGGAGCCAATAGATAACCCGATGCTTGAAACTGACCGGCATCGTGTCGATATGTGGACGCAGAACGCGGCGACCGCTTACAACAACTATGGAGCGGGACACTTCTGGAAGCTGACGCATTTCGTCAAACAGAATGGATACGTCAACGTGCCGTTGGAAGGGCTCTGGTTGCGGGGGCCGTACTTGCACAACGGCTCTGTACCCACGTTAGTGGATCTGCTCGAAGACCCCGGCCGCCGTCCCACGCTTTTCTATCGCGGTTACGATGTGCTCGATCCCCAGAAAGTCGGCTTCGTTTCAGATGGGCCGGAGGCGGAGCGAGTTGGTTTCCGGTACGACACGAGCGTGCCCGGCAACAGCAATCACGGTCACCTATGGGGCACGACCCTGAGCGGCGATGATAAGAAAGCAATGGTTGAGTATTTAAAGACGCTCTAGCCTGCGTCGTTCGAACCTAACTTCCTGCAGCGCCACTTGCCCCTGCGACAGCGACTTGCGGCTCAGCCAAAACGTTCACGAATTTATATTGGGACGATAAAACTCCATTCTCGAACTTCAAATTCTGTGGTCTCCAAGAATTGTCGTGCAGCAAACGGATTTTGACACTATTTGCAAGCACCGCATCTCGTGGGATATCCCGTCTCTTAGGAAATCCAGCGAAAACTTTCCAAGACGTATGGAGTTCGTCAAGCGCATACTCCGCGTCGAGGGGGAGACTGTATTGCTTCTGCACCTCAGGATCAATTTGCAGCCCCAGGGCGGACGCCTTGTTCATCATCCAACCTAGCGTGATGTCGGACAGTGCTGTGGTTCCAGGAGCGCCCAGCGGTTCTCCGCCGCCGACATCGCTATGCACACCACAAAACCACACTTGCTCCAGTGTCTGCCCCGGTGCGGTCTGCCCAGTCCACAGAGTGGGAGGGAACTGCCACCGCATTTCGTCAATGGCCAGCGCTTGATATGCATTGAGGACGTTGGGATGAAGCGTAGTATCCAGGAAACCGTACAAGATCGGGTCAACGGCGCCGATGGCAGACGGTATGCCGAGCGAACCCACAGTGTCCCAAACCCCGATCATTTTAATTTTCGCGTTGTACATGTCGCAGTTAGTTAGTTTCTTCAGTTTCTCCGCGCGATTTATTTTATCGCGATACGCGTCAAACGCGGTATCGACCAGGTTATCCGTGAAATTCTTAGTTGGCAGACCGCAAGCGGCAATCATTCCAGCAAGGCTGCGCGCAGTATACGCGCCGCGACTAAAGCCAAAGATAAAGACCTCGTCGTCCTGCTCGTAAACCTGCCCAATCTTCGTGTAGCCTTCCTTGATTTTTTGCCACAAGCCTGTTCCGAATGCTCCGCCCAGCAGCTTTTCGATCACAAGCCCAGTTGCGCCTACGCCGTCATCATAGAACGGCATCTGGTCCGCGCCCACAATGAGCGATTTGTAAAGCTTATAGACATTCGTGTGGCTCGTGGAGGTATCCCACGTGCCATCCGCGCAAAAAGCAATGCGTTTACTCATAAGTTTTTCGGCCTCCCGATCTGGCCGAAGAATTATATCGAATCTGAGCGAGTATTGAAAACTGAAGATACAAAACTATCCCGAAAGTGACAGCCCTTATCCGAAAATCAACTTCCACATCCTGAAGGCGACATAAAATGATTCCAAACAATTTCATTGGGAGTTCAACGAATGCCGCGAAAGCTTGTTTTGATTCATGGGTACAGCGATCAAGGTCCGTCATTTGATAATTGGGCCGATAAATTGCGTGGCCGGGGCATAGACGCCGACCAAATCAATATCTGCAATTACATCTCTCTGAACAACGAAATCACCATCCCCGATATCGCGGAGGGACTTGCGCGCGCGGCAGACTATCTCAAGTGGCCGCCGGACCAGGAGTTCGATGCGATTGTGCACTCGACAGGGATGCTGGTGATTCGGGCCTGGTTGTGCAACGACACCAAACGGAAGAAGTATCTCAAGCATCTGGTGGGACTTGCCCCCGCGACGTGGGGATCTCCTCTCGCCCATTTAGGGCGTAGCTGGCTGGCATCGATTTTGCGCGGTAATCATCAGTTTGGACCGGATTTTCTGAATGCCGGAAATCGAGTGCTGGATGGTCTTGAGCTGGGGAGCAGGTTCACGTGGGATCTGGCGCATCGCGATCTTCTCTGTGATGAGCCTCTCTTTACCACTGGTCCAGACTCTCCCTACGTCGCGGTATTTATCGGGAATCAGCCGTACCCGGGCATCAAAGAGTTAGTCGACAAACCTGGAACAGACGGGACGGTCCGCTGGGCAGGTTGCGGTTTGAATGCTCGCAAGTTCACGATAGATCTCCGAAGGTCGGAGATGGCCGGCACTAGAGCACAAATCATTCCCTGGGTAAATGGGCGTTTGCGAGTTCCGATGTTTGCTGTCCAGGGCAAGAATCATAGCAGTTTGTTGCAACAGCCTGAAGATGATCTCGTCGAGCACGTTGTGCAGTTTCTAAACGTCTCTTCCGAAGATGATCTTAAGGCCTGGGCGGAACGCGTGAGCAAGTGGAGCGCGCCGGCTCTCGAGCAAATGAAGCAGGATAAAAAGGGGAGCCATGACGGCTGGCAACAATTCGTAATTCGTCTTGTGGACGAATATGGGAACTCCATACCCGATTACGTCGTGGACCTGTATAGGAGAGATCCCAGAGGTTTGCAGGGCAAGGATTTGGAAGCCGCTGAAGTCGAAGAATTCGACCTCGATGTGCATTCCTATCAGGCTGATCAAAGCTTCCGAAGCTTTCACGTGCGTGTTCCAGCGAACGCGTCCAAGGACGGCATCGGAGAGTTATGGATGCGTCTGACCGCCTCCTCCGGAACGGAGTTGATCGCTTACCAGGGCTATACCGCTGGTTCGACAACGATCACTGAGGAGTCGCCCGTCTTCCTTGACATCTCGCACCTGGATGGGGGCAAGGACTCTCTGTTTTGGCCATTCACGACCACCTTGGTCGAAATAAAACTCAATCGTGAACCGCTCCCGTTCCAAGGACTCACAAAGCTTATGACGATGCGGCCTTATAATCGCAACTCGTAGTTCGGGTTTGCAGTCCAACGTACAATCGCAACATGGCCGTTTCTTCGGGCCGTCGTTTTCAGAGCGGTCGCATAGCTGAATTTAAGGAGTCTGTCATTCGGGAAATGACACGGCTCTCGGTCCAGCACGGGGCTGTGAACCTCGCGCAGGGATTTCCCGATTTTTGCGCACCAGCCGAACTCAAACTCGCCGCGCAAAGGGCCATCGCGGAAGACATTAATCAGTACTCCATAACATGGGGTGCTAAGCCATTCCGCGATGCTATATGCGATTACTATCGGCGATTCTACGCAATTGAAATAGATCCCGAGCGGGAAGTCACCGTTTGCTGCGGCTCGACGGAGGGCATGGTCGCGAGCCTACTCGCTCTCCTCGATCCCGGAGACGAAGTCGTTCTATTCGAGCCGTTTTATGAAAATTACTGGCCGGACTCCCAACTCAGCGGTGCAGTTTGCCGCTACGTCAGGCTTCGTCCTCCCGACTGGACGTTTGACCCGGAAGAGCTTCGGGCCGTTTTTACCAAACGAACTCGCGCGATCATCCTGAACTCGCCGAACAATCCTACGGGTCGAGTATTTTCGATGCGGGAGCTGACTTTTATAGGCCAGCTCTGCGAAGAGTACGATGCCTTACTGATCACTGATGAAATTTACGAGCACATCGTTTTCGATGGCGAGCGGCATGTGCCTCCGGTAACGCTGCCGGGCTTGCGCGAGCGGTGCGTGCTCGTGAACAGTTTGAGCAAAACCTACTCGGTCACAGGCTGGCGGGTCGGTTGGGTGATTGCTCCGCCAGATTTGACGGATTCCATTCGCAAGGTCCACGACTTCTTAACCGTGGGCGCCGCTGCTCCGCTCCAGGCGGCTGGCGTGACCGCGCTGCAGTTCCCGGATACGTACTGCGCCGAACTCGCCCGACATTACGAAGCGAAGCGAAACCTGCTTTTGAGCATTCTGACCGAGGCTGGATTTGACTGCTATGTGCCTAAGGGCGCGTATTACGTCAGGTGTGACAT
>JBPCLH010000199.1:0-6649 GCA_051003475.1 Bryobacteraceae bacterium
GTTCCACCGGTGGAATCGATTTGAATCGTGGACCAGATGAGGCCGGTCCGAATGCTCACTGATGCCACTTGCGAGATTGAAATGCTCTCCTCGTTGGAACCGACGAGTCGAGGCTTGATGCGAGATAGTTAAGCAGCAGGCGAGGCGTCTCAATGGCGTAGCCCGCCACGACTACCGCCTTTGCCTTTTGGAACTGCGCTCGTCCTTCTTCATCGAAGTAAGCCACTCCCGTGACTCTTCGCTCTTTACCCAATTCAATCCTCGACACCATACAATTGGGGCGAATTTCTGCACCGTTATTAATTGCATCGGGCACGTGTGTAATTAGGGTGGAAGCTTTGGCGCCGACCTTGCATCCCTGGATACAGAAACCGCGGTATATGCAGGATTATTGGGAGCAACTTGTTCCTTCCGTTGAGCGGCCATCGCGGTGGCCTGGTTACTCAAGCAGGAGGCCGGGGCGCAGCTTCGAGCAGCAACACCTGGCTTCTCGGCAACACTTCGGTTAACAGCGCCAGAACTCCCGGAGACAAGTGCTTTGTTTGCAACGTGATTTTTTGGCTCGCTCAAAAAGTTGCTGCCGCCGTCAATCGAATCGTAATTGCCAGGGTTAATTCCCAATGTTCAGTATGCGGCATGCGGAAAGTGTGCGATTCGATCGGTTACTTCGAGAAATCAGGACTAGCTGTCATCCTTTGGTGTGGTGCGTCCTCGAATGGGGATGGGCTGAATTGGCTTGGTCATGGATCTGTTTTTCAAGCCCAGGGCTGGCGCGATCTGCCGGGTTCGGACGACAAGATCGATGCTGGTAGCGCTTTGCCAGCACTCAATCTTGTGGGCGATACGTCCGGGAAGAGAGGGTAACTGAATCACTCTAGGCAGTTGCTGGGCTTGTTTTTGCCTGTGGTGATGCAGACTACGTTGGGTTGTTTCGGCATGCCAGAGCATAGGCTGATGCGTGAGGCCCAAAGCCATGACACTCGCCAAAGGCAAGCCGTTCACGTTCCTGGATCACGCGATTAAGTGCGGCGATTCCTTGCTCGGCGTCAGCCAGAAGCAGTTGCAGGCATTTGATCTGCACCCTTCCGAGAAGGCCGCCAACCACGTTCTATTCTTGGACGAAACGATAAAGAAAGTTGCCCGGCTTCGCGAAACTGCCGCGATGATAACGGCAGGCAGCCTGACCGATGTCGAGCGGCAGCAAAAGCATCTGGCTGCAGCCGAACACGAAGCGGAAAAATTGAAGGCGGCAGCTGACATACTTCTTTCGGATGCATTCTCAAACAAGGACGAGCGCCGGACGGAGCAAGATCATGACATTGCACTAAGCCTCTATTTCGGTGACCTCGCCGATCTGAAAGAACGGGCAGCGCCTTTCCGCAAACAGCTACAAGCCTTTCATTGGCCGCTGGAGTTCCCGGAGGTCTTCGTGTTTCAGAATGGATTCGACGCTATCATTGGCAATCCTCCATTCATTGGAGGCCAGAAAATCACTGGTTTACTCGGGCACCCGTACCGCGAGTATCTAGTTCGCTACCTCGCGCGTGGACAACGCGGAAGCGCGGATTACTCCGCATACTTCTTTTTGCAGGCTCGGCAACTTCTGAGAGATAGCGGCTGCTTCGGGCTGCTGGCCACGAATACGATTGCGCAAGGTGACACGCGAGAAGTTGGACTTGACCAGCTATCAGCGGACGGCGTAACCCTGATGCGGGCTATACCGAGCCGGAAATGGCCTGGAGTCGCTAACCTTGAAGTCTCCCATGTCTGGGGCAGACGCGGCGCTTGGAGAGGACCGTGCGTGCTCGTTGATTCCGAAGTCGCAGGTATTTCGTCAGCGCTTAACGTGCCAGGAGCAACGGTCGGCAACCCGCATCGTTTGGAAGAAAACAAGGGCAAATCCTTTCAAGGCTCGATTGTCCTTGGCATGGGATTCATAATGGAACCGGACGAAGCGCAACGGCTGATCGACCGCGATCCGAAGAACTCCGAAGTTCTCTTCCCGTATTTGAATGGTGAAGATTTGAATTCCCGCGCGGATCAGTCAGCGAGCCGGTGGGTCATAAACTTCCGCGATTGGCCGCTAGCCCGTGAGGCGAAGGGCAAATGGATCGGGGCAGATGAACGTAAGCAGAAACAGTGGCTGCGCTCCGGTTTGGTTCCTTCTGACTATCCCGATCCGGTTGCTACCGACTATCCCGACTGCTTGGATAGTGTTCGAGCAAAGGTGAAGCCTGAACGAGAGAAGAAAAACCGCAAGGTTTACCGGGAGCGGTGGTGGCACTATGCGGAAAAGCGGCCGGAACTTTACGCAACGATCGCTGATCTTGATCGTGTGTTGGTCAGAACGCAAACAAGCAGAACTCAAATGTCTGCGTTTGTTCCGAACGGTCAAGTCTACGGTCATAAGCTGATCGTGTTCGTCGCCGATGATGACTTGTTCGCGGCACTCGACTGCTCTTTTCATTACCATTGGGTGATCGTGCGCGGATCTTCCATGCGTACAGATGCCGTATATACGCCGTCAGATTGCTTCGCCACGTTTCCGTTCCCCACGCTGAGTGTTCTGCAACGTTTCGGCACTGCTTTTCTCAGTGCCCGCGAAGTAGTGATGCGATCTCGTTCGCTGGGTTTAACGGATAGCCTTGCGCTCTTCAACAACTCAGACGAAAGAGCGGCGGATATCGTTAAGATGCGTCGTTCCTTCGTCGATTTAGATCACGCGGTCGCCGCTGCATACGGCTGGACCTTCCCTCTTGACCACGGGTTCTATGAAACGAAGCAAGGCACACGGTTCACTATAAGCGCTGAAGCTCAGCGCAGATCACTAGATTTTCTCCTTCAGCTCAACCACCAACGCTACGCGGAGGAACAGGGTGCTACAGAATCTAAACAGACGACCATCTCGCGCGGCAAGAAGGCGGCCAGCAAACCAGGACTGTTCGACACGGAGGTAACAATCGCATGAACGTCCTTTCTGCCGCCGCGCCCTCGACGGTCGAGCTTCGGAAGCAACTGCTCGACATCGTCAATCGGGATCTACTCGGACCTGCAGGCGGTCCAAAGGAAGAAGTAGATGAACGCAGTGTCCGAGACCGCTACCTCACTGGTATCCTTGCCCCGCGTAGGCAAGGCTCTGACGTACACGGCGCGCCGGGTTCGGAAGAAGATCTCAACACCGCTGCTGCAGACGACCAACTCGCGGTCGACGGCGGAGATGACGAGCTTGCGGTTTCCGGCACCGGCACACCGGAAGAGGGGATGGCAGAGCCGACCGCATCTCCAGCGCCAACGTTTTGTCCATCCTCGCTGGGCCTGTCGTTCTCAGTGGATTCAGCGGCTTCGACCATTATTGTGAACGCGCGCTGGGGTCAATACCTCAAAGAGGAGAGCTCTGTTCTAACAACCAAGAGCGGAAATGCAAAGCGCGTTTGGCGGCGTTATCACCGGAGCGGTGTTCCGATATCACTGGAACTGGCGCACGGGCAAATCAAGCCGTTTGCTCCTGATGCGGACTGCCCAGATGTTTTTGTTCAGGGGACAATCCGCAAGCGTCAAGATTGCTGGAGCGTGACCCTGTTTCTGGTAAACGGTCAAACCGAGACAAGAAAGCTGAAAGATTCGGCATGGCTGTTCCAGCCAGAGCTATCCGTGTCGGCCGTGGACAACGCTCCCGTGTTCATCTGTCGCACGCTCATTCGGGATCCGGGCAAAATGGACCCGGCGACGCTAGCGGAAGAACAGGCGATGAACATGCTATATCGGGAGCACCTCGAGTTCGCAGTAGGTCATGGCGTCAGTGTTCATACCGAAAGTTCTGCAGTGTCGGGCCGCGCACAAGGCATCTCCACCTCAACCATGCCGACCTTTGAGGCTGCGCAAGCCACGCCACCGGACGAAAAGGATTTTGCGCTGCTTGCCGGACTGGTCGTCGACATGAAGGAGCTCGCGGAGACGCCGTCAAATCAGCTCCGCTCGAAGCTGTGGCCGCTGGTCGACGCATATGAAGGCTGGATTCGCAAGCGCGAAAAGCAGGCGAACGAACACGAGTTAAAGTTCCATCAGAGCGCTGTCGTTACCGCTCTCGACAAATGCCGGCAGTCGCTCCTCCGATTGAAAGCCGGTATTGAACTATTAGAGACTAACGAGCAAGCCGCGGAAGCGTTCCGGTTTGCAAACCGTGCCATGTGGTTGCAGCGAGTGCGAACCTTGATGGCGGACGCGAACCGTCAGGACCAGACAGGCGACGCACAGATTATAGATATCCCAAAGAATCGAAGTTGGCGTACTTTCCAGCTCGCGTTCATTCTGGTGAACCTTCCCGCAATGACCGACCCCACCCATCCTGAGCGGAACGACTTATGCGATCTGCTGTGGTTCCCCACTGGCGGAGGTAAGACAGAAGCCTATTTAGGTCTTTCCGCCTGTGTCATAGGGATCCGGCGATTACAGGGCGTGGTCGCGGGCCGGTCTGGCGATGATGGCATAGCCGTGTTGATGCGCTACACACTACGACTGCTCACGCTGCAACAATTCCAGAGAGCTGCTGCACTAATCTGCGCTTGCGAAATGCTTCGGCAGAAGGAAGGCAAGTGGGGTGCAACTCCATTCCGGCTCGGGTTGTGGGTCGGTCAGAAAACAACTCCGAACACAACCGAGCAGTCGCATGAGGCAATTGCACAAGCGCACGGACACCGGCAGCCTCTCGGAGGACGCGGAGGTGCGGGTTCTCCACACCAGATCACCTTTTGCCCGTGGTGCGGATCAAAGCTGGATGCCGGGCGCGACATCAAGGTGTTCAGCGCCCCGAATCACATCGGGCGAACGCTGATGTTCTGCAGCGATCCCGGCGGCAAATGTCCTTTCACCGCAGCAAAAGCGCCGCTCGAAGGCATTCCAGTGATTGTCGTGGACGAAGAAATCTATCGGCTTTTGCCGGCCATGTTGATCGCCACTGTCGACAAGTTTGCGCAGATGCCCTGGAACGGCAAAGTGCAGGTGCTCTTTGGACGGGTTGAGTCGCGCTGCGAACGCCACGGGTTCCGTTCCCCTGAAACGGATGATGCGCTTTCGCATGGCCCGGCGAACGGATTACCGGCAGCAAAAACCGTTGCGGCGAATCCGCTACGCCCGCCCGACCTGATCATTCAGGACGAGTTGCATCTGATCAGCGGACCGCTTGGTTCGCTGGTCGGTATCTATGAAACTGCCGTCGATCACTTGTCCACCTGGAAGATCGGGGAAACCACAGTCCGGCCCAAGATAGTTGCCTCAACCGCCACCATCCGCAAGGCTCTGGACCAAGTGCACGGCGTATTTGGCAGAAATGTGAGCATTTTTCTGCCGCATGGTCTGGATGTGACGGACAGTTTCTTCGCGCTCGAGCGCCCGATAGAGGCTGTTCCTGGTCGCCTGTATGTTGGGATCTGCGCCCCCGGCAGAAGACTGAAGGCGGCACTGATTCGCGTCTATGTCGCTTTTCTTGCTGCGGGGCAGGAGCTCTATGAGAAGTACGGCGTGGCAGCCGACCCTTGGATGACGGTGGTCGGCTACTTCAATTCGATGCTCGAATTGGGTGGGATGCGCCGCCTAGTGGAAGACGATGTAAAGACGCGCTTAGGCAAGGCGGACCAGCGCGGAATGACGCGACGGACTATACCGTTCGGTGCGGTGGATGAACTCACCTCGCGTAAGAGTTCGACGGATATCCCGCAATTGCTGGATCGCATGGAACGTAAATTCGATCCTGCTGTAACCGCCCGCAGACACGAGCTTATTAAACGGCGCGAGTTCAAGAATTTGCCGCCATTGCCTCTCGACGTTTTGCTCGCAACGAATATGATCTCCGTTGGAGTAGACGTGAAACGTCTTGGACTCATGGCCGTTGCCGGCCAACCGAAATCTACAGCCGAGTACATCCAGGCCACGAGCCGCGTGGGCCGTTCGTTCCCAGGGCTTGTTTGCTGTGTTTACAACTGGACCAGGCCCCGCGACCTTTCCCACTACGAGACTTTCGAGCATTACCACGCCACATTTTACAAGCACGTAGAAGCGCTATCGGTGACGCCGTTCTCACCCGGAGCAATGAGTCGTGCATTGACCGCTCTGCTGGTGTCTTGCATCCGGCTTGGCGGAAGCGAATTCAACTCCAATCAGAAGGCGGGTCGCCTGCAGAACAGCTATGCGGCAGTTCACGACGCCATCGAAACGATCGCACAGCGAGCCCACAAAGTGGCTGATAAGAACATTGCCGATCAGGTTCGCGCAGAGTTGAAGGAACGCGTGGACAAATGGCAAGCAACCGCGCAGTCCATGACCGGAGGGGCAATTCTTGGCTACCGCGACGCAAGGGACGGAGTTACGCGGGGTCTATTGCACAAGCCAGGCTTAGATGCGTGGCATGATTTCACCTGTCTGAACTCGCTGCGTGATGTTGAGCCCATGGTGAATCTAATTTTTGACGACGGCAAGCTGGATGAGGGACCAGCGGGGCCGGGGATCGTGATCGACGAATCGGTCAGTGATGTGGAAGAAGAGCAACTGGTCTGATGACTATTTCCACGGCGACAGCGGAGAAGCGAACGCGAGTCGGCTATCCTGCCTCAGCTGGAAATGGAGAGAGCGTTCCGCCGTTAAGATAACGGGGAGA
>JBPCLH010000200.1:0-13324 GCA_051003475.1 Bryobacteraceae bacterium
AAAGCTGATACCAGACGAGCAGCCGAAAAATTCGTATAATTACCGAAAGAATACATATCGAGGCAATGGGAACGGCGTGCAATCAGAACTTATTCGTATTTGGATCAACGGAGAGCCTAAAAGCGTAGCACCCAATCAGTCCGTGTCAGCTCTACTCGACTTTTTACAGATCGCGTCCGATCGGGTAGCTGTTGAACTGAACAAATCGATTGTCCATAGCCGCGATTGGAAAAGGACAACCATTCCAAGCGGCTCGCATGTCGAAGTTGTCGAGTTCGTAGGCGGCGGTTAAAGGCCTCTAGCTTTAATCCTGCTTGACTCTGCTGCAGGGTCTAGTACAATTTGGTGAGCCTTCCAACGCTCAAAACGGAACCGGGGCGCTATGTTCAAAACACGGAAAGTCCGTCCTGATTTACCACAAGGCCAACGGACATACACAAGTACGGATGTTGCGAAGATCGCTCAGGTCAGCCTTCGCCAATTGCAGTGGTGGGACGAACGCAAGGTAGTGTCACCCCGGCACGAAGGACACAAGCGGATTTATCTCCCCGAAGAGGTTGTGGAGATCACCGTCATCGCGGAGCTTCGCCGCAAGGGGTTTTCACTGCAAAAGATCCGCCGTGTTCTGCGATTTCTTCAACGCGAGATGGGACGGCATTTAGCGGACGTGCTGTCAATTGATTCGAAGCTTCATCTTCTTACCGACGGCAGGTCGATTTACCTGGAAGATCAGCAGGATCGGATAATCGATCTCTTGAAGAACGCTCGTCAGCCCATGTTCCTAGTGTGCGTGAGCGATCAAGCCAGGCGGTTGGACGATATTCCCAAAAAGGGCACCCGCAGCGAATCGTCCATCCCTAAACGGCTGCGAGCAGCAGTTTAAACTAATCTCGGCAGTCTGCGCCGCTCCCAAACGCACACCGCTTTCAGCGTCTATACTAGAAGATAGATTCCGGAGGTCCGATTGTCGTCCCAGCGGCGTTATTTTCTCTTTATTCCCCTTTTCTTAGCGGCCTGCGCTCTGTTGGGCGGCATGTTTGGACCCGGTGCTCAGACCGTTTCCGCCGCGCCGCAAAAAGTTTCTGTTTCGGACGAAGACGTCAAAGGGAGCATCGACTCTTTCACGAAGGTCTACGACATCATCGAGCAGAATTACGCCGACAAACTTTCGGCTGATAAGGCGATTTACAAGGGTGCCATACCGGGCATGCTCCGGACCCTTGATCCGCACTCGAACTTCTTCGATCCGAAGGATTTCGCCGGGCTCCGTGAAGAGCAGCACGGAAAGTACTACGGCATTGGAATGATGATCGGCGCGCAGCCTCGCACCGGAAAAACCATGGTGATCCATCCATTTGGCGGATCGCCGGCATACAAGGCGGGTATTCGCCCTGGCGATGTGTTACTCGAGGTGAACGACAAGCGCGTAGACAATTTGAGCACAACCGAGGTCGCAGATCTGCTGCGTGGACCTAAAGGAACGAAAGTTCAGGTGATTGTCAGCCGGGAAGGCGCGACAAAGCCCATTACATTCAACCTTGTCCGCGATGAGATTCCGCGAAACAGCGTCGATACCGCATTCTGGGTCAAGCCCGGAATCGCATACATGCGCGTTCAATCGTTCACCGAGACGACCAGCAAGGAAGTGGACGACAACCTCAAGACGCTTGGAGAAAACAACATCAAGGGTTTGATCCTTGATCTCCGCGAAAACCCGGGCGGTCTGCTCCAGGAGGGCGTTGCTGTTGCTGGACATTGGCTGGATCGCGGCCAAGTCGTTGTTTCCCACAAAGGTCGTGCGTACTCCGAAAAACCGTATCTCGCGCGAGGTAGTCAGTTCGGCGAGAGTTATCCGATTGTCGTCCTTGTCGACCGCTATTCTGCTTCTGCGGCCGAGATTGTTGCGGGCGCGTTGCAGGATCACGATAGAGGCTGGATACTGGGCGACACGACTTTCGGCAAAGGCTTGGTGCAAACGGTTTATCCCTTGAGCGATAACACCGGCTTGGCTCTGACCACGCAACACTACTACACGCCGAGCGGACGCCTCATTCAACGCGACTATTCGAACATATCCTTCCTTGATTACTACTATGGCAAGCGATCTGAAACGAATAACCCGATGGACGTAAAGCAAACTGATCTAGGGCGCGTCGTGTACGGGGGCGGGGGCATCAGCCCCGATGAGAAGTACCAGACGCCCAAGCTCGATGCATTCGAGGTCAGTGTCATGAGAAAAAATGGCTTCTTTAATTTCTCCGCTTATTACTTCTCGACGCGTGACACAAACCTGGCCAAGGGCTGGGCTCCCGACGAAACCGTGCTCAATGAGTTCCACGACTACCTGATGAAACAGAGCGTTCAGTTCAGCGAAGAAGACTGGACCCGTGATCATAGCTGGCTACGCGATCAGCTCCGTGCAGAAATGTACATCACTGCTTTCAGCTACGAAGATTCACAGAAAATTGCCATAATGCAGGACGCGGAAGTGCAGAAGGCGATTGAGGCTATGCCAAAAGCTGGGGATTTGCTTGCGCGCTCCAAGATTCGATACGAGAAGCAAAGGGCCAGCCGTTAGCTTCCGGCACCTCAAACAAAGTTTTTGGACCTAGAGGCCGAATCGATTATCTCAGTTCAGGAGCGTGCTGCAACTGCGATACCCCAAATCACCGTCCTCGACACGGGTGGGCAATACACTCACCTGATCGCGCGAAAAGTACGCGAGTTGGGCGTGTATGCAGACGTTCAGCCGAGTGAGACCCCGGTCGCGCAGTTGCGTTCGCGTAAAGGCATCATTATTTCCGGCGGTCCCGCCAGTGTTTATGACCCCGGTAGTCCCGATATCGACCCCCATATTCTTACTAGCGGCATACCTGTTCTGGGCATCTGTTACGGCCACCAACTGCTGGCACATCATCTGGGCGGAAAGGTTCAGAAAGGCGATCGCGGCGAATATGGCGTAGCACATCTCACGGTCGCATTCCCAGATGCTCTGTGGAGCGGTGTCGAGAATTCGCAGATCTGGATGAATCATCGCGATACCGTCGCCTCTGCGCCGCCGGGGTTTCGCGTCACCGCCTCTACTCGGACCTCGGGCATAGCTGCGATGTCGGATACCCGCCGCAAACTCTTCGGCCTGCAGTTTCATCCGGAGGTCGTCCATACCAACGCCGGTACGCGAATCCTGGAAAACTTTGTATTCGACGTCTGTGGCGCCACAAGAGATTGGAATATTTCGCAACGCATACCCGTCATCGAAGAGCAGATTCGCTCGGCTGTAAAAGATCGGAATGTTTTCTTCTTTGTGAGCGGTGGTGTGGATTCAACGGTCGCTTATACGCTTTGCCTTAGAGCGTTAGGACCGAACCGCGTTTTTGGAATCTATGTCGACACGGGACTTATGCGGAAGGGCGAAACAGAATTCGTTAACCGCGCTTTCGAAGAATTGGGAGCCAAGAATTTTCTCGTCGACTACGCCGAACAGGAATTTCTAGCCAGCTTGGAAGGTATCGACGATCCAGAACAGAAACGGCGTACAATCGGCGAGCAATTCGTGAGAGTGCAACAGCGTATTCTCGCCACGCAGCATTTCCTTGACGGGCATTGGATCCTGGGACAAGGCACTATTTACCCAGACACAATCGAATCGGGAGGAACCGCTAAAGCTGATGTTATCAAGACTCACCACAATCGAGTCGCCGGGATTCAATCACTGATCGACACAGGCCTGATCGTCGAACCTCTTACGTCCTTCTACAAAGATGAAGTTCGGGAGATTGGCTCTGAACTCGGTGTTCCCGGAAAACTTCTCTCGCGTCATCCCTTTCCGGGTCCCGGCCTCGCGATTCGTTGCCTTTGCTCCAATCAAGAAGCGAGCCTGACGGAGGCGCCCGATGGCTTTCTGCTGCCTCTGCGATCAGTTGGAGTGCAAGGCGACTGCCGCAGTTATCGGAGCATACTGGCGCTTCCCAAAAGGCCGGCCTTAGATGACATTCGCACGACTGCCCCGGCATTGACGAACAGCCGCTTCGATGTGAATCGCGTTGTTGCGCTTTGCGGCAGCAAAGCTCCACTCTCCTCTTTGCACGTCTCCAAAGCGTCTATCACCAAAGAACGGCTTGATCTGCTTCGCGAGGCAGACGCGATCGTGCGTGCTTTTTGCCTTGAGACTGGATTCGAAGAGCAGGTCTGGCAATTCCCGGTTGTTCTTCTACCCGTGGGCACCGATGGGGCGCGCGAATCGGTCGCGTTGCGTCCCGTCAACTCTGTGGACGGCATGACTGCGGACGCGGTTCTGATGGATCGGGATATGCTCGAACGGCTCACTCGAAAGCTCCTCGATCTACCTACAATCGCAGCGGTGTTTTACGATCTCACCCATAAACCGCCCGGCACCATAGAATGGGAATGAAGGGATACGGAATATGAGTGCTGCAACTTCCCCTCTTTCCTTAGAAGAGTTCCATCGCCTCTATGATGGTTTGAAGCCGTACCACGAATACTGGTTCGGCGAAGCGATTCCCAAACCCTTGGCGACCTCACTCCACGGCGCTGTGCAATTTGTCTTGATGCTTCTGCTGCGCATGCGCGGGTGGCAGGCGCTTCCCGAAGTCACGCTGAAGCTCGTTCCGGATGCTGAACCCATTCCAGATGTCGTAGCCAGCCGGGAGAAAATCGAGCAGCCTTATCCTACGAAACCGGTCGAGCTTTGCATTGAGGTTCGATCACCCCAAGATTCGCTTAAGAAGCTTTTGAAAAAGGGCAAGTACTACCTGAGCTGGGGTGTCCATAGCGTTTGGATCATCGATCCGGAGGCGCGTACCGCCTGGACCATGACACCCGAATATCCGGATGGCATTTCGATCCCCCCCGAGGGTTCTCTTACCGCTGATCAAGACACCGTCGTAGGATTGCCGGAGCTGTTTGCAGAAGTAGACAAGATGGTTTCCCGCTAGATGCGGCGGAAGCTCTTGAGAATATCTTTCGTGCTATAGCGTAGTGCGATCGGCCGGCCGTGAGGGCAGGTCATTGGGTACTCGCATCCGGCAAGTGAGCGCAGCAGCCACTCGATTTTCTTCGGCTCGAGTTTCGTATTGATCTTGATCGCCGCCCTGCACGCAATCGTGGCGCACACGCTTCGCCTGATCTCGTCAAGCGATGCGGACCGCAATTCGCTCTCGGCAATTTCGAGAATTTCGAAGACAATCTTTTCAATATCACCCGGACCAACCCCAGATGGCGCGGCTTTTATCGCGATTGTGCGCTGCCCGAACGGCTCCGTTTCGAAACCATATGCGTTCAGCTCATCAGCGATACGGGCATATTCGAACTGCTGCCCCAACGAAAGCTGTAGCACCAGAGGCATCAAGAGCTGCTGTACCTCCACGTTTCCCGCGGCGCGCTGCCTCAGAACTTGCTCAAACAGAATTCGTTCGTGAGCTACATGCTGATCGATAATCCATAAGCCATCTCGCCCCGCCGCAACGATAAAGCTGTCATGCAGCTGTCCCAAAGAGCGCAAATCCGGAAGCGCCGCAAGTGTGTCGACACGGTCCCAATCGCTTGGAAGCTGTTCTAGCGCTCCGTGGGTGTCGGGAACTCGGCGAATCAGAGGAGGTGTGTGCACGGCACCCACTCCCTCAGAAACGAACGGTTTCGGCGGAGTGCTGATCGCTACCTCGGGCAGTTCAGCTATTACTACTTGGTTCGTCTCCAAAGAACCAATTTCAAAGGCTGCGCGTTCCATTGTGGCCGTGAACTCAGAAAACGGGAGATCAGCCGCGCGTTGCAGCTGCATGACAGGTGAACTCGGCAGCGGCATGCTCGATACCGGCCGCCTCTCCATCAAGACTTCGCGGATTCCGTCACGTACAAAGTCGTGAACTATCGAACCGTGGCGGAAGCGAACCTCCGTTTTAGATGGGTGGACGTTCACATCCACTTCGCCCGCATCGCAATTGAGAAACAGCAAGGCAAATGGATAGCAACCTGCCGGCATCAGGTTGTAGTATGCAGCAGAAATTGCATGCAGAAGCACTTTGTCGCGAATCAATCGTCCGTTCACAAAAACAAAAACGGAATTGCGGTTGAGCTTTTGTACGTCCGGTCCTGAAATCAAGCCCTCCAGCGTGAATAAAGCAAACTCAGGTTCATGATCCGCCGGCCGCGTCCGCACATTCGGCGCTATGTGAGGCGGAGCAAGAGGCAATTCAAGAGTTCGAGGACCTAAGTCGACCAAATCTTCGATCGCCGCGGCTCCAAAAACCTGGAAAGCTCGATCCCGCAGCGTCGAGACAGGAGTGACGCTGAGCAGTTCTCGCCCTTCATGGTGCAACTCCAATCGTTTATTGCAATGTCCCAGACTGTAATGCGTAACGAGTGATCCGATATGCGCCAACTCCGTCGGATCGGAACGCAGAAACTTCTTCCTGGCCGGCACATTGAAGAACAAATCCCGCACCGAAATCGTCGTGCCGATGGGTCGCGCTATCTGATCGCAACGAAGCAGCTTGCCGCCTGCGATCTCGACTGCGGTACCGGTCTGTTCTTCGCTGGCGCGCGTCTCGAGAACGAGCCGGCTGACAGAAGCAATAGACGGTAGCGCCTCCCCGCGGAAGCCGAGCGTCGCAATCGCGAGCAAATCCTTTACGTCGCTAAGCTTGCTCGTCGCGTGTCGCTCGAACGCGAGCAAGGCGTCGTCCCGCAGCATGCCGCAGCCATCATCCTGAATGCGAATCAGGCGCCGGCCCGCATTCTCCGTGTCAATTCGGACCTCAGTGGCACCCGCATCGAGCGCGTTTTCGAGAAGTTCTTTAACAACAGAAGCGGGCCGCTCTACCACCTCCCCCGCCGCGATTTTGTTCGCGACGGTGTCAGAGAGAATACGTATGCGTCCCATTTATATGGGGAGAAAAGGATGTGCTGAGCTTATCAGCCGCTCATGGCAGCAAGAAATTCCGCATTAGATCGCGTTTTACCAAGTTTATCGAGCAAAAGTTCCATCGACTCCACGGGCGAAAGCGGATTGAGCACCTTGCGCAGGATCCAGACTCGATTCAGCTCTTCACGAGGCATGAGCAACTCTTCTTTTCGCGTGCCGCTTCTGTTGATGTCAATCGCCGGAAACACGCGCTTGTCAACCAGTTTGCGATCGAGATGGATCTCCATGTTGCCGGTGCCTTTAAATTCTTCAAAGATGACATCATCCATGCGGCTGCCGGTATCGATCAAAGCCGTTGCAACAATCGTCAGCGATCCCCCTTCTTCAATGTTGCGCGCTGCTCCGAAGAACCGCTTCGGACGCTGCAGTGCGTTTGAATCCACTCCACCGGATAGCACCTTGCCGGATGGGGGAACGACCGTGTTGTAAGCACGAGCCAAGCGGGTAATGGAGTCGAGCAAAATCACCACATCACGCTTGTGTTCGACAAGCCGTTTAGCTTTTTCGATTACCATTTCCGCTACTTGAACGTGGCGTGAAGCTGGTTCATCGAAGGTAGAGCTGATCACCTCGCCTCGCACCGAGCGCTGCATGTCAGTGACTTCTTCCGGTCGCTCATCGATTAGCAAAACGATAAGGCTGACATCGGGATGATTGGTCGTGACTGAGTTCGCGATGCTTTGCAGCAGCATCGTTTTACCAGTTCGGGGAGGAGCCACAATCAGACCCCGCTGTCCCTTTCCGAGTGGCGTGAGTAGATCCATCACGCGCCCCGAGAAGTTGTCCTTTGCCGTCTCGAGTTTCACCCGTTCTTCGGGATAGAGCGGGGTGAGGTTATCGAAGAAAATCTTGTTTCGCGCTTCCTCCGGCGGCTCAAAGTTGATCGCGTCAACTTTGATTAGCGCGAAGTAACGTTCACCTTCCTTCGGCGGTCGAATCTGGCCAGAAACAGTGTCGCCCGTCCGAAGATCAAAACGGCGAATCTGCGACGGCGAAACATAGACGTCGTCGGGACCAGGCAAATAGTTGTATTCGGGCGCGCGCAAAAAACCGAAACCATCCGGCAGGCATTCCAGCACACCTTCGGAAAAAATCAGCCCGCTTTTCTCGGCCTGCGTTTGAAGAATCTTGAAGATCAGTTCTTGTTTGCGAAGGCCAGCCGCTCCGGGAACCCCAAGGTCCTTGGCAATCTGGTTGAGCGCCTGTATGCTCATGTCCTTCAGCTCAACCAAATCAAGCGTAGTGGTTCCGTTCCGCTGATTTTGAGCACCCGTGTTGCCGATGGAATGGCGCCCCCTGCGCTGGCCGCCATGGCCGAATCCACCCTCCGGCGGCTTCGGTTCAGGGCCAGTTTTTCCTTCCGGCGCAGGGACGATTGGCGGCTTGCCGTCTGTTGCGGCCGCCGCAGGCTTAGCTTCGATGGGCTTCGGCTCGACAGGCTTGGCCTCAACCGGCTTATTCTCGCCCGGCGATTTTACGTCCGTAACTACCCTTTTGGGCGCATCCGACGCCAGTCTGCCCTCGGGGCCTCTGCCATTTCCCCTGGCGTCCGGCAGTCTCGCTTCATTCGCGGCTGTCCTTAGCCTGCTGGCCGTGGGCCTGTCCGCTCGCTGCTCTGGTGGCCCAGATTCGCTCCCTTCCGGAGCCTTGACTCCGTCCGCCGGTGTGGCGGCATCGCCTTCGGATTCCCCGTTCGCCTCTTGGGGCTTCTCGGCGGGCTTAGTTTCCGTCGAGGCGCCGGACGCGACTACTGGTTCTTGATCTTCGAGATGACTTGCCAAATTTCCCTCACTCCCCGGCCATCTGCGGCCGAGAACGGCACTAGCTCTTGATCCTTCAATTCCTTTTGGATCGCGGCCAGCCCGGATTTCAGTTGGTTACTGCTCTTCAGTTTGTCGATCTTGGTGACGATCACCTGATATCGACGGTTGTGAAACTCAAGCCAGGCTTTGAGCTCCAAATCCATGTCCATCCACCCACGCCTGGCATCGATGATGAGAAACGATAATGCGAGATTCTGCCGCCCCAGCAAATAGCTTTCGATCAACTTCTTCCAACCGGCTCGCTCTTCAAGTGAGACTCGCGCATAGCCATATCCCGGCAAATCTACGAATTGGATCCCATTGTCTATCCAGTAGAAGTTGATGAGCTGAGTACATCCCGGCCGTGCGCTCGTGAATGCTAGTCCCGGCTGGCGCACAAGGCAGTTCAAGAGGCTGGATTTGCCGACATTGCTTCTCCCCAAAAACGCGATTTCAAGCGATGATGTCCGCCGCTCCTCCACGGGAAACTGTCCCGCGTGCGCCGCACTGGTGATCAGGCTCGCTGCTGCTTCGGTTCTTACCACGATTGATCCCACGCTCGGGCCTTAATGCCTGAACCAGCCTTAATGCATCAGATTGTCTTCCGCAGGCCTGGCCACAAGTTCTGAGGCCGTTGCGGCAGGCGCTAACGGCAGGGCTACAATCTCCCGTTCGAGTGCGATTTTGAGGACTTCGTCCATTGAGGAAACGAAGTTGAGCTTCATGTCCTTACGGATGTTCTCAGGAACGTCTGCCAAGTCCTTTTCATTATCTTTTGGCAGGATCACTTCGAAAATCCCGTGCCGGTGTGCCGCAAGCAGTTTTTCCTTCAAACCTCCGATGGGAAGCACCCGGCCCCGTACGGTGATCTCACCCGTCATTGCAAGATCGCAACGAACCGGAATACCCGTGAGTGAACTGCAGATGCTAGTACCGATCGTGATGCCCGCTGACGGCCCGTCCTTCGGAATAGCACCTTCAGGCACATGTACGTGAATATCCAGATGCCTGTAAAAATCCTTAGGCAAGCCAAGGTATTGCGCTCGCGACCGGACGTAGCTCATTGCGGCCTGAGCCGATTCCTGCATGACATCACCCAATTTCCCAGTGGTTGTCATTTTGCCGCGACCTTCCATGATCGTGGCTTCAGTCGTGAGAATCGATCCACCCACCTCCGTCCAAGCTAGCCCTGTAGCGGCGCCAATTTCATTCGTCTTTTCAGTATCGAGATCCCGGAAGCGAGCTGGCCCCAATAAATCGGCCACCGTGGAAGGAGTTAAGACTACCTTCTCAATCGGAACAACCGCTTCAGTTTCTTCCTTCTTTACCTTCTTCTTGTTCTTCTTGGTTGGCTCTTCCGCCTGCACGTCTTCTTCGACCACTTCGCCCGACTGCGCAGCCTGCTGTTCAGATTCCGGAATTTCCGCCGATTGTGCTTCGACCACCTTCCGCGCTACTTTGCGGCAGATATTGCCGATCTCACGCTCGAGGTTTCGGACGCCTGCTTCCCGAGTATATGACTGGATCAGCGTCTGTAACCCGTCCTCTTTGAATTCGACCTGGTCTTCGTTAACACCGGTCTCTTTTCTCTGCTTAGGAACGAGGAAGCGTTTCCCGATTTCCAGCTTTTCCAGCTCCGTGTAGCCCGACAACCGGATCACTTCCATGCGGTCCTGCAAGGGTGCCGGAATGGTGTGCAGTACATTGGCCGTGGCAATAAAAAATACCTGGCTCAAATCGTACTCGACGTCGAAGTAGTGATCCATAAACATATAGTTCTGTTCCGGATCAAGTACTTCCAATAATGCCGCAGATGGATCCCCGCGAAAATCCATCGACATCTTGTCAATCTCGTCAAGCATGAGGACGGGATTCTTGGTTCCCGCCTTCTTCATCATCTGAATCAGCTGACCGGGCAACGCGCCAATATAAGTCCGGCGATGTCCTCGAATTTCCGCTTCATCCCTGACGCCCCCAAGCGATAGCCGCACGAACTTACGTCCAGTTGCCTTTGCAATAGACATTCCGAGCGACGTCTTGCCAACACCCGGAGCTCCGACAAAGCAAAGAATGGAGCCCTTGGGGTTTTGAACCAGCCGCCGGACGGAGAGGAATTCCAGAATACGCTCTTTGATCTTCTCGAGCCCGTAATGATCGCTCTCAAGTATTTGGCGGGCGTAGCGCAAATCTCGAATTTCCTTAGTCCGCTTCTTCCATGGCACGGCGAGCAGCCAATCGAGATAGTTTCGAGAGACCGTAGATTCGGCCGACATCGGCGGCATGCCTTCCAGCCGCTTCAGTTCGGCCATCGCCTTTTCGTGAGCGTCCTTGGTCATCCCGGTTGTGTCGATCTTCTTTTTCAGCTCATCGAATTCGCTTTTCTCTCCGCGCCCGAGCTCTTTTTGGATCGCCTTGATCTTCTCGTTAAGGTAGTATTCCTTCTGAGCGCGTTCCATTTGCCGCTTCACGCGACCCTGGATGCTGCGATCCACGTTCAGTTTCTCGATCTCGATATCGAGCAGCTCGGCAACCCGAGTCAGCCGATCGATAGGATCAAAGATTTCGAGCAACTCCTGCTTTTCTTCAATCGTCAGCTGGAGGTTAGCGCCGACCGTGTCAGCGAGCTTCCCGGCATCATCGACCCGGATCGCCGCGATCATGGTCTCGTAGTTGAGGTTCTGACTGAGCTTCACGTACTGCTCGAAGAGATTCGTGACGCGGCCCGTAAGCGCCTCGAGTTGACTTCCCTGCTCCACTTTGTAGGTGGTCGTTTTGACGACGGCTCGAAAGTAACCTTCTTCCTCGCTAACGGAAACGATTTTGCCACGCTCGACTCCCTCGACAAGAACCTTGATGTTCCCGTCGGGCTGCTTCAAGCTCTGAACGATATTTGCTACGGTTCCAACCGAGTAGATCTCGTCTGGCCGCGGCTCATCTATCGAGGCGTCGTGCTGGGTAGCGAGAAAGATCTTCTTGTCACCCAAGAGTGCCTCTTCGAGCGCACGCACACTCGATTCCCTGCCGACCACGAAGGGGGTCATCATGTAAGGGAAAATGACCACGTCCCGAATCGGCATCATGGGCAACCGTTTGGTATCTGTTTTATCTTTGGTCGTAACCATCTTTACTTTCTAGGTAGATTTGTCCCTCGAATGGGGGACGGAAGAGAGAACCCGGGAACTCCTATGTCTTAGAAGCCGCAGCCGCGGAAAAGTCTCGAAACAATAAGGCGGCTCGTTAGCCCGCCTTCTCAAGTACAGCCATATTGATCTTCTGTGAGAGCACCATCTCCTTGGTGACTACGAACTCACGAATCTTCTTGAATGTCGGGAGATAGTACATCAGGTCTAACATGAGATCTTCCAGAATCATGCGTAGACCGCGCGCGCCGACTTTGCGCTCCATGGCAAGTTGCGCTACGGCTTCGAGCGCTTCATCAGTAAATTTCAGTTTAACATTCTCGAACTCGAACAGTTTCTGATACTGGCGCACGATGGCGTTCTTCGGTTTAGTCAGAATCTGAACTAAAGCTTCCTTGGACAAATCTTCGAGCACAGCCGTGACCGGCATTCGCCCGATGAACTCTGGGATAAAGCCGTATTTAATCAGGTCAACGGGTTGACACTGTCCAAGCAGGTCGAGGTCGCGCCTCGCCGCATTCATGCCCCGCCGCGCCGCATCTTTCTCGTCAGGCGCCACAAATCCAATCGACTTCGTTCCGATGCGCCGGGCAATCACCTTCTCAAGAGCGATAAAGGCTCCGCCGCAGATGAACAGAATGTTAGTGGTATCAACTGGCGTGAACTCCTGGTGCGGATGTTTGCGGCCGCCTTGAGGAGGAACGTTGGCAATGGTACCTTCTAAGATCTTGAGCAGCGCCTGCTGTACGCCTTCCCCCGAAACATCCCGCGTAATCGACGGATTCTCGTCTTTCCGCCCAATCTTGTCGATCTCGTCAATGTAGATAATGCCTGTTTGGGCTCGTTGCACGTCCCAGTCGGCGTTCTGAAGCAGGCGCAGAATAATATTTTCAACATCTTCGCCGACGTACCCTGCCTCGGTCAGCGTCGTCGCGTCCACAATAGCGAATGGGACGTCCAAGATCCTGGCGAGAGTTTGAGCGAGTAAGGTCTTACCCGTTCCAGTCGGCCCGATCAGCAGAATGTTGGATTTAGACAGCTCGACTTCGTTGCCGCGCTGCTTATTCATCTGAATCCGTTTGTAGTGGTTGTATACAGCCACTGCCAATTTCTTCTTTGTGGCATCCTGACCGATGACGTACTGATCCAGATATTCCTTAAGTTCAAGGGGGCGCGGCAGCTTACCAGGCGTGCCATAGCTCTGATCGTGGCGATCGTCCTCGATGATAGAGTTGCAAACCGCGATGCACTCGTCGCAGATGTATGCACGGGGATAATCGCTCGGCGACGAAATGAGCTTGCCAACAACGTCTTGGCTTTTATGGCAGAACGAACAGCGGAGGGAATCGTCAGATCCGGCGCGCTTCAAGCTGGTTCTCCTAGAGAAAAAAAGATCAAGAGATCCCTTGCCCTGATCAATTATGTTTGCGTCACCAGTATAC
>JBPCLH010000201.1:0-1756 GCA_051003475.1 Bryobacteraceae bacterium
GAGCCGTCCAAACCCGCAACGCTGTCATGATCCTGTGGACCATCTACTTCGGCAGGGCTGTTGGTGATCCACTTAGTCCGTCAGGTTGAGCTTAATTCCTGGACTCTTCGCGATGGACCACGGCTGCGCGCGTCCAATCATGGTCCTTTCAGAATTTCACCGCTATGCTTCGTTAATCCAGATGTGGTACCGGTTCGACGTGAAGCGTCAATCCATCCACGCGCGCTACGCGAACCCTGCAACCAGACCTCGCCGCTGAAAATAAACCGCTTATCTCAGGGCTGTAAACGAAAGGGTCGCATGTTCGAAACCGGACCGGGGAGGCAGTCCACTTTCGGACATATTTCTCGGAGAGAGTGCTCGTTTGGCTGCCAATCGATTGGAAACGTTCAAGTTACATCGCGATCGCCAGATGAGCGCTATTCACCTCGTATTTAACAGACATCTGAGCGGAGCTGACGCGCCATCTCATGCAGTTCCTGTTCATTCACGAAGCTGAGCGCGTGGGAACCGGGTGAAGTCAGCGATGCTCTTCCAGCGATCGCTGACACCACGGCGGTAACCGCATTCTTCACGATCCAAACTCCAATATCGCATTCGGCGTCAGTGCGCTCGCCCGCTTCGATCGTGATGTTCTGGCCCAACCGGGTGTCAAATACGTGATTGTCCTCGAAGGCATCAACGATCTCGGCCACGCCGGACCCAATCTCTTCCCGAACGAACAGGTCAGCGCCGAAGACATCATCGCGGGTTTGAAGCAGCTGATCGAGCGCGCCACGAAAAGGGCATCAAAATCTACGGCGCCACCCTCACCCCATTCGTCGGCACCTCCTTCCCCGGCTATTTCTCCGCAGCGAAGGAAATGAAGCGCAAAGCCGTGAATGAGTGGATCCGCACTAGCCGAGCGTTCGACGCCGTCATTGACTTCGAAAAGGCAATTCAAGACTCCGCCAATCCCGGCCACATAGCACCAGCCTTTGATAGCGGCGACCACCTCCACCCCAAAGACGCCGGCTACAAAGCCATGGCCGACTGTATCGACTTATCGCTCTTTAGATAGCTGGTTCAAGAGAGCAGGAAAACCGGCTGCAAGCGCGTTTTCGAACGATCGCGATGTTAGGATTTCCCAAGGACTTCTGTGTGCCCCAAACGATTGGGCAAATGAAAGATAGCTATGCAACAACACGTTCTTCTTCCTCGCGCATGCTGCGTTCTTTCTCGGAAGCGAGAAGGCTTTTGGCTTTTATACGCATGGCAGCTGAATGGACTTTCATCGGATGCGGGACTGATGCCAGTGTTTGCGGCGCGGGCTGAAATGGTGGACGCGCAAGCCGATATGTCTGCACAACTGAGAGCGGAAAAGCGTGAGGACGCAGCGGCAGAAGGAGCGAAGCAGAACCCACCGAAGCACGCCTGGCATCCCGATCCGGCGTCGTGGGCGCCCGCGTGGCTCTATAACGGGATGATTGCTCCGGCTGTCGAGTTCGCCATCAAAGGAGTGATCTGGTATCAAGGGGAATCGAACAGCGGGGCGTTGCGCCCGCCCATGTATGAAAAGGTGTTCCCGGCGCTGATAGCGGATTGGCGGATGCATTGGCGTGAGGGTAGCTTCCCATTCCTGTTTGTACAAATTTCCAGCTTCGAGTCCGACGCAACTGAGTTTTGGCCTACAATTCGTGAGGTGCAGAGGCGGACACTGTCCGTTGCCAACACCGCGATGGTCGTGACGATCGACATCGGTAATCCCGATAACGTA
>JBPCLH010000202.1:0-11210 GCA_051003475.1 Bryobacteraceae bacterium
GTCAGCCCTCACTGAACAATCACCTTCACATACTTCACGCTGCGTCCATATTGATTCGTAGTGCTGAGCCTGTAGGTGGTCGTTTTGGTCGGCTTTACAACCGCCGTGTTTCCACGCACGGCGCCCAACACCGGGTCGATGATGTTGTACTCGGACCCGTTTACCCCCCAGCTCAGCTGCACGCTTGACCCGGCCGATACCGAAGCCGGTTCCTGCGCCTGGCTGACGTCCATGCCGCCGTACTTCGCCTTCCAGGCGTAGATCGTGTACGTGCTTACGCCCGCTTCGCGGGCCACATCGGCCGCCTTACGTCCCGCATCCAACTGTTGCAACGCCGCAATAATCGCGGCCTCACTGTGCTTGCTCTTCGGCATCCTTCTTCCCCTTTCCTCCGTACGAAATCATATTCAACTTCGTGCAGATTTCGGGGAGCAGGTCACTGGATTGCGGCCATGCAGTACCTCAACATGGAACCCCTCCGAGAGCAAAAGGAGACATTACGAAACTGGGAGATGCGGCGTGACAATTTCTACGGGACTGACTAGGGAAAGGCGCTCCCAAGCCGCCTTTGCCCTGGACCCCATCCCGGCATCAAAAGGTCCAGTCTGACCCACTCGAAACTACAGAATTGTTGGATGTGTCGATGTTAAGCTGGCCTTTTCTCGGCTAATAGCATGATCCCGTATTTGTGAAGAGCTTTAAGATGAACTCAACCACGCAAATCTGCGGCGCTTGCAGAGATCTTTTAGATCAGATCCTAGAATCCGAGATTTGCGTCTCTGGGGAACCCCGTCCACATTCTGCCCCCAAGCGTCGCGCGAGGCTCACAGCGTGTTCTCTTTGTTCTTTTAGGCTTCTCTCTCACAATTGAGAGAATAGTCAGTCACTAATGATCCGGATATTGCAAATTGCGTTTGTCGCTGTCGGACTCATCTGGACCGAACAAAGAAATGACGGGCTTGCCAGGGCACTGCAGTTGGCGCAACAAGAGAAATACGCAGACGCCGCAGACATATTTCGCAGCATCTTAGTTCGCAATCCCGACGACGCCGAAGCCCGTTATAATCTTTCGTTAGCACTGATGGCTCTAGGTAAACCTCAAGAGGCGTTGTCGACCCTCCAGGGTTGGCGTGACGCTTCGAACACAGTCCCCTTTCGCTATTTGCGAGGGAAGCTCGAAGCTTCGTTAAACAAGGATAAGGATGCCGAAAAAGATCTCGTCTTTGCCGCGGAAGCGAAGCCTGAACGAGAGCCATATGTTCTCGACCTCGGTATCTTTTACATACGACATCAGAGCTTTGTTCAGGCGATCTCAACGCTGAAAAGAGGCCTCCGGTATCATCCTGACTCGGTCTACATTCTGCTAAGCCTGGCCCTTGCACAATCGTTCGCCGGAACTGCGGACGCAACCGAGACGGCGCGGCGCATTCTGAAAACGAACCCGGAATTCGGCCCGGCCCGGCTTGTTCTTGCGCACGCGCTCTACATGGACGGCGACTATTCCGGATGCGAAGGAGAAACCTCGACCGCTGTCCGCGCGGGGAATCGAAATCCATACCTTTTCTATCTTAGAGCAGCTTCGCGGTCCAAACTCAATTCAACGGACTGGGGTGACATGCTGGCAGATCTCGACACGGTTCAGAAGTCCATCCCCGACTGCACAATCTGCTGGCTTGTTCGCAGCAAAGTCGACGAAGCCAGAGGAGACTTGTCAGCCGCAATCTCGGATCTCGAGCACATCGTGAGCACGCATCCCAGCTTCAGGCCGGCTTGGTCGCGTCTGGCAATGCTTTATAAGCGCGCGAATAGGACTAAGGATTCAAACCGGGCTCGGGAAATGTACCAAAGAATGCGGGCAAAAGAAGAGCTTGATGGAGAGAAGCAGCTTGCCGAACGATACCTCCTCAGCGGCGGCGTGCCATGAAAGCACGCCCGTTCAAGTAGCGCCGGGGGCAGAACTTGAACGCGCGGGCCTGCGGTAAAACAATTTCTAGTACTTTGCGTATGCCGAAAACTAACTGACGTTGGAGGTTCTGCATACAAATATAGCCTTCTGTCCACGAGCAGTTGAATTTTTGGGAATTCTTTCCGGGATGAGCCTGTGTAACAAGACCGCTACTGGATGCATCAGGCCAGCTATAACAAATACCGGCGGGTACGAGAATCTCGGGACTACATATCTCGTGGACGAGATTGCCGATGAAATTTGCGAGAGCCCCGCCCGTGCCGGATAAGCCGCTGACTGCTCCGATTTGGTAACCGGGAAATGGATCCCCGGTCAGGGTTTGCAGATTTGCGATCCAGATCGCGAGCCCTAATAGTTCCTTGTGCAGGTATTCCGGCAGGTAGAATACGATGAAGTAGATCGATGGTCGGTTAGGGACCGGGCCAGAATCAGCGCCCAACACGGTCTCATTCTTAAGCGTTCATGCCAGGAGATCTGTGGGCGCCGAGGCTGTGGCTGCCCCCACTGCTACTGTTGCGTTCAACCCCCGAAGCTCATCGGTGCGAGCCACTATTCTGGGCCGGAACACGGCAGAGAAGTAGCCAAAACGCGAGCCAGACAAAACCAAGCGCGCCGCTGGCTAAGAAAGCGAATCATGCATAGCGAACGTGAGGAAAACCATCATCGGGATTGGCGGTCGCAAAGTCGAGAGATGATCCCGCACTGAAGATTCCGACGCCGATGGCTCGCTGGCTTAGGGGAAACCACTCAGCGATCATTTTGACCGCAGCGGGAAAGTTCCCAGGCTCCGTTGGCCCCAGCATCAAGCGGTATGCTAACGACCATTTGCCACGCACCAAGTCGTGAAGCAGCTGTGGTAGTGACCAGCCAAGCATGAAAGCCGCGAAGCCTTTACGTGTTCCAAGCCGTCCACAAGGTAGGCGAAACGGGCGTACATGATGGCATACGCCACAAGAAATAGACTGATAATCTGCGAATAGCCCTGCTCGGTGAGCGAAGCTTTTCCGCAGATCAGTGATTACCACCGACAGAGTCAGCCGGTCGATGTAATTGAGCATCGTCGCGAGCAGCAGCAGAGCTGCGATGACCCACCTCAATTTCGGGATGGTCATCATCTTTGTCGCATGATGGCTATGTGGATTCCGACTCCGCCATGAGTTGCGTAATCAGGATTGCGGCGCGCGGCAAATGAAAGGGGTCCTTCACTGGAAGACCGATAACCTCGTTTGTAGGATTACCTTCACGCGTAAGGCGTTGAAGCCATTCTCCGCTAAGAACCGGGTAATGAGCGAATGACCACTTATGCACCTTGTCATACCACTCCAAACACCACTGCTCACCCGTGAGCTGATACGAAAGTAAAAGCGCATATAGAGCCTCTGTATGAGGCCAACATGCCTTCTTGTCCCAATTACGAAGGAACGGCTCTCGGCCTTCGGCATCGATGCCCAGAAATATGCCGCCGTATTCCTGGTCCCATCCGGCCTCCAGATGCCATCGGATCGCTTCGCTTGCCCTCTCGACGAGCTTACGATCTCCTCGCCGGCGTGCGACATGCAGCACGAACCACATCGACTCTATCGCGTGGCCGGGCATAACAGCTGTACCTTCAGTGGGAGGCAGTTCCTCCCAAGTGTCGCTGAGAAACTCGAGCAAGAGCCTCCGTTCGGGACGCAGGAAGTGATTCATCACCTGGCCCAGGAAACGGTCGAGGAGAGATTCGAGACCGGCAAACCGAGTGGTCTGGAAAAGCTCGTTACTCAGTTCCGTGAGGATCATGGGAACGGCGTGAATTTTGCGTCCCGGGAAAAGAGTGTACGGCGCAGTCTCTCTAAAATCGGGGGCCTCAACTCGCCGGCATACTCGCTCAAAGGTCGATACGGCAATCGAGAGCAGGCTCGAATCCGCGATCGCCCGGCAATATTCACTGAATCCATACACGACAAAGCAGTCGGAATAAATGCTGATCGGCCCTTCAACGACCGTTCCGTCGCGAGTCGTATGGTACACCCAGGAGCCCTGTTCATCCCGCCCATGGGCCAACAGGAAACGAATCGAGTTCTGGGCAATCCTCAAGAACTCCGGCCTTTTTTCAATCCGGTTGTACAGCGCAGAAAACGTCCAGACAGAACGTGCTTGCGACCAGATGTATTTGTCGCCGCTGATAATGGATCCGTCGTCTGCGATGCAGCTAAAGATTCCGCCATACTCCCAATCGATGCCGTGTGTTGCCCAGAAGGGAACGATGTCATCGAGCAGAAGGTTCCGATAGAGTTGGTACAAGCGGTCGCTTCCGTAGCTGGATACATTCTCCATATTGCGAGGCTGCGCTCAGGCCGCCGGTCCCAGGAAGTCTGACAGCCACTCCATCGCACGCCAGACGGCCTCAGGAGTCGGCATGTGCCCCTTGTGATGGTTTAAGTAGCCGATGTTGAGCCGCTTATCGTAGAGTTTATATATTTGGCGCGCAGCATTTATGTAATGCCAACTCTTAGCCGTGTCGAATGTATCGCCGCCTATTAGCAAAAACGGTCTCGGTGCGATCAATCCAAGTAATTCGTGCTGATCGGTACGCCTGTCGACCTCCCGAATGAAATCGCCGAAATACCAGTAGTCTTCATAATTTGAGAACGTTAGGCCAATCCCAAGCTCGTTCGAAACCACAGAGCTGATCCGATCGTCAAACGCCGACGCGTATAGCGCCATTTTCCCCCCGAGCGAGTGCCCAATGATCCCGATCCGCTCGTGGTCTATCTCGGGCAGAGTGCACAGGTAGTCGAGCAGCCGTTGCGAATCCCAGACCCACTTTCCAAGGCCGGTACAATGAGGGTGGCGTAATTTGAGGTTTGCCACAGCCTCGCTATACGACTCACCATAGCTCTCACCGAACCACCGAATTGCTACCGCGATGAAACCCTTCTGCACTGCGGCGTAGGCATACCCGTCGACGCCAGGCCCCAGGAACTCACGTCCCGATAAGTCCCGGGCCGCCGGTGTGTCTACGTCGTAAAAAGGCACGATTACAACGGGCCGCGGACGCGTAATAGCCGCGCACGGCATCATGACGAGAATCTTCTCCCACCAGTCCGGTTCAACCTGCAGGTAGATCAACTTTACGGTGTAGTTTTGATCGGTAACCGTCTCAACTATCTTGGTTGTAGGCGGCGGGGGATTTATCTCCATTGAGCCCAGCAGCTTCAGCCATTTCGCTCGAATTGATGTCCGGCGAATTTCCCACTCGGCGATCGTATTCACACCTTCTATTAGCGACGACAAATCGCCAACTGAACTTTCGAATCCCGGGGGTGGATCGTTATAGGGCTCGAACCATTTGGGATCGTGATGTCTTCGTGGAAGTAGAGCCCTAGACTCGGCCGTGCGGCAAACGCGGAATCCGGTGAAACGGCTCTTGTACTCGGGTTCTAGACACGATCGGTATCCGCGGGACCAATGGGAAGTCGTGCTGATGAAGCAGCCGCCCCGCACCATACGCCCCAACCCTCGCAGTGGCCCGGCCGAATTATAAGAGGCTTGCGGCGTACGTAGAGGATTGAAGTAGTCAGTACACCACTCCCAGACGTTCCCAAGCATGTCGTAGAGGCCATACTCATTGGGAGCGTAGCTGCACACCGGTTTCGTAGCCGAGGTCTGCACTCGTCGAATCAGACGGTCGACATTTGTTGTGTCGGAAGAACCCAGGTTCGCGGCAGCATTTGCGGCGCCGGGCGCGAGCAAGGAGCCAGCCGCATGAGTCCACTCCGCATCGGTTGGTAAGCGATACCCATTTTTCTTCAGATCACAAACCCGTTTTCGAGGTTGTAGCAGGGCTGCAGGGCATCCCTAATGCTGAGCAAGTTGCAGCATCGAATGGCTTCCCACCAGCTTACGTTCTCGACCGGTAAATCCAGACCCTGGTGAAAGGAAGGGTTATAGCCGGTCACCGCATCGAATTCCTGCTGGGTCATCTCAGTCGGAGCCATCAGGAACTTTCCCACCACGACGGTGACCTTGATTTTCGTTAAAGCATCATCTATTTCGAAGCTCGTGCTAGGCACCTCGACGAGCTTGCTTGCTCGCGTTGCTTCCCGGATAAGCGGATTCGGATCTCCTGTTGCGGCGGGAGCGAGAATTCCGAAGCCTAGATCTGCAGCCATGCTTCCGGCTCCGACCGCCGAGCCCTTAAGGAACCTACGCCTTTCTATGGATCCCTTACACACTGATCACTCGTCACCATCTCGCATCGACGCCGGGCGATAGTATGTCTGCGATTGCTCGACCAGTAAGGCTTGTTGCCGTGTTGAAAGCAGCGGAGAGGTCGACCGGACCCGGGTTCGCTCCTTCGTACAGCTGACCGTATGACTTTCCGTTTTGAGGATTCAAGATGAACGCGTCAAAGCGTCGGACTGCTTTCACGATGCGCGGGTTCTTCTCGACGTGGTCGTAATACCACGTCAGATAATTGATGATTCCTGGACTACGGGTCCGGTCCCATGTCTTCTCACCCAGCCGCGACCACGTGCCGTCCGGGAGTTGAGTCCGAAGCAGAAACTCGATATTCGGCCGGACCGCCTTTTCAATCCAGGCACGCCAAGCCGGCTTGCCACAGTAGAGGTCAAACGCGATTATCCCCTCACCAACGTATGCCGCAGTTCCATACGTCATCTGATCCCATAACTTGGAATCGTTTTTCGGATCGCCACGCTTAACTAGGTCGGCGCCCTCCATTGCTAAAACGTAGGGGATGTTTCCATCACCGCGCATGGTGCCGAAAATCCACTTCAATGCGTTATGGGCAATCTCGCGGTACTCGTCCTTCCGGGTGACATGATACATCCACGTGAAAATCTCCCCGCCTGTGAGTGCGGATGACAACGTGTATTCATCAAGAATAGGCCCGCTGACGGTATTGTCTTTGGCCACCCGCCAACCGGTGCCAAGCACGCCATTGGCATGAATCATCCCCTCTTTCTGGATGGAGTTGATATAGCGTTGAACAGCATCGAAATATGCTTTTTGACGGCTGTGATCCACGTGTTTGTAGAGAGCGATGAACAATCCGAGCGCGCTGCCCGTGTCCGCCAGGTAAACTGTGCCGTAGCCGGTTGCCCAAAGACCATTAGGCATCTGCTTCTTCAGTAAGTAGTCGCTGTAAGCGATTGCCGTATCGAGGTAGCGGCGATCGCCTAACACTTCATACCCGCCCACCAAAGTCCGCATGTAATAGCCACCGACGTAGATGCGCGAAAACGTACTCTTCTCGCTAACTATGTAGTCGCAAATCTTCTCTAGCAATTGGCGCGTATGTGCACAGCCGGAGTCGGCGCAAAATGGAGTGGCTTCTTGCGCGGGCGAAGCCGGCAGAAATAGACTGAGACAGACAAAGACGCCTACGACGGCGATCGAATGGCGACGATTTCGCATATTCATAAAGGTTCTTGCAAAAGTTCGAAAGTGTTGCCCGCCGTCAGCACACCCGGCAATGTCCTCCGTCGATACCATTGGATGCGCCCGAGAAATGAACAGGCCCACGCAATAAAGAAGTGGAATAGGATGGCGACTGGAAGTTCGTCCCCTTGCGGAACCTAGGCAGTGTACTTGACCCCTGGATTTCGCATCGATGGATTCGGGCTTCGGTGACGTTAGTGATAGTGTCTTAACCTTTCCAAAGCAGGGCTTTCAGTCGCGGGAAAACCTCCAATGCATTGTCCCGCATGATCCGTTTTCCGATCTGCATGGCGTGCTGCTCGACTAGATCACCCCGCGCAACCTTTTCGGCAAGTACTTCACCCAGACACCGACGTGTGAACTCCGTGGCCGCATAAATACCCTCGGCGTGGTGCAGGTCAGAGCCCCACAGGATTCGGTCGCAGGGCACAAGCTCCAGCCATTCGTGGAACGCGCGCTTTGCTATGGTGTAGCTGATTGTCGGCAGCCAGCAGGAATCGATCCACACATTCTTGGCACGATACATTTCTTCGAAAGCGATGGCTCCGGTCTCACCGACCCAGGGAAATCCGCCGTGCATAAGTACGAACTTGGTTTTCGGGTTCGCCTCGATCATGTCGACCAGCAACATAGGACTTGATCCCTGAATGCGACCGTCCCCGGTGTGTATCTGATAAGGCAGGTCGTAGTGCGCGCTGAATTCAACCAGCCTCCACATGATAAAGTCTTGGAAGTCCTTTATCTCCTGCGGACTCAGTTCGGACCGCTTCCGCCCAAATACTCGGGCTGCCCGTTCGCCAGGAACCTTATCGAACTGAAGCGACCGCTCGTACGCGGTATCATCATCGGTCAGACAAACCGCCCCTTGTTCCTTCGCCTCTCGACACAGAGAGTCGATCACGAGCAGGTAGTCATCCAGCGATTGAACAGCCATATTCCGGTCGCGAGCGTAACTGTAAGGATCGTTAAACGGATCTTTGTATTCCGAGGGGTGAAAGCCTCCTATTAGCGAGCCAGTGTTCAGGTTTCGGGCCTGAAACCGATATGCTGTAGGATACTTGAGCCGTGACCAGTACGGATCGATTATCATCAACTCGATATTGGATCGCTCAGTGACCACGTATTCGATCCAGCGCTTCTCTTTATAATTTTGGAAGATGCGGCGATCGAGCTCACGGGCCTGCACATCGGTGATGCGATCAAAATCAACGTCGTAGAGCGTTTGGAAGGCGGGCAGCATGTATCGATAGAATGTCGTGGCGCGAGCGTTGTCAAAATCGCGTTTCGCTCGTCCCCACCACTCATCGAAAGCCTCGCCGGGTTTCCAGGTCTCAAGCCGATTCGTCCACGGATAATAGCTAGTGTTCCATAAACTATACAGATTCATGCCGCGGCCGCGGTCCGTGTCGACGTAACCCCAAAGTGCGTCAAAAGGGCGAAGGTGGTCGTGGGCATCGATGGCCGTGACAGAATGAAGATAAGCATCAATTCGACTGTAGACGGCAGTATGCTCCGCGACCTGCGATGCCGCAACTGTCGGCATTCCTAAGCCGACGATGCTGTTAGTACCGATCTTGAGAATGTCCCGGCGGCCTAACCCCATGTTCGTTGGCATACCCCCTCACGAGATATCTCATCCAGGGCTGCGGGCGACGGAACTTCTCGTCCCCGGCGGACAGCGGCTTCTCCGCATCCTTCGAGCCTGATCAGTTGAATGAAAATGGATCCTTTACCAGACAAACTTCAAGGCGAACTCCATTGCCCGAGGGTCGGTCTGGACATTGGTGATTTCTCCGAATGTGCAGCCGGCTTGTTGCACTAGATTAGTTTGGCCGTTCGGACCGGGTGGAAGGCAATATCTCGTGTTGGGCAACCCCAGGTTTTGGTGATTGAGAGTATTGAACACCTCCCAGCGGAACTGAAAATAATGCTCTTCGCCTATATGAAAATCCTTCAGAAGCGACGAGTCCAGGTTCCAGAAACCCGGAGAGCGGGCTCCCGGTAAATCAATTCCAGCGGTCCCGAATTGCCACCATGAGTTGGAATTGACGTCGGGGTTCGCCCAAAACGCCGGATCATTCCCAAATACTGGCGCAAAAGCGGCCGGATTAAACCATTGCGCAATTTGCTGCGCTTTTGTGCGGCTCCCACCGAACGAAGTTGGGTCGCCCACTAAATTGGGTCGGCAAGTAACTCCATTGCACGGTCCGGTGATTGTGAGCGGAACGCCAGATTGGGCGTTGAACATACCAGTTAGTTGCCAGCCCCCGATGATGCCGTTCAGGACTCCCTTGTGATTGATGAACCTCCTCCCGCTTCCGAACGGTAGCTCATATGTTCCGGTGATAGTGAGCATCTGCGGAATATCGTAAGGCGCAAGCGCTCGATCCTCATTAATGTTGTCGTAGTTTTGCCAAGGGGCGCTGAACGGCTGATCCACGCCGAGAGCTCCAAACATACCACCGGTAAAGCCTTGTCGGTAGTTATGTATCGGGTCGACTGTGAAGCCACTGGTCGACCCCCAAGCAGCAAAAGGGTTCACAATGTTCTTAGAGAAAGTGTAAGTAAGATTCCACTGGAGTCCACGGGAGTACTGCTTTTTAAGACGGACGTTTAGCGCATGATAGATATTTGTACCATCAAAGGTTTGCCCGGCTACAAAAAACGGCCAAAACGGATAACGCTGAGTAAGAGTTGAAATGGGAAGATCAGGTGTACCGAACGCTTGAGTCAAAGCCTTTGCCGTAAGGCCAGAATAGAAATCTGTTATAGGGACGACAGAGTTAATCGATGCCCGATACTTCAGAAGCGCGGCTGTTGGAACATGATTGTAATTATATTGGCCGCCCAATAGGTGAGTGCCATGAGTCCCAGTGTACCCCAAGGTCAAGGCCATCTTATCCGGCAACTGATGTTCTATCTGAAGAGTCCAGGTTTGAACCATCGGATCGTGGCTTGGTTTGGAAGTCGGCTGCATATATCCGCCGAGGACCTGAGAATTTTGCTGGGCCGGAAAGGCTAGGGTAATGGGCGGGGTGGCTAGCGGCGCCTTCGGTGTCTGGGAACTTAGTGGCCAGGCCACACACTGCCCAGAAAAAGCCGCACACCTGCTGGGATCGAAGCTACCAGTCCAATAACTGTTGTTGGCCCAACCCGGAATATTGACGAAGGATTGGATAGAATTGATAGCCTCGTATTCGTTGGAATAGAAAATATCGTACCCTCCACGAACGACTGTCTTGCCATTGGCAGACCAAGCAAAATTCAGTCGCGGACCAAGGTCATTGTAATTGGACCCTGCCACCGCGCTACCCTCTGGAAAGCCGGGTTGACCTTCATACTGGACCTGCCCAGGTAGGCCGGTGGCAGGGTTCGGACAGCTGAAGCAAAAGCGCGAGTCGGGATGTTGACGCGTCCGAAAAGCGCCGAAAATGTCGTACCGCAGCCCGATATTCAACGTGAATCGCGGGGTGATGTGAAAGTCGTCTTGCAGGTAAAATCCCCAGTAGGGCCAACTCAAGTAAGGGTTCCAAGAGTAGGCGTTGTAATTGTCACCAAATTTATTCATTGCGGCACCCAGCTCGAATTGAGCTAGGCCGCTGCCTCCGCCCAGGCCCGTCGTAGGATCCGCCACTCCCTCCCCCGGGAAGGAAAGAACCGTGGGACCACTTTGGAATTGGCCTGCATGTTCAAGACGATACATGAAGCCCATTTTCAATGTGTGATTACTGACAACTTTAGTCACATTGTCGAGGATCGTGTACGCGTCGGTAGCCATCTTGTTGTTAGTCCATGCCAC
>JBPCLH010000203.1:0-5384 GCA_051003475.1 Bryobacteraceae bacterium
TGACCTGATTCGGGTGCACGTCGTAACGGCTGGCGATCTCGGCGACGGTCTGTTCGCCTTTGATGGCCGCCAGTGCCACCTTAGCCTTGAATGACGGCGAGTGGTTACGCCGTGGACGTCTGGACAAGTTCTTGCTCCAATCGCAGCGCGTATTCGCTCTGCAGGTGGCAAGGACTCCACTTAACGGTCAGTCCAGTTTTCCGGGGCCGGCTCTGCCGACAATTGTGAGGGCTGATATACTCTTCACGATATTCTCAAGCGTGGCAGAGCTCTTCCCCCGTTGATGCAAGAGGCGAATCACAGCTTGAGCTGAGACGGGGTTCTTCATCACTTTGTCTATATTCGAACCATACATGAGCCCGGCCGCGCGGACGCATTCGGTATAGTCGGCTTCTCCAAAGTCACGCGCGAGGATAAACTCCAGGTTGCGATTCAAAACGGCATAATTAGCCCGAACCATTGTTTCCGGAACGCCGGAATCCGGAATATCCGACGGATCAGCGCGAAGCGCGGATAGAAGGTCGCGATTGTCTTGGGCTTGCTGCGGGCCATCGCTGTCGAATATTGCGAAGTGCGCGATGCCCAAGAGCGACAGGATTGTTACAGCAAGCGGTAACTGTCCCTTCCCGTCAAATGGTGCAGCAACAATTCCGAGTGCCTCCAGATCAATGTCCGCCTTTTCCGCTTCTGCAGCAAGCACGCCGATATCACTGACGCCTTCGGTCAGCACGAGCGCGCTCGTGAAAAAAGCTTCGCGGAGCGGAGCGTCTAGTGCGTGCAGTCGTTTGCGTAACTCAGGCTCGGAAAGCGGTTGTTTGCCGATTGCCTTAGCGTATGCGATCGCTAATTCTTCAAGTTTTATCGATGTGACACGGCGAAACGGGACGCCTGGAAACGGCCCTAGAGATTTGAACCCCTAGCGGTATCCGAGAATTGAACCCCTGAGCACATAAAGCAGGGCACCCCTCCCGAAGACGGCGGTAAGAACACCGCACCGATCGAGAGGAGCGCCCCAAGGGGTGATTAGCATGGAAGTCTGGGAGACCATTCGTTTGCGTTGTCGGCGCGACGGAGAAAAGATCAAGCCGGTAGCTCGTGACCTGAGCCTGGCGCCGAACACGGTGCGCAAGTATTTGCGGCAGGACGCGCCGCCCACCCGGACGGCAAAGCCGCGACCGAGGTTGCTCGATCGGTACGCGTCGCACATCGACGAGTTGCTGCGTTCGACGCCGAAGATCACGGCGGTTCGCGTGGGAAGCTATCTTCGGACGATGCCGGCCCCATCGAGGTCAACCGCAAACTCGCAGCAGATGTTTTGTAGCCCCTTGAAGGTACTGTGCGTGGAGTTCTTAGGGCAAGACAACGTTGGCGGCATCGAACCTCGCTTTTCTGAAATGCCGGGCTGGCAGAAGCCTGGCGGTCCTTGCGCCTGAAGAGTTACGGTGAACCTAGCCGCATTGGATGCACGAAGAATCCTCGCCCCGAAACCGGCATAAGGAATCTACATTTCATCAATCCGGTGCAATCGGGGGACCCGTATGAACGCGCAGTAAGCGGAGTATATAGCTAGAAGGAGCTATAGTCAACGTTCGTTTAGCGTTTTGGGTCATGCCCGGCGGCCCTCCGCGGCCAACTATCTAATTCTGGCTCCGAAAGCGTGGCGTTCAAGGGTAAGTGGCCGATCGATAGTCTTGAACCCTGCGAATCATCGTGGACAGGCGTCGCTTGGGTCAGCTACAGGTCGTCCCTCGTGGGGCCACAATCCGTTACGGCCGCCACCAATGAAAGCATCCCAAAAATCCTCACTGTCATATCCTTGCTCCGTTTGATTCGCCATTGGTAAACGCTAGGCAATAGTTATCCGGTGATGACAGGCCCTATGAGTTCTCCAACACGTTGCCGCGAATTTCCGCTTCTATCTCCGCCAAGACCGAGGCTTGGTTAACATTGCTTGGCGCATTTTGCCCGGATAATTCCTAGATTGGAACTATCTTTATTGCGCTTTACACGGCGCGCCAGCGCATATCGAGATGATGCTAACAGGGGCTATCGGTAAGGTTGCCCTGTCTCAAGATTAGTCATGGCCTGAAGCGCTCAGGCCCGCAATTGTATGGTGCCCGTTCGCTGCTATATTTATTTCAGTCTTTTCTTGCGAACGATAATCTAGCGATCGAGCCTTTCGTTTTATCTCAAACTTAAAGTAACTCGGTAACAACGTCTCCGCATCCATGTACTCAGACCCTCCAGGCGTAATGGAAGAGAAGCGCACGGGCTTCCGGGAAGCGTGACTACTGCCAGACGCTGCGCGGGCCGAATGATGCCGTAACCCAGAAAAGGCGGATCGTGAAGATGGCCCCGGCGCTGACCTCAGTGACCAGCTAGCCGCCTGATTTCCGACCAAACTGGTCCCGAAGAACACGCTATAGTCATAAAATACCCCTTGAAAAGATTCCAGAGAGCCGCCAGTTTTCAAGGTTTCGCTCGGTACAAATGACGAAATAACGTGCTCATGGCGTATGATCTGAGACGTACCCCGAAACCGCATCACTCGGTGGATACCTGGCTTCTCAATGACCTGCGCACAATCGAGAAGGTTGTTGGTAGTTGCTTTGAGGGGCTGGGATTTCTGCGGCGTAAAGCCACGATGCTTAGCATTTTGATTGCGGCGAAGTGCGCAGCCGGTACCCAGCCGAGCATCGAACTGCAAGCCGATGGGTGGAAGCTTAGCCCCGATTGCAGCGAAGCAAGCGATAACACTATTGTCGCAACTGGAGCTGTTATTCAATTCGAAGAGTCATCGAATGATCATGATCTGTCTGCCTTGATAAAGAAAAGCTATATTCGTGATTACGACTCGCAGCGCGCGCGGATCGCTTTGCGCACGCGCAAGCCCGATGCGCCGGATAAATATTTTATTGATGACGACGACGACAGCGAAGTTTCGCAAGTGCTAGAGCGCTTTCGCGAAAGAAGCCGGTTCCAACTAATCGGTGTGTGAGCACTACGCAGAGATAAAGAGCGACTATCTTTATCGGGGGGACGTCCTAAAGGCCGTCCCTTTTGTTTCGCTCGACGCAAATGAAGTTTATGTCGAGTCACCAGAGGAGGTCAACCAACCCTCTTTTCAACGAGCCTCCTTCATTGCAGAGAAGAGCGTCGTCAAGATAGACTATCCGGTTACTTGTGCTGCCAAGTTAGAGCGGCTACCCGGCGTAGTCATGCTTCGGACGTGCGAAGGCAACAAGAGGCACAGCGGATTAAAAATTCCGCCTGTGATATTGATGGCCCCGATCCGTCCGTTCACTGCGTTCCCAATTGATAAGACGACAAACAAACCATTTCATGAGCTTGTGCTTACCGGGTTTCCCCAAGATTCGGAAGAGGAACCAGGTGAGTGCTATCGCTTCATGGTGCTGATGTCGTGCGAAGAGCACGGTCTTCCGGACGGTGGCCTTGTATGTTTTCGCGAAGCTCAGCCGGTGCCGATTCGGCATTTGCTCGGACTGGAGAAGATAACTCGTTTAGCAATCCCGACCGTGGGCGTACTTGATTTCCGCTTAAGCATGTATATGCAACAGCAGGATGACGATAACGACAAAGATGCAGCGCCGGTTGAAGCAGATTCACCGATAGTTGCTGCATTTAAGAAACGCCTCGCAAAACAGCAAGAGCGCCAGGTAAAGGCGTAGCCCTTAATGGCGAAATACACGGTACGCATGGAACTATATGGAACGGCCCCGGACACAACCCCATATAGACTGTTACATCGCGCAATGGAAGGTAACGGCTTCACACGCACTATTCAGAGTAGTGACGGCTTAATTTATCGGCTGCCAACTGCTGAATACAATTTTGAAGGCGATGTGAGTGGCGAGGAGGTTCGCGCTTTGGCCAAGGACGCTGCGTCGCAGACCGGAAGACACTTCGGGGTTCTCGTAACGCGCGCTGGAGCACGCTGGTGGAGCGGCCTCGAAGAGTAACTGTTAGGCGCGGCTCAGGCGCTGTCACTCGAGGCCCGGAGGTCGTTGCACTGCTCAGGCGGGACCGACTCCAACTGACGGGAAGTTGGTGATAGTCGGAACCTGCCGAAATAGTCGGGAATCGCATGTCATGAAAACCCTTGAACCCTCACCTGAGGCGGGCATGGAGCGGTCGTTTCGACGGTAGCCGACTTGCTCAAATGGGATGATGGCTCTCTTCGGGGGCAAGATTACCTCGACCGCCGATCTCGCGCTCACGGTCACTCGCCGACCACGATCAAGGTCCATTAACAGGTCCCGACTCGATTTCATGCGCTACAACTTTCTGCGCACCATTAACCTTCACGCGAACCGTCCAGCCGGTATCAAAAGACTTCCAGAAAAAACGTCGCGGCTCAGTTATGTAGAGATCGGTTTCGATGGGCCACGTTTCAACATTCTTGCCCCCAGTACGCATTGGACGTATTCTCCATGCGATCTTTTGGAAAATGATTTATGTCTTCCTGAAATATCGATCTAACCTCCTCACGCGTCATCCCAATGCGAAGTCGAGAGGCAACGTCGCGGGCGCGAGCCGCGTAGGGGTTGCCCCCATCTGGAGCCCAACCACCAATTCCTGAAACTCTCACGTAAATTAGAACCAAACCCAGGGCCAGAAAAAGCACTGCGAAGCCGGCATGCTCCATTTTTTGGGTCGGTCCGACTCAGACATATCACCCATCATGTTTGCCTATCGCGAGACGTTTAACTGCTTGTATAAACTTTATAAGTCTACTCATGTTTTCTTTTTGCTCACGTACGAAAAATGAACAAAAAAGCCGATATCATTAAAATGGCCGTCACCGCAAAACCAATGTTTGCGCCCATCGAAGCACCCTGAATAACTTTCCTTCCCAGTAGCCAGTATGGCAACAAGAGAAGGAATAACGGCGTAAACACCAGCGTCCCGATGCCCAGCCCCATAGCAACAAGAATGGCCAAAATACAGAAGAATGCAGCACCGCCGATAATCAGAGCAGCGTTTTTCATAATATGTCTTCCTATGGCGATGTCCCCGACACTTTTTTGGATCGCGTCAGGCCCAAAGAACCTGCAAGCCCTCCAGCTTCTGGAGAGCGGAGAATCTCACTCGCCTTGCCGTTAGCATATTTGTATGCCTCCATTCCTTCGGTATTTTTGAATTATGTTTGCCCAACTAGATGGGTGCATACCTCACGTTCGAGAGGTACGACGCCCAGGCACCATCCCCGACGGCATTCGCTTGCGCGCCGTCGGGGTGACCTGAGCCCCTGAAAGTATCCCAGCGGAATAGGCGGTTTCCGAGGCGTAAATTGCCTCAACGAAGGAGACCGAATGCGAAAATCGCGGTTTACCGACGCCCAGATCATCGGCGTGATCAAAGAG
>JBPCLH010000204.1:0-80137 GCA_051003475.1 Bryobacteraceae bacterium
ATCTTAAAGCAAACCTGGCCATCGCGTCGAACCCCGACACCGCAATTTTATTGTCACATAACTTCGCGGGTGTAACTCTGGTAACTCCAGGCGAAGAGAATTTTAAATTAGCCTCTCTCCCTCTCGCCTGTCTATTCATGCACGACGAGACCGTGGATCCTGACTTACTCGACGTTTTAAATCGCTGGGGTCTCAAAACTTGTGAAGATTTAGCAGCGCTACCAGAACGAGGCATAGCAGAGCGTTTAGGGCGGGCGGGTATTTATCTACAAAATCTTGCGCGCGGGAAGATCAATCGGCCGCTTCGTATTTCAGCAGCCGAAACGAATTACGAAAAGCGGATGGACCTGGAACATTCCTTCAGCCTGTTAGAACCCCTGCTGTTTTTATTGAGCCGAGTTCTAAACGAGTTGTGCGGGCGCTTGCGATCACAATCGAGGGCGGCACGCGTGCTTGAAGCACGATTCGAATTAGAAGGATGCAATGAATATCGCTATGAATTGGAATTTCCCGTCCCACTTCTTGAAAGTCCGACTATGTTGAAACTCTTACAGCTTCATTTAGAGCGTCATCTGCCGAATGCGCCCATCGTGGCTTTTACGTTGCGAGTAGAACCAGCCGGGCCAAGCCGCGTACAACACGGGTTGTTTCTTCCACCCACACCGGCTGCGGATAAGCTGCAAGTTACGCTAGCTCGTATCGAAAGAATGGTAGGAAAGGAGAATGTGGGCACAGCCGTGCTGCTTAATACGCACCGGCCAGATGGATTTCAGATGACAACGTTGAATACTTCAGATATTCAAAATAATCAAAAAACGATTTCCATGGAAGCTCAAACAAAACAGCCGCAAATGCTTCAGCTGGCTATACGTCTGTTCAGGCCGGCGCTACAGGCTCACGTCAAGGTTGCGGGCATAACTCCAAAAAGCCTTGTTGCACAAGGCGTGAAAGGAAAAGTAATACGATCGGCTGGTCCATGGAAGACATCGGGCGAATGGTGGAGGCCTACATCGTGGGTACACGAAGAATGGGATGTCGCGCTAGATGATGGAGCGCTTTACCGAATTTACCGTGAATTGCGAAATCGTGAATGGTACGTGCACGGGATTTACGACTAAGTAAGCTAAGATCGTTTCTGTCCCACTTCGCAAAATAGAACTGACGAGTGTTCCATCATATCGTACGGCTCTCCGCTTTTTATTTGGCGCCGCTCCGTATGTGCAGAATCGCGCGTGTCAAGAATGACCTCCCAATTGCAGCTCGCGGCACAAGACGGAAGATAAAATTCAATATGTTCGTGATGCGGGTTTAAGCATAACAAGAAACTGTCGTCGAGCATCGGCTCGCCGTACCGGTCGACATCATCCAAAGTTCTCCCGCTGAGACGCATACCGAGACAGCGGACCCATCCTGCATTCCACTCTTCTTCGGTCATCCGCTCACCATCGGGCCGGTACCACGCTATATCTTGTACTTCAAGCCCATCTAATTGGCGCATCCCTGCGGTAGCTGGGCTTATCTTGCGGTCCTGGAAGAATTTTCTTCGACGAAAGTTCGGATGGGCGTTGCGCAATTTGATCAAGTTGATGGTAAATTCTTCGAGAGCTTTCTTCCGATCGTCTAAGTTCCAGTCGATCCAGCTAATCTCGTTATCTTGCGCATAGGCATTATTGTTGCCCTTCTGTGTACGACCAAGTTCGTCACCGCCGCAGACCATAGGGACACCCTGAGAAAGCAACAAGGTCGTGAGCATATTGCGCTTCTGACGCTCACGAAGTGCAATAACGTTGGGATCATCCGTTGGTCCTTCCGCTCCGCAATTCCAGGAATAATTTTCGTTTGTGCCATCGCGATTATCTTCACCGTTCGCATCGTTATGTTTCTGGTTATAACTTACTAAGTCCTGTAATGTGAAACCATCGTGTGCGGTGATGAAATTTATGCTTGCTGAGGGGCGGCGCCCATCACGCTGATAGAGATCGCTGCTTCCAGTAAGCCGGTAACCGAGTTCCAGGAGTTGGCCATCATCCCCTTTCCAATACCTGCGAACGACATCCCGATATTTTCCGTTCCACTCTGCCCATAACGCAGGGAAGTGTCCGACCTGATAGCCGCCTTCGCCAACATCCCAAGGTTCGGCGATTAGCTTTACTTTAGAGATCACCGGATCTTGATTGATGACGTCAAAAAACGCCGATAGCCGGTCCACATCATGCAGCTCGCGGGCAAGTGCGGCAGCCAAATCAAAACGAAATCCATCGACATGCATATCGAGGACCCAATACCGCAGGCTGTCCATGACCAGTTTGAGCACTTGTGGGTGCCGGACATTCAGCGTATTTCCAGTTCCGGTGTAATCCGTGTAATAACGCGAATTGTCCCCAACAAGCCGATAGTACGTAGCGTTATCAACTCCGCGGAAGCTAAGCGTGGGGCCCATCTGGTTACCTTCCGACGTGTGGTTGTATACGACGTCGAGGATAACCTCGATATTCGCGCGATGAAGCTCTCGGACCATAGTTTTAAACTCGCCGATTTGCTGACCTTTATCGCCGGAGCTGCAGTATCGAGCCTCGGGCGCAAAAAAATTGGTCGTGTTGTATCCCCAATAATTTCGGAGTCCCTTGTCCAGCAAACTCTTGTCATCGAGAAAGTCGTGAATGGGCATTAACTCGACGGCGGTGATACCTAGTTTTTTAAAGTGCTCGATTATAGGAGGAGAAACAAGTCCCGCATAAGTTCCGCGTAAATTGTCAGGTACCTCCGGGTGCCGGGCGGTGAAGCCCTTGACGTGAAGTTCATAGATTACTGAATCATGTAATTGAGTCTGCGGTGAGCGGTCGTTCTGCCAATCAAAGTGCGATGTGCTTACCACGCCCTTGGGTATCCCGGCCGCGTCATCCTGGGCATCGCAGCTTAGATCGGCATCGGGATCGCCGAGCCGGTAGCCGAACACCGGGTAATCCCAATCAACTTTGCCCGCAATTGCCTTGGCATACGGATCAATCAGAAGCTTAGCGGGATTAAAACGGAAGCCCTTTTCAGGTTCGTATGGGCCGTGAACCCTGTACGCGTATAGCTGCCCAATCGTAAGGCCGGGGATATAACAATGCCAGATATAGCCGGTGCACTCTCGCAACTCGATTGTCTCGTGATGATCAAATTGGAGCACGTCAAATAGACAAAGGTCCACGCGCGTCGCATTTTCGGAGTAGATGGCAAAGTTCACTCCGGTTCCGTCCCAAGTTGCTCCTTGAGGATACGGAGATCCTGGCAGTATCTTGTTTGTCATTAATTGTTCAAGCCTACACCGAAGATGAAAGCAAATTCTTGTTTGTTGGATTTTGGATTGGGGACCATACACGAAGATAATCGAAGTCGTAGTCTGGGGTTGTGTCCGGAAATCGGCAACACCTTGCGTCGTTGGTGGACGACTTCGCGCGCCATGAGAAACAGACCGCCGTGGTCTCCCGTCAGGGAGTGCGCGAGCGTAGGACAACTTATGGCGAACTGGCTACCGTAGCTCGACGCTTTGCCGCCGAGTTGACTAATCATCAAATCGAAAAGGGCGATAGAGTCGTGATCTGGGGTGAGAACAACGCCGAGTGGGTAGCGGCATTCTTCGGCTGTGTTTTGCGCGGGGTTCTTCCTGTTCCCGTGGACGTTGCAAGCACGCAGGAATTCGTGTGTCGCGTCGAGCGAGAAGTATCGCCGAAGCTGATCGTTGGCGATGAAGAGAAGCTTGCGGCCTTGCCCTCCGGCAATCGGCATATTCCGTTCAACCGGTTCAGACAGACGCTCACGATGCAGACGGCGAGCGCCATAGATCACCTTCAAGAGAGTGATGCGCTGCAAATTGTGTTCACATCCGGTACAACCGGCGAGCCGAAGGGCGTAGTTCACACTCACAAGAATGTCCTCGCCAGTCTCAGGCCGATTGAGGCCGAGATGCAGAAATATCTCAAGTATGAGCGCCTGGTGCACCCGCTGCGATTTCTGCATACATTGCCGCTGAGTCACGTATTCGGCCAGTTTATGGGCCTGTGGATTCCACCTTTGATTCCCGCCGAGGTCCATTATGAGTCTCGTCTGGTCGCGAGCGAGATTGTGCATCGCATCCATAAAGAGCGAGTCTCCGCCATCGCCACTGTTCCTCGCGTACTCGATTTGATGCAAAAGTATCTGCTTGATCGATTTCCGGATCTTGGTTCGCGTGTTGCTGCTTCGCAAGGCATAAAAGCATGGAAAAGCTGGTGGCGATTTCGTGATGTTCACAGGGCGTTCGGATTCAAGTTTTGGGCATTTGTGTGTGGCGGGGCCTCGCTTTCGTATGCAGCCGAACAGTTTTGGACTGCGCTGGGGTTCGCTGTAATCCAGGGTTATGGGATGACAGAGACGACCGCTTTGGTCAGCCTGAATCATCCATTTCACCCTGCCCAGGGCACGATTGGCCAAGTATTGCCGGGCCGTGAAGTAAGGCTGAGCGATGAAGGCGAAGTGCTGGTCCGCGGTGAAACAATTTCGAATGCCTTTTGGGAACAAGGCGAATTGAGGCAACAGGATTCCGGTTGGCTCGCGACTGGCGATCTAGCCGACTTTGATGAGCAGGGGAATCTTCGGTTTCGCGGCCGTAAAAAGGATGTAATCGTCACTTCCTCTGGCCTCAACATCTATCCCGAAGATCTTGAAGCGGCGCTAGCGCGGCAACCAGACGTGAAGGCATGCACCGTAGTGGAAACGGTGAGCGCACAAGGTCCGGAGCCACTTGCTGCGCTGGCGATGACGGCGGGCGGTGACGCTGGTGCTGCAATCGCCGCTGCAAATACAGAGCTCGCAGAATACCAGCAAATTCGGCGTTGGACCATTTGGCCAGAGCCCGACTTGCCGCGCACGTCAACGGGCAAAGTGCTGCGGCGCGAAGTGGCTCGCAGAATCGCAACAGGCGAAATCGAAACCGGTACTGCGGGGGAATCACTCGACGGCAATCTAAATCTCGATAGCCTTGGCCGAGTCGAGTTGCAGGCGCGACTCGAACAGCAGTTCGGAGTGGCACTTAATGATTCCGCTTTGCAGACAGTGAAGACGGGCGAGGAACTGCGGGCACTGCTCTCCGAAGGCACTAAGCCGACTGTTGCCGAACGTGTCCAACACGTTTATCCGCGCTGGCCCTGGAATCCGATTCTTCGAGCATTTCGAAGTGTATTTCTCGAGTGCATTGCCATGCCGCTCGTTCGGTTGCTCGGCAAACCGGTGGTAAGGATAGCTGTCGATCAATGGCCATCGCCGATGCTCGTAGTCTCGAACCACGTCACCTCCTTTGATGTGCCTTTGATCCTGTACGCTCTGCCGGGACGGCTCAGACGGCGCGTTGCGGTCGCGATGTCGGCAGAAATGATGCTCGATTGGCGGCGCGCGCGTAACCAGGGAAATTGGTTCCTGAATCTGGTTGCACCAATTGAATACCTGCTCGTAACAGGACTGTTCAATGTTTTCCCGCTGCCTCAGATGAGCGGCTTTCGCCGCAGTTTTGCGCATGCCGGCGAGGCGGTGGATCGTGGTTACAGCGTCATCGTATTTCCCGAGGGGCGTCGTTCAGAAGATGGTACCCCGGCTTCATTTAAGCTGGGCGCCGGACTGCTTTGGAAAGAACTGGGCACGCCAGCATTGTGCGTCCATTTGCAAGGACTCGGCGAGATCAAAGCGAAACGTGAGCGGTGGTTTCGCTCTGGTCGGATTTCCGTATCTGTAGGTAATATTCTTGAGCTCGAACGCGGCAAGCCACCGGAGGAATTGACAAAACTCCTGGAGCGCGGCGTGTTTGGTCAATGCGGGCTATTTCGCCTAAACAAATGAAGCGCGATTCCCTTCAGAAAAGGAGCGCCAAAGACTCCGATTCCCAGCAGCCCTCCGAATAATGCCATAGCCTCGTAACTTTCGCGGCCTTCACGCTGCCAATAAACGTCACTTAGATTGAGCCATAACGCGAATTCATCAAGCGTGAGAGCCGCCGCAACGCCGTAGAGCAAGGAAGTCACTCGATCGGCAATATGGAAGCAGGAAGGGCCGCCAGTTCCGATCTCGTTCAGCCATGAATACCCGACCAAAAGCAGGAGAAGAATACCCCACACCAGGTGATGGATGTGGCGCCCTCGCATGCTGATGTTATGAAACGGCCCGATGTTGTTGTGGATTGCGATTGTGAGACCACGGACCACGACCACGGCAGTAAAGAACCCTACGGAAGCGAGGAAGAGCCGTTCGCGGCGAGTCTCAGGAAACTGTCGCTTGTAAACGGATCGCAAACGCGTCCCAAAAACAACCAGCGCGAGCAGCCCCAGAACAGCGGCAATAATGAGCGGCCCAATCCAAAAACTGCGGTGTGTCCACGGCATTCGAATGCCATCTTAGTGCATGGACGCAGCTTGACATACTGCGTCAATGAGTCCCTGGGCCGTGTGAACTTCGGCCTGAGCCGTGACAAGCAGTCCATGATCGAGAACCGTTTTGGATGTGATTGGGCCTATTGTGGCGATCTTGGTGCGGCGTAGCCGCTCGACACCGATCAGCTGTACAAGATTCTCCACGGCAGAAGAACTCGCGAATAAGACCCAATCTGGATAGGGTTCTCGGAATACCGCTGCAGCTCTATCCGCAGCCTCGGGAGGAATCACGTTGCGGTAAGCTTCGACAACCTCCACCTGCGCACCGCGTTTTCGCAGCGCGTCAGGGACAAGATCGCGTGTGACCGCTGCGCTCGGGATCAGCACCTTGCGATTGTTCAAATCTTCGGGGCTAAGCGCTTCTATTAAGGATTCGGCAACATATTTAGAAGGGGTAACGTTGACTCGAAATCCGAGCTGTTCTGCGGTTTCGCGGGTAGCAACGCCCACCGTTGCAACCCTTGGCTTCCGGATTTGCAGTGATTCCGGCATTTGGGCTGCAAAGACGTGGACGGCATTGGCGCTGGTAAAAATAATCCAGTCATACTCATGGGAGCGCGCTGCGGCATGCCGCAGGGGTTCTGGATTTAGGGGAGGAGCAATACCGATCAACGGCAGCAGAATAACGTTTGCCCCCAAGGCACGAAGCGACTGAGCGAGTTCTTCGGCTTGATGCGGCGCCCGCGTGACAACCACGCGCAGACCTTCTAGAGAACGCATTTACTTGCTCTCGCTCAGAATCCTGTCTGCACCTCTACTGATGAGATCCGCTGCAACAGCTTGGCCTAATTCTTCAGGGTGGTCGCGCGGTCCAGTCGCCTCGGCGCGCAAACAACGGGAGCCATCTGGCGAAAGGATTACTGCTATTATGTTGAGCGTTCCTCCGATTGGCTCGGCGAATGCACCGACGGGCAGTTGACAACCCCCGCCGAGCGCGGCAAGCACCGTTCGTTCGCAGGTCACAGCCTGGCTGGTCGACTCGTCGTTAAATTGTGCGCAGATTTCACGGGCCGGATCGTCTGTACGTGTCTGGATCGCTAGGGCCCCCTGGCCCGGCGCAGGACACATCTGCTGCGGAGAAAAGACTTCGGAAATCTCGTGAGCGAGTCCAAGCCGGCGAAGTCCTGCCGCTGCAAGCACAACGGCCTCATACTGGCCTTCTTTCAATTTCCGAAGGCGGGTGTCGATATTGCCGCGAATAGGCTGAATTTGCAGATCCGGCCTCAGAAGTCGAAGCTGTGCCGCGCGACGCCCTGAACTGGTGCCCACCGACGCCCCGTGGGGGACATCCTTGAGCGGGCTTCCTACAATGGCATCTCTCGGATCTTCCCGCTCAGGCAACGCGGCTATGGCAAGGCCTTCCCGCCCCTCGGTGGGTAAGTCTTTGAGGCTGTGAACCGCCACGTCTATGGTACCCGTGAGGAGCGCTTCCTCTATTTCCTTGGTGAACAATCCTTTGCCGCCCGCTTGAACTAACGAAGCTGTCTGGAGGTGGTCTCCCGTGGTTCTGATAATCTCGATGCGGGCTGTTACGCCGCGCCTCTTCAGATGCGCTGCAACGAACTGAGCTTGCCACAGAGCGAGCTGCGACCCTCGGGAGCCGATCGTCAGGACACGCGTAAGTGCGCCATCTGCCATTCGGATTAGCTAGCGGTCGCGCAACCGGAACATCCGGCAAACCGCATTGATGAGCTCGCCTTGGCGGATATTGTCACCCAATTTTTGTGAAGCTGCGTGACGCCGTATCTCGGAGATAGGACCATGCGCGATTTTATTGATGATGCTTCGCGTAAGCGCCTCGAGCGCTTCCTCCTGATCTGGCGTCAATGCGCCGAGGTGGGGGCGATGGCGTTCCAGGACCTCCGCGCGCACCGCTTCGAGCTGGGCCTGCAGACTGATGATAGTGGGCGCGATGTCGCGCTGACGGAGGCGAGCCTCGACGCGAGCGACCTCATCCGCAACGATGATCTCCGCCTGCTCCGCGACTTCCTGGCGAGCCTGAAGATTGCGATTGGCAAGACGCTGCAAATCATCAATGTCGTAAAGAAACGCGTGCTCAACCTTGTTCACATTCGGTTCGATGTTCCGGGGAACAGCAATGTCAATGAGAAACATCGGCTGATTCCGGCGCGCTTCGATGGCTCGACGGACAGTGTCCTGAACCAGGACGTAACCGGGCGCAGACGATGACGTTATGACGATATCGACCTCGGCGAGTCTGCTGTGGAATGAGTCATAGGGGATCACCTCGCCTCGGAAAATCCGTGCGAGTTCGTCAGCGCGCTCCTGAGTCCGGTTCGTGATCAGAATCTCAGTCGCTCCGGCGCGCAGCAAATGCCGAGCCGCAGCCTCTGACATTTTGCCCGCCCCAATGATGAGGACGCGCTTTTTATTGAGTGAGCCAAATATTTCCCGCGCCAATTCTACGGCGGCATAGCCAACCGAGACAGCACTCTGCCCGATTTCGGTCTCCGAGCGGATTCGCTTGGCAACGCTGAAAGCTCTCGTCAGAACCGTATCGAGAATGCTTCCGATCGCCCCTTGGTCGCGTGCTTGGGCGTAGGCCTGCTTAAGTTGACCGAGGATCTGGGGCTCACCCACAATCATTGAGTCCAGACTCGAAGCAACCCGGAAGAGATGCCGGATCGCTTCAGTTTCTTCGAAAAAATAAAGGTGTGGACGAACCGCTTCGAAGGTAAGGCCGTCGCGACCGTTGAGAATAATTTCGACCAGTGTGTCAGTCGACGTGTTATCAGCTAGGGCGGCTGTGACTTCGACTCGATTGCATGTCGACAGGATGAGCGCTTCCTTTGCGCCGCGGGCTTGCATGTGAAGCAGCGCGGCAGGAACGTCCTCTATCCGGAACGCCAACTTCTCACGCACCTGTACAGGAGCTGTGCGATGGTTGACACCGGCAAGAGCCAGTTTCATCGAAGCCACAAACTCCTCAATCCGACGTGAGTGGCCCAGGTTATGATCGAGCAGCTCAATACGCTGACCGCCAGCCAAGCGATTCGACGGCCACGCCATCCGGCGGAAATGCGCAGGAAAATCATGGCCAGATAAAACGCCCACGTGAACAGGAAGAAGGCGATTTTGGGATCCAGGATCCAACGTGTCCCGCTTTCGATAAATGCCCAGATAACTCCTGTCACAGTGGCGATCGTGATGAATACGAATCCGGTATTCATGGCGTGGGTGATGACCCGGTCGAGGGCGGCTAGGGGTGGCAGGCGGTTTGAAGATGGACTAACGTGCTTGCGCTTAAGCTGGCGTTCCTGAAGGAGGTAGTATACAGAAGCAACGGCGGCGAGGATCAGTGCCGCGTATCCGATTAAGACGCTCGTGATATGGACAGTCAGCCAGGTGTTCCTGACCCCGGGGCTACTCCAGGAAGCTATCGGGAACTCAGTTGCCCCAATGAGAGTCATGAAGAACACCAAGGGGAAGAGGCAAATCCCAAAAATGGCGACGTGATAGTAGCTGTATGCTAGCAAGAACAGAATGGCTATTAGAAAGGCGCAGATGGAGCTGGTCTCATAGAAATTGTTAAGAGGTAAATGACCTGTTTCAGCACGCAACTCGACGATCGACACGAGATGAAATACCGTTCCAATCGCGAACAGGATGAGCGCCGGAGTGAATAGGCGAGTACTTTTTCGGAACAGGTAAATCAGCGCGTACAGTAAGCCGCAGGAGTACAACGCGGCAGCGGTCCGCAGCCAGAAAATGCTCATGGTGAGATCCCGCAGTGGTGACAGCTGCGGACTTATTTCAGTATAGGTGCCGGAAAACGGCATTTCTGCCCAGCGGATTCGCTGCGGGTATTGGAATCTGTGCGAATTGAGTCATTTGAAGAGGGCTGGTGGGCCGTTCCCACCGCCTCATAAATGAGCGTATGAAAGGACCGTAAGAGCTATGAGTGAACTTTTAACCGGGAAAAGAGCGATTGTGACTGGAGCTTCGAAGGGCATTGGACTCGAAATAGCGAGGACTTTTCTTTCCGAGGGAGCGGACGTGGTTATTTGCTCCCGAGACCCCAAAGCTGTGGAAAACGCGGTTACCGATCTCGCTGAGAGCGCCAAAGCACGTAAAATCACTGGCCGTGCGACAGACGTAAGTGACAACAATCAGGTCAAGCAGCTCTTCGAGTTTGCAGACAAAGAGCTGGGCGGTCTCGACATATTAGTCAATAACGCGGGCACGGGAATCTTTCGAGCGGCTGGGGAGCTAACTGTAGACGAGTGGAACCATGTGATCGGAACGAACCTTTCCGGCGCATTCTATTGCAGCCGTGAGGCAATCGAGCGTTTCCATAACACGCGAGGTGGATGGATTATCAACATCAGCAGCCTCGCGGGAAAAAACCCATTCCTGGGAGGCTCAGCTTACAACGCCTCCAAATTTGGATTGAATGGTTTTAGCGAAGCCATGATGCTCGATCACCGCAACGACAACGTGCGCGTAAGCTACATTATGCCCGGAAGCGTAGACACTTCCTTCGCTGGTCACGACGCCAAGCAGAAGTCGGATTGGAAGATTGCGCCTGAAGATATTGCCGAAATCGTATTGGACATTTTGCGAAAGCCTGGAAGAACGCTCATCAGTCGAGTTGAGGTGAGACCTTCCCGGCCTCAAAAGTACTAATCAGAAAAGCCCGATAGACGAAAAGGTACTAACCACCCTTCATAAAACAGGTCCCTCTGACGATGAAGGAAATAGCCAACAGCATGGCGGTTTTTAGTTGAAGCCAAAAAGAATTTGTAAGCTGGTCCGCAAAGACGTCGGGATCAGATCTTCAACCGTCAGGGCAGGGATGAAAAGAGGGAATGTACCTATATGAGCCGGCTCCGAAAAGTACTTGATCCTACGAGGACGGGCAAAGACGCCGAATCACTGGAAAAGACGCTGCTTAAGCTGGTAGTCGGCCAGGATGAAGCAATCGAGCAGATCGTTAACATTTATCAGATGTATCTCACGGGTTTATCCGCTCCCGGCCGCCCAGTGGGAAATTTCCTTTTCTTAGGACCGACTGGCTCAGGGAAGACACGCACCGTCGAGGCGACTGCTGAAGCTCTGGTCCACAATCCCCGTGCAGTAATCAAGATCGACTGTGCTGAGTTTCAGCACAGCCATGAGATTGCGAAGCTGATCGGTTCGCCTCCCGGCTACCTGGGGCATCGTGAGACGCACCCGCTGTTAAGCCAAGAAGTCATCAACCAACATCACACGGATACGATGAAGTTAAGCTTCATTCTTTTCGACGAAATCGAGAAGGCGAGCGATGCGCTCTGGAACTTGCTCCTGGGCATCCTGGATAAAGCTACTTTGACGCTCGGTGACAACCGCAAGGTCGATTTCTCCCGAGCGATGATCTTCATGACAAGCAATCTCGGCGCCGGTGAGATGAGCGCCTTGGTAGCGCCCAAGCTTGGATTTCACGCAGCTGTGGCCGCCACTCAGCCCGGCCCGATAACTGAAGAGCTCAATAAGAAGATCTCCCGGACCGGGGTAGAGGCTGCCCGGCGAAAATTTACGCCAGAGTTTATTAACCGTATTGACAAGATTGTTGTGTTCAAATCACTCGGCGAATCGGAGTTGCGTCGCATTCTCGATCTCGAACTCGGCCAGGTACAGCAGCGAATCTTGGTATCGCCGGCGGAAAAATCCTTTGTGTTCACCGTTTCCCCTGCTGGCAAGAATCTTCTGCTGACCGAGGGCACTGACGTTAAGTATGGCGCCCGGCACCTGAAGCGAGCGATCGAAAAACTGCTTGTGCATCCCCTGTCAAACCTTATGGCAACGAACCAGGTGGATGGTGGAGATTGGGTTCAGGCAGATGTTGATCCCGAAAACCGTTCTCTTCTGTTTACTAAAGAAGCTGAGGGCATGGAAATGCACGCAATGGCTAGCCTTGTAGGAGATAATTTCCGCATGCCGCAAGCGGCAGCCGCGGTTTCTGCTGTTCCAGAAGTGAAGACTGTGTCGGCGAAGTCGTCGAAGAAGTAGATATGACGACTAGCGCTTGCTAAAGGGGCAGTTGACTCGACCCCGTCAGGTATCTGTCTATGTGGTGAGCGGCTTGCCGCCCTTCTGCGATCGCCCACACGACTAGGGATTGCCCCCGGCGCGCGTCGCCGGCCGAAAATACCCCGGGCACAGACGTCATATAAGTTTCGTCAGTCGTGACATTACCCCGTGTATCCAGATTCACAGCGAAATGATCTACTAATCCCTCCCGGACTGGGCCCGAAAAGCCAATTGCAATCAGTACGAGATCGACGTCCAAGTAGAACTCACTGCCAGGAACTCGATCAAGCGCAGGTTTAGGACCCACCCGCACACAATGCAACTTATTAACATTTCCTTGTGCATCGCCGGTAAAGTGCGTCGTAAGAACACTCCATTCGCGTACCCCACCCTCCTCGTGCGCGGCTTCCATTCGCAACTCCAGCGGCCATAGCGGCCAAGGTGTAGTGTGGTGACGGTTTGTTGGAGGCAACGGGTGTATTTGGAATTGGTGAACAGAGGCCGCCTTCTGACGATGTGCGGTTCCAAGGCAATCAGCTCCCGTATCGCCGCCTCCAATAATGATCACGCGCTTGCCTCTGGCAACGATCTGCTCCTCCTCTGTGAAGCGATCACCCGCACATTGCTTATTCTGCTGAGTCAAGTAATCCATTGCGAAGTGAATGCCCTTCAATTCGCGGCCGGGTATCGGCAGGTCCCGAGGCTGCTCGGCACCAACGGCCAACAGCACTGCGTCAAAGGTGCTACACAACGCGGCCGCATCTGTGCATACCTGCGCATTCGTCCGGAATTCTACTCCTTCGGCGGATAGCTGTTCGAGTCGCCGGTCCACCACCCGCTTTTCGAGCTTAAAATCTGGGATACCGTAGCGCAACAAACCGCCGATCCGATCATGCTTTTCGAAGACAGTAGTCGAATGGCCAGCTCTGGTGAGTTGCTGGGCAGCGGCCAAGCCAGCCGGTCCTGATCCCACAACTACGATTTTTTTCCCAGTAGGCGGCGAGGGACGTTCAGGGCGAATCCAGCCTTCAGAAAACGCACGCTCGACGATATTCTCCTCGACAACTTTGATAGCTACCGGTGACTCATTTATGCTCAAAACGCACGCTGCCTCGCATGGCGCTGGACAAATGCGTCCCGTAAACTCCGGGAAATTGTTAGTCGCGTGCAATGATCGTATCGCTTCGCGCCAACGACCTTTGTCCACGAGATCGTTCCAGGTTGGGATTAGGTTATGTAGCGGGCAGCCGGTGTGGCAGAACGGAACGCCGCAGTCCATGCAACGTCGCGCCTGTTGTTGGAGCTTGTCAATGGGGAAGTCCTGGTAAACCTCAAACCAGTCGTTAACTCGCTCCAATACAGGGCGGCGCTCAGGAATTTCGCGAGTATATTCCAAAAATCCTGTCGGTCTGCTCAACGATTACGCCGCTCCTTCGCGAATGGGGATCTCAGACGGCGGAATCACGAGAGCATGCGAAAAATCATCCTCTTCGGGCTTCCGTGCGACACCGAGCACTCGCTTATATTCGTGAGGAAAGACCTTCACGAAACGCCGCAATGCCTCGGGCCAATTCTCCAGAATATGCCGGGCCTGAGGACTGCCGGTGTACTCGAGATGCTTTTTGATCAACCGATGGAGCCCCATGATGTCCTCAGATTCAAAGACGGGATCCAGGTCAACGCCAGCTTGATTACAGCGAACGCTGGTAAAATCGCCGTCTTCATCAAACACGTAGGCGATTCCACCACTCATGCCCGCTGCGAAATTCCGCCCGGTCTGGCCCAAGATCACGACAATTCCATTCGTCATATACTCACAGCCGTGGTCACCGACTCCCTCCACCACGGCGACAGCCCCGGAGTTTCGAACCGCAAAACGTTCCCCCGCGACTCCGTTGAAGTAAGCTTCTCCGCTCGTCGCCCCATACAGCACAGTGTTGCCGATAAGTATGTTCTGCTCCGGCTTAAAGGTCGACCTCCGCGGGGGAAAGACAATGATCTTGCCCCCTGAAAGGCCCTTGCCCACATAATCGTTTGCATCACCCTCAAGGACGAGTGACACGCCTCTCACAAGGAATGCGCCGAAACTTTGCCCGGCAGATCCAGTGAACTTAATACTGATCGTGTCTTCGGGCAAGCCCTTTGATCCGTGCCTGCGCGCGATTTCACCGCTCAGCATGGCTCCGACGGTTCGATGCACGTTCTGGATGGGCATGCTGAAATCAGTCGGAATCCCTTTCTCAATGGCATTCCTGGCAAGCTTCATGAGGCTGTGATCAAGGGCATCATTCAGCCCATGATCCTGTCCGACCACACAACGCCGTCCCACTCGTCTAGGGACCTGCGGGTTGTAAAGAATTGTCGAGAAATCAAGACCCCGCGCTTTCCAGTGTTCGACAGCACTTCGCATCTGGATCATGTCCACCCGGCCGATCATCTCGTCCATGGTGCGGAAGCCAAGGTTGGCCATCCATTCACGTACTTGCTCCGCCAGGTAGAAGAAGAAATTAATGACATGCTCCGGAGTTCCAGCGAATTTCTTTCGGAGCTCCGGGTTTTGGGTAGCAATGCCGACTGGGCACGTATTCAAATGGCACTTTCGCATCATGATGCAGCCTAAAGTGACCAGCGGCGCAGTCGAAAAGCCAAATTCTTCAGCGCCGAGAAGAGCAGCAATCACTACGTCGCGGCCGGTTTGCAATTTGCCGTCAACCTGCACGCGAATACGGCTGCGGAGGTCGTTCATCACTAACACTTGCTGGGTTTCGGCTAGCCCTAATTCCCACGGAATGCCCGCATGCTTGATCGAGCTGAGCGGCGATGCCCCCGTCCCGCCATCGCATCCGCTGATCAAAACTACGTCAGCGTGAGCCTTAGAAACACCCGCCGCGACAGTCCCCACACCGACTTCCGCAACCAATTTCACGGAAATCCGTGCCGTAGGACTGACGTTCTTTAGGTCGTAGATCAATTGCGCCAGATCTTCAATGGAGTAGATATCGTGATGCGGCGGAGGTGAGATCAATCCGACACCTGGGATCGAGTGGCGCACTCGCGCTATCTCTGCATCCACCTTGTTGCCGGGCAGCTGTCCGCCTTCGCCAGGCTTCGAACCCTGCGCGATTTTAATTTGAAGGTCATCAGCATTTACCAGGTAGTTTGCGGTCACGCCAAAACGCGCAGAGGCGACCTGTTTAATCGCGCTTCGCTTCCAATCGCCGTTCGCTAGTGCGACGAACCGCACCTCATCCTCGCCGCCCTCGCCCGTATTCGAGCGGCCTCCAATGCGGTTCATGGCGATTGCAAGCGTCTCGTGCGCCTCGGCGCTTATTGAGCCAAACGACATTGCGCCTGTAGCAAACCGCTTCACGATCTCGCTCGTCGGTTCCACTTCGTCAATTCGAAGCGGTTGCGAAACGGTCTTCAGCTCCATCAATCCGCGCAACGTGCAGAGTTGCTTACTTTGCTCATCTACGAGCGTTGTATATTCCTGGAAAGTCGCATAGCTTCGCTGCCGAACGGAGTGCTGGAGCTTGCTGACAGTCAGAGGATTCAGCAAATGATATTCGCCATTCACGCGGTACTGATAGTTGCCACCCACCGCAAGCTCCATATCTGAATCAGAAACTGGCCGAAGTGCGAATCGGTGCTTCTCAATAGCCTCTTTGGCGAGCACGTCCAATCCGATGCCTTCGATCCTTGAAGGCGTTCCCGTGAAGTACCGGTCAACCAATTCCTTGTTTAACCCGAGCGCCTCAAAGACTTGGGCGCCGCGGTAGCTCTGCAGGGTCGAGATACCCATCTTTGAGAAGACTTTCAGTAGACCTTTGTTGACGGCCTTTATGTAATTTTTGATAGCCGCGTGGGCCGTGATGCGATCCGGTACTTCGTGCTCGCGGACTAGCTCCTCGATGGTTTCAATCGCCAGATAAGGATTGATCGCGCTCGCACCATAGCCAATGAGGAGGGCATAGTGCATCACTTCCCGAGGCTCGCCAGATTCGACGATCAAAGCAACACCGGTACGCGTGCCTTCCCGCACCAGATGGTTGTGAACGGCAGTGAGCGCCAGCAGAGATGGAATTGGAGCAAACTCCTCATCAATACCCCGATCCGACAGAATCAGCAGAGTATAGCCTGACTTGATTGCGAGTGACGCCCGGCGGCAAAGACCGTCAATGGCGCGTTTCAGCCCGGTTTCACCATCAAGCACCTTGAAAGTAGCGGTTAGTGTTGACGCTAGAAGATCGCCGCGCGAAACACGTCGCAGCTTTTCCAGATCCCGGTTCGTCAGCACTGGGTGCGGCATCTTCAGCGTGTGACAATGCTCTGGGGTCTCCGCCAGAATATTGCGCTCAGTACCGATGTAGCTCGTCAGCGACATTACCAGATCTTCACGGATGGGGTCGATCGGAGGATTCGTTACCTGCGCGAATAGCTGCTTGAAGTAGTTGAAGAGCGACTGCGGTTTATCGGATAAGCAGGCGAGCGGTGTGTCCGTTCCCATTGACCCCAAGGCCTCTTCAGCGTTCGAAGCCATAGGACAGATCAGCATGTGCACATCTTCGTCCGTGTAACCGAAGCATCTATGCCGCATCAGCACGGTTTCGTGATCGGAACCCTGTACGCGCGACGGCTCCGGCAATGCGCCTAAGAAAATTTGATTTTCGTTTATCCACTCGCGATACGGCTGTCGCGATCCAAGCTGATACTTGATCTCTTCATCGGGCACAATGCGTCCTTGTTCCAGATCCAGCAACAGCATCTTGCCTGGCTGCAGCCGCCCTTTGTACTCGATCTCCTCCGCCTCGAATGGAAGCACACCAGCTTCGGAAGCCATCACGAGCAGGCCAGCTTTTGTCACAAGATAGCGTGCAGGCCGGAGACCATTGCGATCGAGTGTTGCCCCAATTGTGCGGCCATCCGTAAACGCAACTGCGGCCGGACCGTCCCACGGCTCCATGAGCGATGCATGATATTCGTAAAAAGCACGCTTTTCATCCGGCATGCTCATGTCCGCATCCCAAGCTTCGGGGATAAGCATTGCCATAACGTGAGGCAGCGAACGCCCTGCCATCGTTAGCAATTCAACGGCATTGTCGAGTGCAGCTGAGTCGCTCACACTTTCTTGAATGACCGGGAATAGCTTCTTAACATCGAAGTAAGGCGACGCGAGCACGGGTTGCCGAGCATTCATCCAATTGACATTGCCACGGAGAGTATTGATCTCCCCGTTATGGCATAAATATCGGAACGGGTGAGCAAGCTGCCAGGTTGGAAAAGTGTTTGTGGAAAAACGCTGATGAACGAGGCACAGTGCGCTGGTGGTATCTGGATCGAGGAGCTCGTTATAGAACTCACCAATCTGATTTGCTAAGAGCAAGCCTTTGTAAACAATCGTTCGCGATGAAAACGAGGGTATATAGAAAAACGATTTGTCGCGGATGTCAGAAGCAGAGACAAGCGACTCCACCCGCTTTCGAACCAGATACAGCTTGCGCTCGAATTCGTCCGGTGTCAGGCCGTTCGGCTGACCTACAAAGAACTGCTCGATGTAGGGTTGTGAGGCGCGCGCCACACGCCCAATCGCATCCACGTTTACGGGCGCGTCACGCCAACCAAGAACGGTAAGGCCTTCTTCTCGCGAAACCTGCTCCAGCAAGCCCTCACACGCCAGGCGTTGCTGTTGCTCGACGGGCAAGAAGCACATGGCAACGCCGTATTCGCCCGGTCCGGGCAGCGAGAAGCCCAGGTTCGCGACTTCCTTTGCGAAGAATAGATGCGGGATCTGAATGAGCATTCCCGCTCCGTCCCCCGTCTCCGGGTCGCATCCACACGCACCGCGATGCGCCAAATTTACGAGGATCTGCAAACCCTGCCGCACGATGTCGTGCGAACGCCGACCAGCAATGTTCGCGACGAAGCCAATCCCGCACGCATCATGTTCATTCTTGGGATCGTAAAGACCTTGGGCTAGGGGCGGATGACTTCGGCAATTGAATGTGTACACTTTGGGCCTCCTCAGCGAATACGAGGAATAGCAAAAGTATAACGGCCTCGTTATTATTCGTCAAATCGAATTTGTGGCCATTTACAATTAGAAAAACTTATGATACTGTGGGCACTTGTGACACTTACGAATCTCCGCCTGATCCGTGATGTGGCTCATCATCATAGCGTGAGTAAGGCCGCCCATATCAATGGGATAACTCAATCGGCGGCCAGCCAACGGATTCGGGGATTGGAGGCGCAACTTGGTGTGGAGCTTTTCGACCACAGTCGGCGACCGTTGACCGTGACCACTGCGGGGAAGCTGTACCTCGATTACTGCCGGGACGTGTTACGAAGGCACGACGAGCTTGAGGCGGCGATTCGCGGCTTAAGGAAAGATGCCCGCGGGACTGTGCGGCTCGCAGCCATATATTCCGTCGGACTGTCCGAGATGTCGGAGATCGAGGCCCGATTTTCAAAGCGATTCCCAGATGCTGAACTGCGCGTTTCATATCTGCGTCCTGAGAAGGTGTACGAAGCCGTAGTAGAAGATGAAGCCGATGTCGGGCTGATGAGTTATGCCGAATCGTCTCGCGAGGTCATGGCTTTGCCGTGGCGAGAAGAGGAGATGGTCGTGGCAATCGCGCCGAATCATCCGCTGTCGCACAGGATCTCTATACCTGCCTCGGCGCTCGATGGACAACTTTTCGTTGGTCTGGACGAAGATCTGCCGATCAACAATCAAATCGGACGCTATCTGCGCGAACATAAGGTGAATGTCGAGATGGCGCTGCACTTCGACAATCTGCAAATGGTAAAAGAAGCAGTCGCGCACGGAGCCGGGATCAGCATCATACCCAAGCGCACTATGCGGGAGGAGTTGCTCCAAGGACGCATCATCGCGCTACGGCTTGATCCGGCCGAACTCTACCGGCCTGTGCGAATCATTCATCGAAGACGCAAAGTGTTTAGCGAAGTCGGCCACGGCTTTCTGGCCCTGCTCCGCGAAGAAGAAGTCCCGAACGCGGCATAATTCTCATCCGTCCTGGCTCGCGCCATCAACGTAAGAACCCCGATCGGCGATATACTATCGCTTCTTGCCAAATACTGAAAGGCTAATTGGGCGGCGTCAACGGAAGGGCGGGTTGGCTTTCCTCGCCATTCTGCTGCTTGCTCTAATAGTCTGCTCGCGTTACATCGCATCTACACTGATCGATTACGAATGGTGGTCCGAGCTGCACGAGGTGGATACGTGGATTAATCTGCTGCTCTATGGAACGGTTCCCATCGTACTGGCTGCAATTCTCTTCTTTTTCGCGTTCTGGATTGCGTTCAAGATGGGCCTTCAGCATGAATTGAAAACTTCGCGTTCTAGCATCTTTAAACGTGCGCTTGTTTACCGGATCGCTGTACTAGTATTCGCGTTATTGGCGATCGGCGTGGCCAATGCGACGGTCGACAGTTGGGCGGTCGTGCGGTACTTTGGCGGTCTACGGCTGCCATCTACCCGCTCAGAATTTATCGATCCTATTTTTGGCCGCCCGCTTCATTTCTATTTCTTCGGCCTGCCGTTCTACAGCATGCTGTTGCGCGTGGTATTGGTAGCGGCGGTGCTTTCACTCCTGATCTATTGGCTTGCCGCACACCTCGAAGGTTTCAGTAGACGGATTTCCACCCTGCATCCCGGGAGCACTTTCGAATTTGAGCAATTTTCAGTCGCCGAAGCCTTCGATTCGACTTTCGTCCGGCTCGCAGCAGCTATTTTGCTAGTCGGGCTTGCGATCAAATTCTTTTTCAGCCGTTATAACTTTCTACTTCAGGATCACGGTGCATACCTGGTCGGCGTCGATTGGGTAGCAGATCACGTCGTTTTGCCGCTGCAATGGCTTATGATTGCCGCGGCGCTGGCCGGCGCCATTCTCGTTCTCGCCAAGCGCGGGCGCTGGGCGCTGCTCTTGCTACTGGTCCTGCCGGTCCGCTACATCCTTCCGCCCCTTGTAGCCGGATTGTATGTTCGCCCCAACGAATTGTCCTTGGAACGGCCGTATATCCAACACCACATCGAGGCGACCCGCTCGGCTTATGCTCTGAATCAGCGCGTAAAAGAAACAGGTCTTGAAGCACAACCGGAAATTCCGATCGATTATGTGAAACACAAGCCGCTGCTCGACAACGTGCGCCTGTGGGACTGGCGTGCGTTTCACGACACAGTCTCGCAGATACAGCCTCTAAGGCCGTACGTGTACATTGATTCGGACGTGGATCGCTATACCATCGACGGCCAGATACGGCAAGTTTTGATCTCGCCGCGCGAGCTGGATATTCGCCAGCTGGGAGATGCAAGGAACCGCTGGATCAACCCGCATTTCATTTACACGCATGGATACGGGATTGTGATGGCGGAATCAAACCGAATAACGACCGATGGTTTGCCGGTGCTGTTCATAAAAGATGCGCCGCCGGTAGTAACTACGAAGAGCCTCAAATTCACCAAGCCCGAGATCTACTACGGCGAGGTGGCGCATGAGCCGGTTTTCGTGGATACCGCCCAACCCGAATTTAATTATCCCTCTGGTGCGGAAAGCGTTTACACGCGGTATAGCGGCACCGGTGGATTTCCGATTTCATCTCCCCTTTTGCGAATGGCCGCCGCAATTGAGTTTGGCGATCTGAACATCATCTTGCCAAGCCCGCTAACAGCAAGCACCCGCATGATGATTCACCGCCCCATTCTGCAAAGGCTTCGGACTTTGGCTGGGTTTATCACGTGGGATACCGATCCCTATCTCGTGCTGACGAACGCCGGTCGCCTGGTCTGGATCACAGATGGATATATGATGTCCGATGCGCATCCCTATTCGCGCGCGATCGATTTGGCAAGTGGCGAGGGACTGAATTATATTCGTAACTCGGTCAAGGCGACCATTGACGCCTACACCGGAGAGACCAATCTTTACGCGTTCGATCCGGGCGACGTGTTAATCCAGGCATATTGGCGCTTGTTCCCAACCCTCTTCAAACCGGCCTCCGCAATGCCGGCCGATCTGCGAGCACACGTCCGTTATCCCGAGACGTTATTTAGGGCCCAGGCGGAGATGTACTTGAATTTCCATATGCGCGATCCCGAGGCGTTCTACAACCGGGCGGATCTGTGGGACATTGCACGAACGAGCAGCAAACAAGGCGAACCGGCATCATCGGTTAATCCCACTTATGTCGTCGCGACATTGCCAGGCGAGAACACGCCCGAGTTCATGCTTATCATTCCTTTTACTCCGGCAAATAAAGACAATCTGATTGGCTTCATGTCGGCGCGCTGCGATGGCGAGCATCTGGGTGAACTCGTCTTCGAGCAACTCTCTAAGCAAAATATTGTGTACGGGCCCATGCAAATTGAGGCGCGAATCAACCAGGACCAGAACATCTCCAAAGATCTTACTTTGTGGAACCAGCAAGGCTCACAAGTATTGCGCGGCCAGATTTTAGTTCTGCCGATCGATAACAGCTTTCTTTATGTGGAGCCTATCTATATACAAGCTTCGCAAGCCAGCATGCCGCAATTGAAGAAAGTCGCGCTCGCCATGGGAAACCGGCTGGCTTACGCCGATACCTATGACCAGGCGCTTTCTCAACTGATTACTTCGCTGGACGGCACTCAATCAAGTGCTCCGCCGACCGCACCTACGACCACCACTTCCGGACTCTCGCCACCGGCTCCTTCCACCGAAGCCGTGCAGAAGCTTGAGCAAGTACGCGAACACCTGCGGCGTTATCGCGAGTCGAGCGCTCAGGGCAAGTGGGCTGAAGCCGGTAAAGAGTTAGAAGAAATTCAGCGGCTACTTGAGAAATAGGTCCAGCTTGTTCTTGAAGCGGGAGTACACATAGGACGCCATGAGCAATAGAGTTCCCAAAGCAATGAAGGCTGAGATTCGATAGAAGCGAGTCAAGAGCCAGACGTCGTACAGATACAGCTTCCCGACGACAACTCCGATTACAACCAGCCCTATCACGCGATCGACGGCGACTTTCCGCACCACACCAGATGTGATCATGGCTACGGCGTAGAGAGCCAGAAAGACCGAGACGCTTTCACTCAGAAAACTCGCACGAGCGGCAGGCTCAATGTGCTGCACGCCCCACCTGTACAGTTCTCTCGCGACGGCATCCAGCAAGCACGCATGCCCAATGACGTAAAGCATCGTTCGCATCCGCGCGCTTGCGTTCATAAAGTACGCCGCACAAACGTGAAGAACCGCCAAGAGAAGCGCGAAAACCGCTATCCAGCGGGTATTGTGTCCATGCGCGAGAATCCGAGCCGAAACAAGCACCCAGAGGGCGTTAAGGGGGAACAGAAAGAGCGGTGTTATGTTTTCCTGAAGTGATTGGACCGACGCACCAAAAAACAGGCCGAAGAAAGTGCACAGAAAGAGCAGTCCTACACCGATGTTCGCCGGTACTGCCGCGCTCGCCCAGATCATGAATAATATCGCGGTCCCAGCAAATACAAGCACATTCAAGACAGGCCAGCGCCGGTGAAGTCCGATGGCTAGAGAACCGAGATCGAGAACCAGCAGATATGGGAAGAGAAGCCACGGATGATCATGCCCGTTTTGTAATAAGGGTGGCGTGAAAAACCCTCCGACGAGTCCGAGGGCTGCGATGGCCGGGTGGTTATAGCGGAAGGAAAGGATAACGGCTAGTCCGCACGCTCCCGCCATGGCCACAAACGCTACCGCTTGCGGCAGAATTTGATAGTAGGCGAAGGACGCGTACAACGAGATGTACAGGATTGCCAGTCCACATCCACAAACGCCTTGGGAAAAGACTCGCTGATCGCGCTTGTGCAGCCAATCGGCAAAGCCGATAAGAAGCAGTCCACTCACCACGCCTAGGACGACTCGGCCTGATGCGCCAATCCACTTACTATCAACTGCGTATTTGAAGAAAAAAACTATCCCAATGGCGAGCGTGATTGCGCCTATGCGGTTAACCAATGTGAGTCCGACTCGCGATTCCAGCCGCTCAGGATTGTGGTTTGGAGCCTCGAGTGCACTGATGTGCGGGATCGGTGCGGGCCCGGCGGACGAAGAGCCCTGTTCTAGCGCAATGAGTCGCCTTTGTATTTGCGCAATTTGAACGGACAAGCTGTCCAGCGCCGCTCGAATTTCGACAAGCTCGTCGGCCTCGCTGCGCATCGCCTAAGCGACGGTTTGGGCGACCGGCTCAGACACCCCGTAGTTTTGCGCCACGTAATTGTCGAGGATTTCACGAAACTCTGCCACGATATGGTCTCCGCGCAAAGTCGTAGCAAGCTTGCCGTCGATGTATACAGGAGCGACGGGCTTTTCAAATGTGCCGGGCAGCGAAATGCCGATGTTCGCGTGTTTCGACTCGCCGGGCCCATTGACCACGCAACCCATCACGGCTACCTTCATCTCTTCGACTCCCGAATACTTTTCGCGCCACATGAGCATCTGCTCTCGCAAATAGGTCTGGATCTGATCGGCCATGTCCTGAAAGAAAGTGCTTGTGGTGCGACCGCAGCCCGGGCACGCGGCAACTTGCGGAGTGAAGCTACGAAGATTCAAGGCCTGGAGAATCTGCTGACAGACAATCACTTCCTCGCTGCGATCCCCATTCGGGAGCGGCGTTAAAGACGCACGAATCGTGTCACCGATTCCTTGCTGCAGAAGGACGGAAAGCGCCGCTGTACTCGCAACGATTCCCTTCGATCCCAAGCCCGCTTCCGTCAGCCCGAGATGCAACGCATACTCGCCACGATTCGCTAACATCTGGTACACGTCGATGAGATCCTGCACGTTGCTCACTTTGGCGCTCAGGACGATCTTGTCGTGACCCAGACCGACTCGTTCGGCCAGTGCCGCGCTTCGAATTGCACTCTCCACAATGGCCTGTTTCGTAACGTCCATTGCGTTCAAGGGTTCGGCAGACCGCGAATTCTCGTCCATCATCCGCGTCAAAAGAGCCGAATCGAGCGACCCCCAATTGACGCCAATACGCACGGGGCGGTCGTACTCGATGGCGACCTCGATCATTGTGCGAAAGTTGTCGTCATGCTTCTTACCAATATCGACGTTACCTGGATTTATGCGGTATTTAGAGAGCGCACGTGCGCATGCGGGGTACTTCTTTAGGAGAAGATGGCCATTGTAGTGGAAATCGCCGATTATAGGCACATTGACGCCGAAGTCGCGAAGTGTGTCGACGATTTTCGGTACAGCCTGGGCCGCTTCTTCCGTATTCACCGTGACCCGGACCAACTCTGATCCAGCTCGGGCCAAGTCCATCACTTGGTTTACCGTCGCCGCCGTGTCCGCCGTATCGGTGTTGGTCATCGACTGCACGACGATCGGATTCGAGCCGCCAACCTTTACACCTCCGATGTTGACGACCGCCGATTTTCGGCGCGGCGAAGCAGCCATTTAAGCGAAACCTCCAGTGCTAAAGAGAGTGAAATGAATCCTCATTGTAACAATCAGATCAGCAATTTAGAGCCATTTTGCCAAGCGAACTGGTCGGCAGGCTATAATGGCGCAGGAGCTCCTCTCATTGAACGTGCGTGGATTTGTGCGCCTTTTCAGGCACATGCAGCTACTTCCCATTGTTGAGAATGGCGAAGAGACGACCCTGGTAGGCGGTCAGGCCGTGATGGAGGGCGTTATGATGCGCTCGCCTCACAGTTATTGTGTCGCTGTGCGCAAACCTACGGGAGAAATTGTTACTGAAGAGAGTCTGCTGCCCCGCTTATCGGAACGACACCCCATTTTCAAGTGGCCGGTGCTTCGAGGCTTGGGCACGCTGGGGCAGGCAATGTGGCTTGGTATGAGGGCGCTTAGATTTTCCGCCAACTGCGCTCTTGAAGACGGTGCGACGAGCAGTGAACAAAACGAAAAGAAGGAAATTGCGCCCTGGGCCATGGGGCTGAACATCCTGTTCTCGCTCGCTTTCTTCATAGGCCTTTATAAATTTGTTCCGCTTTATCTTGCCACTCTACTGGGCAGAGCCGTCCCTGCGGTCGGCAGCCGGTTCGCCATCAATATGGTCGATGGAATCTTTCGCATTGCAATTTTTCTCGGGTTCCTTTACTTATTGTCGCGGATGAAGGATATCCATCGAGTCTTCGAATATCACGGTGCCGAGCACAGGGTGGTTTTCAATTTCGAATCGGGACAACCCGTAACAGTCGAGAATGCTCAGCGCTTTGTGACCTGGCATCCACGCTGCGGAACCAGCTTTTTGATGGTGGTCATGGTTATTTCCATGATTTTCTATGCCTTTCTTCCCTTCGATAATTTCTGGGTGAAGTTCGCTTCCCGCATAGCGCTGCTGCCCTTGATTGCCGGCGTGAGCTACGAGCTGATTCGTTTTGCCGCGAAACGTCAGGGTGGCTTAATGGCCATACTCACTCGTCCGGGTCTTTGGCTGCAACGTGTGACCACCCAGCCGCCATCGAATGAACAAGCCGAAGTCGCCATCCATGCGCTAGAACGAGCTATGACGATGGAACAGGCGCAAGGCGGCTCGCTCGTAATCGCGTAACGGCGGCTGCTCCGGAACGGCTGCATTTAATGCAATATCAAGATCGCTTAGACGAAGCGGAAACACGATACAACCAGCTCACCGCCCGGATGGCAGATCCGGCCGTGATCAATGATGGGGAACAGTATCGCAAGATCGCCAAGGCAGAGAGCGAGCTCACAGAACTTGTTTCTAAATACCGGCAATGGAAGAAGGCTCAGCAAGAATTGCAAGACGCTCGGGCCATGTTGACTGAAAGCGAGCCCGAGCTGCGTCAGATGGCGGAAGCGGAAATTATTCGGCTGGAACCAGAGCTTGCTGCAGTTGAGCAAGATCTTGAACTGCTTCTTCTGCCCAAAGATCCTCACGACGAAAAAGATGTAGTTCTGGAGATTCGGAAAGGTGCGGGAGGTGATGAGGCATCGCTCTTCGCCGGCGAGGTCTTTCGCATGTACACGCGTTACGCCGAAGAGCAGGGATGGCGTGTAGAAATCACTTCTTTGAGCGAATCGTCTGTCGGCGGGCTCAACGAAGTCATAGCGCTAATCAGTGGGAAAAGAGTGTATAGCCGCCTGAAGTACGAGAGCGGTGTACATCGGGTGCAGCGCGTACCGGCTACCGAGACTCAAGGACGCGTCCACACCTCAACCATTACCGTTGTCGTCATGCCAGAAGCTGATGAAGTGGATGTGCAAATCGACCCGAAGGACCTGCGCATCGACACATTCTGCTCCTCTGGTCCGGGTGGGCAATCGGTCAACACAACGTATTCAGCCGTCCGCATTACACACCTACCGACCAATACGGTTGTTTCTTGTCAGGACGAAAAATCGCAGATCAAGAACCGTTCAAAAGCGATGCAGGTTCTGCGTTCCCGCCTTTACCAGATGGAGCTGGAAAAGCAGCTCGCGCAAATCGGCGCGGAACGAAAAAGCATGGTCGGAACCGGCGATCGGAGCGAGAAAATCCGCACCTATAATTTCCCGCAAAATCGGGTGACCGATCATCGCATTGGCCTGACCTTGCATCAACTCGACTTAGTGATGGAAGGTCGCCTTCAGCCGATTATCGAGGCGCTGACCAGCTTTTATCAGGCCGAGCGACTCCGCGAACAAGGTCGAGCTGCGTAGCTGAACCAGGTCGGGCCGGAAAGCGCGACTTACTGCCTCGTCGCCGTGACCGTACAAGCTGCTTTACTTCAGGGTGCCGAAATACTGGACAAAGCCGCAATCGCGGTACCGCGGCTCACGGCCGAAGTGTTGTTGTGTCACGCCATGCACTGCGAGCGCGCTTACCTTTATGCGCACGGTGGAGACGATCTGACTCAGCTTGCCTGGATACACTACGGGCGTTATTTACACGAGCGCCTCAAGGGTAAACCCACCCAGTACATCACGCATCGGCAGGAGTTCTTTGGCCGCGACTTTTTCGTGAATTCCGATGTCTTGATTCCTCGTCCAGAAACAGAACATCTGGTGGAACGGGCACTCACGTTCCTCAAAGAGCGCCCCAGCTGTCGAGTATTGGATGTCGGCACGGGATCGGGAGCCATTGCCATTACCGTCGCGCTCGAAAGTGGGTATTGTGTGCTCGCTTCTGATATCTCACTGCGTGCGCTTTCTGTTGCCGAACGGAATCGCCGAACCTACAACGCACCCGTAAGGCTTTTCGCTGCGGATCTCCTGGATGCGGTCATGTCGGCGAGCATCGATCTTCTGCTTTCAAATCCACCATACGTTCCCCGCGCAGATGCGGCCAATTTGCAGAGCGAGGTTCGCGATTGGGAGCCGTCGCTTGCGCTGTTTGCGGGTAATACTGGATTTGAAATATACCAGCGTCTTATTCTCGGTGCCGCAATAGCTCTCAAGCCTGGCGGCCGTTTATTGATGGAGTTGGGATATCGATCGCTGGAACGAGTTCGCGAAATGCTGTTACCGGCCTGGACTGAAATTGAAGTCGTCTCAGATCTTGCGGGACTGCCGCGGGTAATCGGCGCCACTCTGGGAGGCTGATTCGGGAAATGCACTTATGAACCCTCTCGTGTGCCACGTCGACATGGATGCCTTCTTTGTGTCTGTCGAAGAGCTGTTTGATCCATCGCTTAAGGGCAAGCCCGTGGTAGTCGGGGGGAAGCGCGATCAGCGCGGAGTTGTTGCTGCCGCTTCGTACGCTGCGCGTAAATTTGGCGTTCATTCTGCGATGCCGTTGCGTACCGCTGCCCGACTGTGCCCGAACGGGATTTTCGTCGAAGGAAGTCCGCATCGCTACCGCGAATACTCCAAGAAAATCTTTGCTGTTCTCAGTCGCTTTTCGCCACAAGTCGAAATGGCGTCAGTTGATGAGGCCTACCTAGATTTAACGGGAACGGATCGCATCTGGGGCGCACCTCTCAAAACAGCCCACGCGCTTCACGAGGCTATCCGGATCGAAACAAGCCTGAAGTGTTCATTAGGGCTTGCGATTTCGCGCCTTGTGGCGAAAGTATCGTCGGATCAGGCCAAACCAAACGGCATTTTGCAGGTTTTGCCCGGGCATGAATCGCGCTTTTTGGCCCCACTCGATATACGCAAGATCCCAGGTATAGGCAAAAAGACCGAGGCGTCACTTCACAAACTCGGCATTCGCAGAGTTGGGGATTTGGCAATGCTGGAAGAGAGTTTTCTCGCCACTCATTTCGGCCGCTGGGGTCTGGCACTCGCGGGCAAAGCTCGTGGCCAAGATGCGGGGGCATGGTTCGATTCCGCAGTAGGCGAGGCGGAAGATCCAAAGTCTATCAGCCACGAACATACTTTCTCTGAGGACATCTCTGATGGGGACCGCATTGAAACCACGTTGCTCAAGCTTTCGGAGATGGTCGCCAAACGTTTACGAGAGCATCAGCTTTACTCTCGTACTATTCAGCTCAAGCTGCGTGATGAGGATTTCACGACTGTAACGCGCGCTTGTACACTCGATCACGCTACGCAACTCGATGGTGAAGTTGCAGCAGCGGTTATTCGGTTATTCCACCAGGCTTGGAACGGACAAACTCCCATTCGCCTTGTTGGAGTTCACGCGGGCTCGTTACAATATGCCGAAGGTCAGATGAATCTGCTCGAAGAGCCACACGTCGCAAGACTGCGAGAAGCGTTCCGCTCTGTCGATCAGATTCGCGCTCGCTTTGGCGAGAGTTGCATTTCGCTTGCTAAAACTTTGGACGCAGGCATCCGCGAGAGAGTGCACGAAAACCCGTTCGATCTTCCCGGTAAGACGGCTAAAGACAAACCCTCAGAATAATTGCTCACCGGCAGCGAAGTGTGCGCTAAGCGGCTTTCACGATCTTTGCGAATGATTCTGGATCTAAACTTGCGCCCCCTACCAAGGCGCCGTCAATCTCCGGCTCTCTAACAAGCGCCTCGATGTTCTCAGGCTTAACGCTTCCGCCATAAAGAATACGGAGCCGCTGTGCCGCCTCATGGCCAAACCGCTTCTCCGCTTCGGAGCGAATCAGGCTATGCGCTTGAGATGCAATCTGCGGAGTTGCTGTTTGACCGGTGCCAATCGCCCACACTGGCTCGTAAGCCACGATGACTCTTTCAAACTGCTCCTCGGTGAGCCCCGCTATCCCACCCGCGAACTGTCGAATCAGGACCTCTCCGGCCTTCCCCGCCTTATGATCCTCCACCCGCTCACCAACACACACAATGGGCATTAATTCCTCTTCAATGGCTGCTTGCGCTTTCTTGAGCACATCCGTGTCAGTCTCGTGGAAGTATTGACGCCGCTCGCTGTGCCCGACCAATACCCAGGTCGCGCCCGCGGCACGCAGCATCTCACCTGAAATTTCCCCGGTGTAGGCGCCTTCTCTAGCCCAAAAGAGGTTTTGCCCACCGATGTTAATTGCCGTCTTCTCAGTGGCCTTAACTGCAGTAGGAATGTTGATGCTTGCAGGGAAAAGTACGATTTCGCAATTCACCATACCGTCTATTAATGGCTTGAACTGCTCGAAAAAAAACGCCGTTTGCTGGGCAGTTTTATACATCTTCCAATTGCCCGCCATTATGCGCCGTCTCATGACTGAGATGTTGAATTACCTTCCCTTCTGAATTTTCTTAAGGAAGCTTGTGCCCGCTTGGATTTCAGTTCCAAAATTTTCCGCCACAGTCTGGCCAATGTCGGCTAGAGTTCGCCGCGTGCCGAGGTTTATACCAGCTCGTACACGAGGTCCAAAAACTAACAGCGGCGTATATTCGCGCGAGTGGTCCGTTGATGACGTAGTCGGATCGCATCCATGGTCAGCCGTCAAGACAACCAAGTCCTCATCTTGGACCTGCAAACCGGGCAGCCAGCGGTCAAAGGCTTCCAAAGCTTCTGCGTATCCGTCGACGTCATTGCGATGTCCAAAGAGCTGATCGAAGTCGACCAAGTTTACGAAGATTAGGCCGTTCGTCTGTTTACGCATCGCCTGTGTGGTCTTCTGCGTGCCGTCATCATTGTCTTTCGATTTCACGTATTCCCGTATACCACGCTGAAGAAAAATATCCGCGATTTTACCGATGCCATACACTGGCACATGCTGTTCAGAAAGCTTGTCGAGCAGCATGCCTTGCGGCGGAGGCACAGCGAAGTCCTTCCGATTCGACGTGCGAATAAACCGGCCCGCTTCACCCGCGAATGGGCGAGCGATTACGCGTCCAACCTCATGTGGACCGCGCAAGATCTCCCGCGCAGTTTCGCATATCCGATAGAGCTCGTCGAGTGGAATCACGCCCTCGTGAGCGGCAATCTGAAATACGCTGTCGGCGGATGTGTATACGATCGGAGATCCGGTGCTTAGATGCTCAGCTCCGAGCTCTTTGATTATTTCCGTGCCGGACGCCGGCTTGTTTCCAAGTGTCTTGCGCCCGATCCTTGTCTCAAATAGCTCGATCACTTCTGGCGGGAAGCCGTGTGGATACAGTGGAAATGGTCTCTCAAGCAGAATCCCAGCCATTTCCCAATGTCCCGTGGTTGTATCTTTGCCCGGCGATGCCAGCGCGCATTTTCCATATGCGCCGGCAGGATTTTTCACAGGCGCCAAGGCTGAGAGTGGTTTAATATTTGCCAACCCCAACCTGCAGAGATTCGGCAACTTGAGATTTCTCTGCCTGGCTATGTTGCCCAATGTGTCGCTGCCTTCATCACCAAATTCGGCCGCATCTGGCATTGCTCCTATTCCGACGCTATCCAGCACGATCCAGATGACGCGCTCGAAGCGGCGGGCGGGCAATCAATTCACCCGGGTACAAACAAATTGATGGAAACCGGAGTTGCTCATTTCGTCTTCTGTTCGGTGGACGGGCTAGGTGTTGGCGCTTGAAAAGCATCTCTCAATCTCGCAGCCCGCTCGCGCGCAAGATGCATGTACGACTCATGCGTCGTGATGCGGTTCAACAAAGGGATGAACTGCAGTGGCGCAGCGAGTTGCTTTCGAAGCCAAAGAGATTCGATTTCCGCTAACGCCTCATTTACGCCAAGCTTGTCGTAGCGAACGGCGCGATCAAGATCCAGGTAGGCCCGCTCCGTTGCACCAATTTGCTCAAAACGTTCCAGCAGTTGCCGGGCGGTTTCGTCGATTGAATAGTTGAACGAAGCCTCGGTAGCACTGCCGTTCTCATTTTCATATCGAAAGGTTTTCTTTCCTGTGTTTGCAACCTTCAACCCCGATTCAAGTGGCGACTTAAAGTAATCTAGCTTCTCGGCCATTGAGAATAGCGCTGAAGTATCGGCCTCTCGCAACTGAGCTATCAATGGTTGATCATCCGTGGGCGATTCCTTATACTGCAGCGCTCCGGTACGGTCGACCCGGATGGAAAAATATGCCGGTGTACTCCCTGGGAAGCTCCTCGTGAAGATAAGCCTGGGCGTGGCGGCGCATAGAGGAACACAGAGCATCAGCGCGAAAAGGGCCCTCGTCACTGCGGCACTCCAGTCGCGACAGTGAAGGTCGAATGCGTGGCGTGGCAGATGGCGACTGCGAGGGCATCCGTCGCATCAAATGATTCGATATGCTCGTCAGTGGCAAGCAGTGAATGAACCATCATTTGCACCTGGCACTTCTCCGCCCGGCCATATCCGACGACGCTTACTTTCACCTCGAGCGGAGAGTACTCGCTAACCCCAAGCCCGGCTTCTGCCGCAAGCAGTAATGCAACGCCTCGAACATGCGCTAGTTTCAGCGCGGATTTTGCATTAGCTGCATGGAACACTTCTTCCACGGCGACCGCTTCTGGAGCGAAAGTTTTAATTACGGCGCGCAGCTCGGCAGCTATAAACCGTAGCCTCTGTTCCAACAGATCCGCGGATTTTGTGCGAATAACCCCGGCAGAAACTAATCGGTGACACCGGCCATCAGTGTCGATAACACCGAAGCCTGTCCTTTCGGTGCCGCAATCAATTCCGACGATTCGCATCAAATAATTCGAGGTGCTGAAGCCTGAGAGGTGTGGAATTCCTTATGTCAAGGCTTCTACTTCGGTCTCATCCACGTCATAATTGCCATACACATTCTGTACGTCGTCATGTTCCTCCAGAACTTCGTACAGTCTCAGCATCGCTTGGGCATTTTTGCCCTCGAGCTTGATGGCATTCTTGGGCACCATTGCGATTTCAGCCGATTCCGTCGGGATGCGTGCCTTCTCAAGCGCTTCCAAAACAGCTTCGTGCGCGTCTGGCGCCGACAGAATTTCCCAGGCGCCGTCACGATCGCGAATGTCATCGGCACCGGCGTCCAGCACAATACTCATCAACTGATCTTCCGTTACGTTTTCCGCGTCCACAAAGATCTGGCTCTTGCGTTCAAACATCCAGGCAACACTACCCTGTTCACCAAGATTTCCTCCGTTTTTGGAGAAGATGTGGCGGATGTCGCTTACAGTGCGATTGCGGTTATCCGTTGCAACATTAACTAGAACGGCGGCGCCACCCGGACCATAACCTTCAAAGAGAATCTCATCAATCTGGCCACCCTCGAGTTCGCCAGTGCCGCGCATGATAGCGCGTTTGATGTTGTCGGCGGGCATGCTCTCCGCCTTGGCCGCTACAATCGCGGTGCGCAAGCGTGGATTCGCGTCAGGATCACCACCGTTACGCGCAGCGATCATAATCTCCTTGATCAAACGCGTGAACGCCTTTCCCCTTTTGGCGTCGAGAGCCGCCTTTTTGTGCTTAATTGTGGCCCATTTACTGTGTCCCGACATGGCAAAACCTCAACTGTTCTGTAACTCCCGAGGATAACAAAGACGGGCTGGAATGGAGGTTCCGTGAGTGGCGGAGAGGGATCATTATCTTGCTGTGTTCATCAGTTGCGCGGTTTGGGAGTGTCCTGCCGTTTGACCAGTATCGGTACTTCGGTAAGGTTGCAACAAGTGGCCTCGGCTTATGATCATGCTGATGACGACCATTGCAGAGGCTGTTCCAAATCGAGATCCTGGCATTCACGCCTCGACAGATCAATGAACAGATACATTTCAGTGATGCTCGGAGGAGCACTTGGTGCCGTGTTTCGCTTCGTCGTGGGCACGTTCGTTCTGAAGTTCTACTCGGGGCTGTTCCCTCTCGGAACGTTTCTGATTAATGTGACTGGATCATTCGTGATCGGAATCCTAATGATGTTTTTTCTAAATCGGCCTGCGATCAACGCAAACTGGCGGCTGTTCCTGGTTACCGGAATCCTTGGCGGGTATACGACATTTTCGAGTTTTGAGTGGGAAACCTTGACGGCATTGCGGGGCGGTGCTGGTGCCATAGCATTGCTCAATGTTCTTCTGAGTGTCGGTTTAGGGCTGGCAGGAGTATGGATCGGTGCAGCGGTTTCCAATCGATTGTGGCCGCGCTAGTGCACCTGGTTGATCTCTCGACCTGAGAGAGCACGCCCGCAGAGTTCGTTAACGCCAAACTTGAATCGTTAGCTGTTCGAAGTGAGCTTTTTGGTTGTCCATATTGCCTGATAAAACGGACTGAAGCTGGCAATCACGGTCGAGAGCACGAATAATGTTCAGCTCTCGTTTAAGCACCGATTTACCCCAGTGGCGCAGGTGCACGATTTGACACAACTGTCACTTCTACATCCGTAACCGCGATAACGCCGCTATTCATCATTGATTGCAATACGGGCAGCGCCTCGCGCGCTTTCTCTGGGCCCTCTACGACGGTAATGACGATCGGCTGATCATTGCCCAGTAAATGGGAGTGGTGAAGTTCTGCTGATTCTCCGAATCCTTCGAGACTCCGGAACACCGTTACGCCGGCAAGATCCAGCTCTTGGCATCTCGCCACAATCGCTTGATAGAGCGGCTTTCCGCGATACTCGTCTCGTTCATTGACGTAGAGCCGAAGCAGCTTACCTGGTTGACTGTTCATGCGAAATCACTTCTCCTTTATTAGTTATTTCGTGCACAATCTGGTGCAGTTCGACATCTGAGGTAACGATGATGCCGTCCTGCATCATGCCCGAGACGACCTGGACTAAATCTGCGATCTTTTCTGGTTTCTCCACCACGGAAATCATGATGGGCAAGTCGTGAGAAAGATGGAAACGGCCTGCTTTGTGCGTGTGTCGCTTGGCTCCGTAGCCAAGAATTCCGCGGTAGACGGTCGCTCCCGAAAAACCCATCATATGTAATTTCTTAAAAATGGCTTCGTACAAGCACTCGTCCTTGCATTTGTCCGACTCTCCCAAATAAATTCGAACGAGTTTCGCCGGGACGGTGACGACCTTCCGTCCGGATTCGTCTTCCGGCAGCTTGTACTTGGCATCCTTCGAAACCGACTTCACTACTGTTAGGTCCTGAACCGTGATCAGGCCATCGGTAACCATTTCGTAAAGGATGGGCAAGAGGTCATCCACGCGCTCTATCGTTTCTACAAACTCGATGCGCACCGGCAGGTGCTCGCCCGCGTACTCGGAACGTGGATTATGGAACTGCTCGTGACTGCCGAATCCCATTTCTGCTCGCAGCAGGGTTGCTCCGGCGACGTGCTTGTGGCGTAAGAAACTCAGGATTGTGGACCACAGCGGCTCTACATGAGCACGCGTATCCCGGTTCAGGTAGATAGTCACTTTCCGGGCGCTGCCTCTAGGGAGCATTTTGGCTAGCCTCCTTCACCACGATAAAGGACTATCATCCCTGATGAGCGCACGCCTAGTTCAGCGACGTACTGTATTCACGGTGCATTTCACCCTTCCGGTGACACATAAGATCCGGTTCACCAGCGCCGTCGCAGTCGTCTAACAGTTTCAACTTGCTTGATCAGCTGCAACCGGAGTAAGCTCAGAGGCAGCGGTGGAGTTCGCGTAATGCTGCTCTGAGTAGAGCAGCCAATGACTCCTACAGTAGGGATCACTGTAGGAGCTCCACACCAACCTACAGTTCCCGCACAAATCTGCCGGTGAGGTGAACTGTATGGAAAACGTCTGGTTTCTCGCAGCGCTGTGGCTAGGACTCGCGCTCGTTGCTACCCTCCTCTCAATCTGGTTCCATATCTCGACAGCGCTATCCGAGATCGTCGTCGGAACAGTCGCGCAGCTCATTATCGGCGCAGTAATTGGCCGCAACGCAATCGGAGCAAAAGCTTCCTGGGTAGCATTCCTGGCGGGCACCGGGGCTATCGTTTTGACCTTTCTGGCTGGTGCCGAACTGGACCCAACTGTCTTCGCGCGTAAGTGGAAGGAAGCGGTCGCCGTGGGACTGGTTGGGTTTTTCGGTCCGTTTCTCGGCGCTACAGCGGTTGCCCACTTTGTTCTTCATTGGGGCGTGATGCCAAGCTGGCTCGCCGGGGTGGCTTTGTCAACCACCTCCGTGGCGGTAGTGTACGCGGTGATGCTGGAGACCGGCTTCAATGAGACTGATTTTGGAAAGGGCATCTTGGCTGCTTGCTTCGTCAATGATTTGGGCACCGTAATCGCGCTCGGTCTGATTTTTGCTCCGTTCACAATCAGAACGTTGATCTTCGTTGTGGTTAGCGTTGCTGTTTTCATCATCCTGCCATTTCTGACACCGCGCTTCTTTCGGAAATATGGAGGGCGGGTCTCGGAGCTCGAAGCCAAATATCTCCTCCTTCTGTTATTCGGACTGGGTGGGCTCGCAACCTGGGCCGGAAGTGAAGCGGTTTTGCCAGCCTACATTATCGGAATGGTTTTGGCTGGAACTGTCGGCAGAGATCACCAGCTCATACGTCGTTTGCGTACGCTGACGTTCGGTCTGCTGACACCCTTTTACTTCATCCGGGCCGGTTCCCTTGTTTCCGTTCCCGATGTCGTTTCCGCCCCCCTTGTGTTCGTCATTCTTTTCGCCACCAAAATGGTCGCGAAACTCGTTCCACTTGTGCCGACCGTGCGCTCGTTCAACTATCTGGGACACGAAGGTCTGTATTATTCCCTCATGATGTCCACCGGCCTGACTTTTGGCACGATCGCGTCCTTGTTCGGCCTTCAACATCGAATCATTAATGAGGCGCAGTATTCTTTCCTCGTTGCCACTGTCATCGGAACCGCAACCGTTCCAACCGCCATTGCAAACGCGTACTTCTCTCCTCGACACCTTCTAAAAAGCGCGCTCAGTCCGGCGCCCTCGGAACGAGAGATTTTTGGAGAAGAGGATCTGGAGGAAATGCCGTAGTTATGCGAGGCACACTCCGCCCGCAGGGTATTTAGACGAAGATGAGGTGATCGTAATGACGACAACGGGATAACCCTCTACCGCCGTTCAGTCGAAAAAATCCTGTCGTCAGGGTATGGCCTTCGGTCATTTGAGCTTTTACATTGGATTTGTTGGGCGGCGATTCCTAGCTCTCGTCGTGCAAGGCGCGTGCTTCGGATGACCAATTAACGCGTCACCACTTGCCGAGTAGTACCAAACAGTACTCTTTAAAATTCAACACGTGGCGACTAAGGTTGGCACGGTCCGATAAAAAATCCAAGAATGATGATTCACCAGCCTGATCGTTTGAACCCTGCTCAGCTTTTTCGTTCGCGGCCCTTTCTGAAATATTCCCTCGCGTGTCTCTCCGTTGTTATTGGAGTTGCCCTGGTTTCCTGCGGAAAGAACGACGTGGCCCAGGCGGGAGCCCGCGGTTCCGCCCAGGATGCATTACCTTCGGTAGCCGTTACGAAAGTGAGCAGAAGGCCCATGGCGCGTTACTTAACGATCTCGTCTGAGCTGGTTCCGTTCCAAGAAATCGACGTATACGCAAAGGAATCGGGATTCGTTTCGAAACTGTACGTCGATTACGGCACTCACGTCAAAAAAGGACAGCTCATGGCGGTCCTCGAAATACCGGAGCTGCAAGCGCAATTACAAGGGGATCAGGCATCAATTAGGAATGCGTCGGATCAGGTGACCGACGCAGAGCATCAGTTGGGGCGAGTTGAAGCTCAACACAAAGTTTTGCACCTTCAATACGACCGGTTGAACAATGTGGCCAAAAGCAAGCCTGGACTTGTGGCCCAACAGGAAGTTGACGATGCGCAAGGAAAGGACTTGGCCGCCGAGGCTCAAATCGAAGGTGCCAAATCGAGCCTGCAAGCCGCCCAAAGCCAGACGGCTGTTGCGCAGTCGAAACTGGTACGTGACCAAGCTCTTTACGATTACTCGAAGATAACGGCTCCGTTTACAGGCGTCGTAACCCAAAGATACGCAAATCTTGGAACCTTGATGCAAGGCGGTACGAATTCCACTCAGGCGCTGCCGCTCGCTAAGCTTTCGCAAGAAGATCTATTCCGTCTGGTAATACCGGTCCCAGAATCTTACGTCCGCTACATCAAAATCGGCGATCAGGTGAAGGTCCGCGTTCCTGCTCTGGACAGAGATTTTCCGGGAAGAGTTGCCCGCTTCTCCGTCGATGTAACAGGGCCAACGCGCACCATGCACACAGAAGTGGACGTACCGAATCCGCAAGGTGCCCTCATTCCAGGAGTCTACGCGGAAGCTACTCTCGCACTAGACCGGAAAGGCGATGCACTCGTTGTCCCCTTGCAGGCTGTAAGTCGGGGAACTGATCGTATAACTGTTCTGGTCGTGGATCAAGATCTCAAAGTTCAAGATCGTCAGATCACTCTAGGGATCCAGACAGAGAGCAATGCTGAGGTGCTCTCCGGGCTTCACGACGGTGATCAGGTCGTGATCAGTGACAGGAGCGGCTTGAGACCCGGTGAGCTGGTACATCCAAAAAATACGGAAGTCGCCTCATATCAGAGTCAAAGCTGAGGACAAGCTAATCCGGACACTCCGGCATTATGTCAATTTTTTCCATTCGCAATCCATATTTCATCGTTGTCGTCTGCCTCGTGCTGTCCGTTATCGGAGCCGTGAGCGTCGCGAGGATGCCCGTCGATCTCTTCCCGGTGATCAACCTGCCGGAGGTCGTGGTCGCAACCTTCTACTCCGGAATGCCTCCGGGAGACATCGAGTCCGACATTACCAACCGCTTCGAAAGGTTTTTCACGATGGCTGCCGGCATGGATCACATGGAATCGCGCTCCATGATGGGCGTCAGTCTCATCAAGATCTTCTTTCAGCCGGGAACGAGCGCCGAAGCAGACGTTACCCAATAGTCAAATTTGGCGCTCGCGGACCTGAGGCGATTGCCGCCCGGCACTCTTCCTCCTGTTGTGCTGAAATTTGATGCCTCCAGCCAGCCTGTCTGTCTCGTAACCGTGAAGGGATCCGGCCTGAACGAAAGCCAGCTCCACGATCTCGCACAGTTTACGATCCGAAACCAAATCGCGGTTGTCCAGGGCGCCACGATTCCTCCACCGTTCGGCGGCAAATACCGGCAGGCCATGGTGTACGTCGATCCATACAAGCTTATGTCACGGCAGCTAAGTCCCATGGATGTTGTGAGCGCTGTGAACCAGTCCAATTTAATCTTGCCTGCGGGCGACGTAAAGCTGGGTCCTTTCGACTACTACGTCTATTCCAACAGCCTTGTGGAGAACATGAAGGACCTCAATGACATTCCGATCAAGACTGTTGGCAATTCCTGGGTTTCCGTGAAAGACGTGGGTGAAGCGAAAGACGCGAGCGCAATTCAATACAACATCGTTCGCGTTGACGGGCAAAAATCCACGTATATCCCGATCATGAAGCAGGGAGGCGATACCAACACGATTCAGGTGGTCAACGGAGTCCGTAAACTGCTTACCAATCTCTACGACGTCCCCAAGCAACTGGTGACCAATGTTCTCTTCGATCAGTCCGCTTTTGTAAAGGAAGCCATTAAGACGGTACTTGACGAGGGCCTTATTGGATTGGCGCTGACGAGCATCATGATTCTCAGTTTTTGGGAAGCCTGCGTGCGACGTCGGCCGTTCTGCTTTCGATTCCAATATCGGCATTAGCTACTTTCGTCATTCTTTACATGCTGGGCGCCACAGTGAATACCTTGATCCTGGGCGGTATGGCGTTGGCCTTCTCGCGTGTCATCGATAACTCCGTGATCTCACTCGAGAACATCTATCGTCACATCGAGTTGGGCGAACCGTCTATGATGGCGGCAGAAGCTGGAGGCGCGGAGGTCACGCTGGCGGTTCTCGCCGCCACCCTAGTGGGCGTGGTCGCTTTCTTTCCGGTCACCTTCTTGTACGGGGTGAGCAAGTTCTTATTTTCGGCCCTGGCACTATCCTTCTGTCTGTCCTTGTTAATCTCATTCGCGGTTGCAATGACGGTGATCCCGCTTTTTTGTTCGCGGCTCTTAAAAAGCATCCCGCACACGACCCATCACGGTCAGACTCCGGATACAGAAAGCTCTTCTGGCCATGCGACCGAAGCCGGCCACAAGAAATCTTTGGGGATCAGATTGACCGGAGGGTTCAACAGAGGATTTAATAAGCTCCTCGATTTCTATGAGGCCTGGGTAAGGCGTGCGCTGAAAAGACCGGGTCTCACGGTTGCTCTTCTCACTGGCGTTTTCGTCGTGAGCCTCCTCATTTATCCGTTCGTGGGCGTTGCATTCTTCCCGCGGACAGACGCGGGTCAATTCACCATCAACATGAAGGTGCCCACAGGATCGCGCATTGAGCTGACGAACGAATATGTCGCCAAAGTCGAAAACCTGATTCGTAAGATTTTAGGCCACGATTTCAAAATGGTGGTTTCCAACATTGGTGTCACCCCAGGGTTTTCGGCACTCTATACCAGCAATGCGGGTCCTTACACGGCGACGGTTCAAACAGAACTGAACGGTGGCCATAAGCTGAGCACCTTTGAATATATGGACCGGGTTCAAAGTGCGATTGCACATCAACTCCCGGAGGTTCGCAGTTTTGTTCAAACCGGCTCGATGGTGGATGCAACGTTGAATATGGGGATGCCAGCTCCGATCGACGTGCAAGTTACTGGTCGAAGCCTGCAGCAGAATTACCAACTGGCGCAGGAGCTTGGTGAACAAATTCGAAAATTGCCCGGGGTTGGCGAGACCTATATTCCGCAGGATATGAACTATCCCGCGGTTCGGATAGACGTTGACCGGATACATGCGGGCGAATTAGGACTAAGCGAGAAAGATGTTGTCCAAAACGTTATTACTGCTTTGAATTCTAACGCCATGATCGCTCCCAATTATTGGTTGGACTACAAGACTGGTAACGACTATTTCCTGACGGTTCAGTACTACGAAAACGGCAGACCGGCGATCCACAACCTCCTCGACCTGAGGGGCATTCCGTTGAGGGCTCCAAGCCTGAAGGAGCCGACAACTCTCGATAGCGTGGTCAAGCTCTCCCATACCGAAACAGCAACCGAAATTGACCATTATCAGATCCAATGGGCGGCCGACGTGTACGTCACGCCGAAGGGCGAGGAACTGGGCCGGATTTCGAGTGCAATCGACAAAATCGTTGCAGACACGAAGATTCCAGGAAACGTACGCGTGAATCTGCGCGGAATGGTGCAAGGGATGCGTGAATCCTTTAGGAGCTTCGCCCAGGGTTTCATCCTTGCCGCGGTGCTTTTCTACCTCATACTCGTTGCTCAGTTTCGATCGTTCGTCGATCCGTTTCTTATCATGCTCGCCATACCGATGGGCTTTATCGGGGTGTTGCTGATCCTTCTTTTGACAGGAACCACTCTCAATGTCATGTCGCTGATGGGTGTGCTGATGTTAATCGGCGTGGCCGGATCGAATAGCATTCTGATTGTCGATTTCGCTCACAAACTCGAGGAACAGAATCTTTCGGTGGGAGATGCCGTCGTCACCGCGTGCCGCGTGCGATTGCGTCCAATTCTCATGACTTCTCTCGCTACGATTATTGGAATGTTGCCTATGGCCCTGAAGCTCGGCACTGGATCGGAGCAATATGCACCAATGGCGCGCGCCATTATCGGCGGTCTGACTTCCTCCGTCATACTGACTGTATTTATCGTTCCCGCAGCATACCTACTCGTATACAGAAAAAAGGATCGGCAACGACCCAAGGAGAATGAGCTAGCCAGTGCGTAGGTGCCTCACGATAAGACGAACGGCTGCGATCGTCGCCATGCTGATCGGTTGTTTCGCCGAACTTCTACGTGCGCAAGCGACCGGGCCGCAGCTTACGTTGCAAGATGCTCAGGCGATGGCCGTGAAGAATCATCCCCAAGTGCTCGCTTCCCACGCTAATTACCTGAGAGCGGGTCAGATAGTCACGGAAGCACGTTCCGCGTACTATCCCGCATTGAACGGCAACATCACCGGGGCGCAGGCGAATCTAAACAGCCGCCTGGGTGCTGGAGTTCTCAACGATCCTCGTTTGTTCAATCACTTTGGGTCTGGTATCGCACTTTCGCAGCTGATCACGGACTCTGGAAGGACTCCAAACTTAGTTGCGAACGCGGGGTTCCAAGCTCAAGCAAGCCAGCAGGATTACCGAGCAACGCGATATGACATTATTCTGGGTGTCGATCAGGCATATTATGAGGTTCTGTTATCGCAGGAATTGATCAAAGTCGCCCAACAGACAGTCGTCAACCGGCAAACAGTCGTAGATCAGGTGACGGCCTTGACTCAAAATCAGTTGAAGTCCCAGGTCGATTTGAGCTTCGCACAAGTGAATCTCTCGGATGCGCAATTGATGCTGATCCGCGCAAGAGATCGTTTAGCAACGGCGTATGCGAGTCTCGGCCAGGCTCTCGGCACAAACCAGGCAGCTCAGTATCAACTCATTGCCCAACCTATGTCTTCGAGGCCGGCGAGTAACCCGGATCAGCTAATCGCGGAAGCCTACCAGAACCGTCCCGAGCTGGCAAGTCTACGCCTTCAACGAGAAGCAGCGCAGAAGTTTGTGTACGCGGAACGCGATCTGAAACGGCCAACCGTAAGCCTGGTCGCGGTCGGTGGGGCCTTGCCATACATAGATCCCGGAAACGCTAATCCCGGCATACCTCAGGGGTACGAATCGGCTGCAGTGAACGTGCAGATTCCTGTATTCAACGGACATCTATTTGCGGCCCGGCGCCGAGCAGCCGAGTATGGATTAGAGGCAGCCGATCAGCGCGTCCGCGATTCGCAAGATCGGATCGCACGGGACGTCCGGGCATCTTGGGAACATGCGAGGACCGCGTTTGAAGCAATCGCTCCCAGCCAGCAGCTTCTTGCGCAAGCCGATATGGCTCTGAATCTGTCGCAAGGACGCTACAACTTGGGGCTGGTCTCGATCGTAGAGCTAACGCAAGCACAATTAGGACAAACTCAAGCTCAAGTCCAAAACCTCAGTGCTCAATACGACTATGAAGAAGCCTACGCTGCACTTCAATACACATTGGGGCTGTTGCATTAGGCGTTCGCGAAACGCGCAGCTTTCTCGCTACAGCGGATATCACATTAGCAGAAGCATTTGGAACGTGAAATGGTGAGTTTTGATCGGCAGACGCGACGCCTCTTGTTGCTCGGATTCGGTGGGCTCTTACTGCTCCTGGCCTTCACAGGATTGAATGCGCTTTCCGTATTGCGAAAAATTGAGATACGGAGTGAGACCATTCGTGAGGACTACTTTGACCGCGATCGATCCTGGAGCAGCTACGTTCAGATATCTACTTATCGGGAACATACGTCCGCGATCTGCTTTTTGAGCAAGACCCTACCCGTGCAGATATACATCGGCAAGAGTTGCAGGGAGCTCGAGAGCGCGTTAAAACTAATGTCGCGCGCTACAACGGAGTTCTCCGGAGCGAAGAACGAGGCCCATTCGGTGAGTTCGCAAAAGAGGTGGAATCCTATTTCGATTCCCTCAGGCCCGCCCTAGAGTGGAACGCGGCGCAACGGCAGGCCTTTGGCTACGCCTTCATGAAGGATTCTCTGTTGCCGCGGCGCATGACTATCGTTCACCTGGCAGATCAAATTGGCACTGTTAATCAAAGACAGTTGGAGGCCAGCAACCAAGACATCGTAAATCTCTTTTCCAGTTTCCGCCGCTCCCTGATCCTGTTACTCGTGCTTACGCTCGTTTGCGGAGCTCTTCTGGCAGGGGGAAGTATCCTTCGGATTTTGCGGCTCGAGCACCTCTCCGCTGTCCGGTTCGACGAGGTGGAGCACGCTCGAGCAGCTTTGAGAGAGCTGTCTGCGCGTCTCATTGCGATTCAAGAATCCGATCGTCGGTCGTTATCCCGTGAGTTACACGACGAAATCGGGCAGTCGCTCTCCGCGCTTCTCTTGGGAATAGGAAATGTAGCGGCTGTCCTCTCACCGGATGGCAACGAGGACGCTCGCGCGCAGCTCCATGATCTTCGTCGGCTTGCGGAAAGGACTGTGACGGTTGTGCGAGACATGTCACTTTTGCTGCGCCCGTCCATGCTTGATGATCTAGGGCTGATCCCAGCCGTACAGTGGCAGGCGCGCGAGGTGTCCCGAACCAGCAATGTCTCCGTACAGGTAAACGCTGAATCAGTGCCGGAGGATCTTCCAGACGAACACAGGACGTGCATTTACCGCATTGTTCAGGAAGCATTGCGCAACGTTGTCCGGCATGCGAACGCGAAAAATGTTCGAATTCGTTTAGATCAGAGAGCTGGCGAACTGGTCCTCACTATCCAAGATGATGGGCACGGATTCGTGCCAGAGCGCGAGAAGGGCTTGGGTCTGTTGGGGATGGAGGAACGGGTGACGCATTTGCACGGCTCTTTTCGTATCGAATCGACTCCTGGTGTCGGCACGTCCATTCGGATCGAGTTACCTTTCTCGGCACACAGTGTGCTGGCCGCGACATGACCACAACGCGTATCGTATTGGCCGACGACCATACAATTATGCGGAACGGGCTCCGTTTAGTCCTCGAGCGGCAGCCGGATTTCGCAGTGGTCGGCGAGGCAAACAACGGAAGAGAGGCAATCGACATCGTGATCCGTGAGAATCCTGACGCCGTGATCATGGATATCGCCATGCCTCTTTTGAACGGCATCGAAGCGGCAAAGAGAATTCATGAAGAGCGGCTACGCACTGCGGTGGTGATTCTTAGTATGCATTTAGATGAAGGTTATATTCTTAAGGCCTTGAGAGCCGGAGCGCGTGGCTATCTGCTCAAGGACTCCGCCGAAACCGACCTCATCCAAGCCATCCGCGCGGTTTGCGCTGGCAAAGCATTCTTTAGCCCTGCTGTAAGCAAAGTTTTGGCGGACGATTATTTGCGGCAGATCCAGCGCCAAGGCGTAGAAGATCTCTACGATCTGCTAACTGCGAGAGAACGAGAATTGCTGCAGCTTGTTGCCGAACTGAAATCTACCAAGGATATTGCTGGACTGCTCGGTGTAAGCCCTCATACTGTCGATACTCATCGGGGGAATCTCATGCAGAAGCTGAATGTGCACAGCATTCCGGAGTTGATACTTTATGCCGTGCGGAAGGGCGTAATTAGTTGATCGCCCTGACCCAACAATCAAGGTGGTACGGTTCTTACCATTCACCTCGACACCGATGTGACACGAAGCGATCAATGCAACAAAGAATAGAGTGTCTGGCGGAGAGGGGGGGATTCGAACCCCCGGTAGACTTTAAAGGCCTACGACGGTTTAGCAAACCGCTGCTTTCGACCACTCAGCCACCTCTCCGGATACCGGCGAGTCCTTTGCAATCGTAGCATGAGAAAAACAGCTTAGAACTTGTGGTTCTTCTCTAAAACCCACGTTCTATTGGCATCACCAATGGTGCGTCGACGAGGAAATCCGCCTCGCGTACCTCAACCATTGCCTCCCGGATGGACTGCTCGATGGCTGGCTCCGTCGTCACTACAAAAGGCAGGTCGCGCCAGTTCTCTCTTGGAAGCTGCAACACAGCGTCGATCCCAATCTCGTGTTTCGCAAGAACGGTCGCTAGTGTTGCGATAATTCCGGCCTTGTCTTCTACCCGAAATCTCAAGTAATATGGCAATTTCTGTGTAGGGGGGAGGGGTGGATTATGATCCCGCAGCCGCTCATAAGCAAACGGGCTTACTCGTTCCGGGCTGCCGAAGCGAATCTCCCGAGCCACACGCATCAGGTCACTGACTACCGCTACTCCCGTAGGCCTTGGACCCGCGCCACGTCCGTAATAAAAGGTGTCTTCGCCGTACGCTCCGCGAATCCAGACGGCATTATATGCACCCTTCACCTGAGCAAGAATGGCAGCTTGCGGAATCAGGCTTGGCCGGACCGAGAGCAATAGGCCTTCCTCAGTTTGCCGCGCCAAACAGAGCAGCCGGATTGTATGTTTCAGTTGATGTGCATACTCAAAGTCGACCGGCATCAATCGCCTGATGCCGTCAGTAAAGATATCCGCCGGTGTCAGCTTCTCACCGAAAGCGAGTGCCGCTAGGATTGCCAGCTTCGAACGCGCATCCAGACCGTCGACATCAGCGGAAGGATCGGCTTCTGCATATCCCAACTGCTGTGCCTCGGCAAGTACGGATTCAAATGCCGCGTTGCTATTCTCGATTTCCGTGAGAATGAAATTACTCGTACCGTTCAAAATCCCGTACAACTCGATCACGCGATCGCCCGCGATGCCTTCCCGTAACACGCTATGGATTGGGATTCCACCAGCAACGCTTGCCTCTATTGCCAGATGCACTCCGTTTTGACTGGCGAGGCTCCACAACTCTGCGCCCCGTAATGCGATCAGTTCCTTATTAGCCGTAACGACTGACTTCCGAGCTAACAAAGCATCCTCAACGACGTGGCTTGCTGTCCCTAAACCACCAACCAATTCCACGATCACGTCGATTTCAGGATTTGACACGATGTCACGCCAATTCGTAGTGCGAGTTATGTCGTCAGGGAGGGCAGGCAATACTTTTTGATGGACAGTGCGGCTGCAAACTGCTTTCAGGCGGAGCGGAAATCCCAACTTTTCGTGAATTGATTTGGCGTTACCGGACAAAACTTCTAGCGTTCCGAGTCCCACATTTCCGAGTCCGATGAGGCCAACGCCTACCTCGATGCCGTCTGACACTGATATCGTTCGGCACGCCATAAGTGGCTTATCATAGCAACCGTATGGGCCTTTCTCTAATCGGGCCGAGCAGACGCGAAACTGTGGGTGCCTGTTCTCGCCGTACTGTGTTGCTGTCGTCGATTGCCTCGACTCTGTTGTGGTCGCAGGATCAAGATGGCCAGGAGCAGCAGCCGCACCGGCAACTCCCTCCGCTTCCCAGTGCTGATAAGCGCAATGAGGACCGGAAGCTTCCGAATGGCAAGTCACAGAACGATGCAATTGCCAAACAGAACCACGAGCAAGCACTCAAAGACGCGAATGAGCTGATCACTGTTGCCGGGCAATTAAGAGACGAATTGCAGAAAGCGGGGAACTACGTGGTCCCAGTCTCGTCTGTGAAGAAAACTGAAGAGATTGAAAAACTGGCGCGCCGCATTCGCGGACGGCTGAAAGATTGAATCGAAGTTGTTCCGCGTATTCTGAATGTACTCCAGTGTTCCGCGTGATAATCTGGCGTGACAGTACCAGTTCAGCCACAAGATATGACTGTTATCCGCGAAAAAAAACAGCTCATGAGTGCCTCCGAGATCGACCGCACGTTGGTCCGCCTCGCTCATGAGGTTTTGGAGAAAACCGCGGATCTGAATCGGCTTGCATTTGTAGGTATCAAGCGTCGGGGCGTACCACTCGCGCAGCGGCTGGCAGCAAAGATCCAGAGTCTTGAAAAACAGACAGTCCCCACCGGTATCCTCGACATCAATCTGTATCGAGATGATCTCTCCACCGTGGGTGAACGGCCAGTGGTTCAAGCAAATCAGATTGATTTCGCAGTTACCGGCAAAGATATCGTTCTCATGGACGACGTGCTTTATACTGGGCGAACGGTTCGCGCCGCTCTTGACGCTTTGTTCGATCACGGGCGCCCCGCGCGCGTCCAATTGTTAGTACTTATTGACCGTGGCTATCGCGAGTTACCCATCGAGGCGCGTTATATCGGCCGCATGATTCAGACCAGCCCAAATGAAATCATCGAAGTGAAGTTTCAAGAGGTCGATGGCCAGGAAAAGGTTTTACTAGTCGAGAGAGTGGATGATCCACTGTCGCAAGAAGTGAAATAGCGACCGGCATGCCTCGGGGTCTGCTTGATATCGAATCGCTCACGCGTCCGGAAATTGAAGCTATCCTGGCGCGCTCAAAACATTTTCAACCCGCTGACGGCCAGGGCTTCAAGCGTCTGGACAGCCTGCGCGGACGAACCATTGTCAATCTGTTTTTCGAAGCGTCCACTCGGACTCGAACGAGCTTCGAGATCGCTGCTAAGCGGCTTGGCGCCGACATCATCTCCATTACAGCTTCGGGCTCGAGTGTGTCGAAGGGCGAGTCTCTAGTAGATACGCTTAACACCGTGGCTGCGATGCGTCCGGACGCTATTGTGATGCGCCATTCGGCATCGGGCGCGCCGCATTTCCTCTCACGTTACTTGCCGATTCCGATTGTCAACGCCGGCGACGGCACGCACGAGCATCCGACTCAGGCGCTCCTAGATGCGCTCACGATCATTGATCGCCGCGGAACGCTCGAGGGACTGCGGGTTGCCATCATCGGAGACATTGCCCATTCTCGTGTTGCGCGATCCAATATCTTCTTATTGTCGAAGTTTGGCGTGCAGGTCGTATTATGCGGTCCCGCTTCCTTGCTCCCACCGGAAATCGGACGCTTGGCACCCGGCGTGGAACTCACCACCGACATGCTGAAGGCGATTCGGGATGTGGACGTGATTATGATGCTGCGAGTGCAGTTGGAGCGGCTGCATGAACCAGCGTTCCCTATCAACGAGTATTTTCAGTTCTTCGGTTTGCGCCCGGAGCATATCGATCTCGCAAATCAGAATTTGATTGTTATGCATCCCGGGCCCATTAATCGTGGCCGTGAGATCTCTTCTGAAGTAGCGGACTCGCAGCGCTCAGCCATCCTAAATCAAGTCGAAAATGGCATCGCAATTCGTATGGCCGTGCTCGAGCGAGTTCTTGCTGTATGAGCAAGCTTGTCATCAAGAATGGTCGTGTGGTAGATCCTTCGCAGAACCTGGACCAGGTCTGCGATTTGGCAATAGAAGACGGCGTGATTCAGCAAATCGAAGATGCCATCCCGGGGACAGGGGCGGAAGAGTTCGACGCATCGGGCTTGATCGTTGCGCCCGGCTTCATCGACATGCACGTCCATCTTCGTGAGCCCGGATTTGAACACGCAGAAACGATAGAGACCGGTTCGCGCGCCGCTGCAGCTGGAGGGTTTACGTCCATCTGCTGCATGCCGAATACCGATCCGGTCAATGACAAGCCCACTGTCACCAGCTACATCATCGAGCGTGCACGCCGGTTCGCGACCGTCAATGTGTATCCTATTGGCGCAATCACGAAGAATAGCGCCGGCCAAGAACTCTCGGCCATCGCTTCTATGAAGCAGGCCGGCATTGTGGCTATCTCGGACGACGGAAAACCAGTGATGAACGCGCGAGTAGTCCGCAGGGCGATGGAGTTTGCACACGCGCTGGACATTCCGTTGATCGAGCATTGTGAGGATCTCCACCTGAGTGCTGGAGGCGATATGCACGAAGCGCTGGAATCTACGCGCCTCGGCTTACGTGGAATACCGCGCAGTTCTGAAGACGTGATGGTCGCACGAGACATCATTCTTGCGGAAATCACTCAAGCCCGCTATCACGTCGCACATATTTCATCAAAGTATTCGGTAGAAATGGTTGCTTTTGCCAAGCAGCGCGGTCTGCCTATTACGTGTGAGGCGACTCCGCACCACTTTACGCTCGCCGATTGCGAAATGCGGCCGTATGATAGCAACTACAAAATGAAACCGCCCTTACGCGAGCGCGGCGATGTAGACGCTCTTGTGCAGGGGCTCGCAGATGGCACCATCGACGCAATTGCAACGGATCATGCGCCTCATCCCGGCGACGAAAAGATGCAGGAATTTGAGCGCTGTCCGTTTGGCATCATCGGGCTCGAAACAGCGGTCGGTTTGGCGCTGGAGCGGCTTTATCACACGGCGAAGGTGAACGTGTCGCAAGTGGTTCGCTTGTTCAGCGAAAACCCAGCGCGCGTTCTTTCGCTAGATCGGGGAACGCTACGTGCGGGTACCCCTGCAGACATCACGATACTGGGCTTAGAGCATCACTGGATATACGACGTAAACCGCTCGCCGTCAAAAAGCCGCAACACGCCCTTCCATGGACACAAGTTTCGAGGAGGCCCGGTAGCTACGATCGTGGCTGGTCACATTGTTTGGCGGTTTGAGAGCTAGGAGCTTGGGCTGCGCCCTCTATCGCTGCGACAAGCAATTCTTCCTCTTCATCAGCGACGGTGCGCATGTCTAATATGATCTTGTCGCGCTCGATTCTGCCAACCACCGGCATCTGTCCCAGCCGCAAACGTCGCTCGAAAGCATTTGGATTCGGCACTGTCAGCTCAATTACCCAGGTGGGAAGCGTTTGATCCGGTGTCGAGCCACCGCCGATCGCGGATTTACTTTCCCGAACTGCAGCATCCGGACCTTGCAGCCTCTGTTTGACGCGCTCGGCTCGCTGCTTCGCTTCTTCGGGACCGGCGAAGATCATCCGGAGTGTTGGAATCGCTTGCCAATTCTCTGCAAGCAGATTTCTCAGCGTAGTTTCAAGCGCCTCAATGATCAATTTGTCCACGCGAAGAGCCCGATACATAGGGTTGCGGCGAACACGTTGAACCAACTCTGGATCACCGGCAATAATTCCACTTTGAGGGCCGCCCAGCAGCTTGTCACAGCTGAATGACACGAGACTAACACCTGCAGCCAGACTATCGGCGACTAGCGGCTCATCAATCTCGTGCGGGCGCAAATCAACAACGCAACCACTACCCAAGTCTTCGTATACGGGAACATCGTTCGCGCGTCCTAACTCCGCGAGTTCGCCCATTTCAGGCCGACCCGTAAATCCCGTGACGCGAAAATTCGAAGGATGTACTCGTAAGATGAGGCGCGTTTTATCATTGATAGCCTCTTTATAATCTTCAATTCGGGTGCGATTGGTGGTGCCCACTTCGCGCAAAGATGCGCCCGATCGAGCCATGATCTCGGGAATGCGGAAACCATCACCGATTTCAATCAATTCGCCACGAGACACCAGCACTTCATGGCTAGCTGCGAATTCGTTCAAAACTAGGTAAACCGCAGCAGCGTTGTTGTTGACGACGATCGCTGGGCGCCCGATCAACGCTTCGAGCAACTCTGCTGTATGCGTGTCGCGCTTGCCGCGCTTCCCGGCTTCAAGATCGTACTCAAGATTCGAGTAACGTGAGATCGGGCTGAAATGGGCAAGTGGCGATCGTCCTAAATTAGTGTGGAGGATCACACCAGATGCATTGATGATTGCCCGGAGCGATGGCCTGAGGAGTGCTCGAACGCGATCTTCAACAGCTTCATGAACAGGAGTTTCGCTGATAGTGCCGCCTGACTGTAACGTTTCCCGGCGTTCCGAAAGTATCGTGCGAACCTGGTTCGCAATCAATTTGTGAGGCACGGAATCAAAGTGCTTCAATTTGCGCAGTACCTGATCAACAGAGGGCAAGGTGCGAAGCGATTCCATCTAAGCTATGGCTCTTTGCGTCAAACCTTGCTTTAGATACTTGCCCGTGTACGAGCCCGGAACATTAGCCACCGCTTCAGGCGTGCCCTCCGCTATGATGCGTCCACCCGCGTCGCCGCCCTCCGGGCCGAGATCGATGATCAAATCCGCTGCTTGAATCAGATCCAGGTTATGCTCGATGACCAGGATGCTTCCGCCATTGTGAATCAACCGTTCGAACGATTGCAGCAGCTTGGCAATATCGTCGAAGTGCAGCCCTGTCGTGGGCTCATCGAAGAGAAATAAAGTGCCCTGGCACGTAGATTGGGCAAGATGGGCGGCAAGCTTCACACGTTGCGCCTCACCGCCGCTCAAAGTTGTGGCCGGTTGTCCAAGCCTCAGATACCCGAGACCAACGTCCTGCAGTACTTTGAGGCGTGCTGCCAAACGAGCGGTTCCGGAAAAAAAAGACAGGGCTTCGCGTACTGTCAATTGCAGCACTTCGTGAATACTTAGGCCCTTGTACCTGATATCGAGAACGCTCGATTTATACCGCGTGCCCTTGCACTCTTCACAAACCAACGCCACATCCGCGAGAAACTGCATCTCGACCGTTACAGTGCCGTCGCCTTGACACGTTTCGCAGCGCCCGCCCGGAATGTTGAACGAGAAGTGCCCAGCAGTGTAGCCTCGCCTCTTCGCTTCCGGCGTTGACGCAAACAGATCGCGTATCAAATCAAACGCCTTCACATAAGTTACTGGATTTGATCGGGGTGTTCTTCCGATTGGCGATTGATCCACCATGACTGCGCTCGTGAGCAGATCCGCTCGTTCAACGCGCTTCAACGCAAGCTTTCGCGCGCCAGCATCGTTGCGCTCGTCCCTCGAATTCTGCCGCTGTTGGTTTAGATGTAGTTCAAGAGCCCTGTAGATCACGTCGTGAACAAGACTCGATTTGCCTGATCCCGATACGCCCGTGATGGCAACCATGACTCCGAGTGGAATCTCGACGTCGATGTTCTTGAGGTTGTTCGCTCTTGCGCCGATGAAACGGATCGTTCGCCTCGGATTGATTTTCCGGCGCTCCAAGGAGCGTGATACGGCAAGCTCACCACGCAGATAGCGGCCGGTAAGGGATTGAGCGCTTTCCTGGAAGGCGGTTTCCTTTAGGTGCGGAAATAGTAATTGGCGATACGTGCCGGAGAAGATCACGCGACCGCCGTTCTCGCCTGCACCTGGGCCGAGATCGAGGATGTAATCCGATTCCCTCATGACTTCGGGATCGTGCTCGACGACGATAATTGTGTTACCGAGTTCCCGAAGATCCTTCAAAATATGAATAAGCCGCGCTGTGTCCCGGCTGTGCAGGCCGATGGATGGCTCGTCTAGCACATAGGTTGCGCCAACCAACCTTGATCCAAGACACGTCGCCAGCTGGATGCGTTGCGCCTCACCACCCGATAGCGTCGCTGAAAGACGGTCGAGTGTAAGGTATTCAAGTCCTACGTCGTTCAAAAACTTGCATCGCTGGCGTATCTCTTCGAGCACTCGCTCGGCAATCGCCGATTCTTCAGGACTGAGCTGCAGGGAATCAAAGAAAGCTCGTGCACGCGCTATATTCATGCGCAACACCTGTGCGATGCTGCAATCATCGATCCGTACCCACAACGCCTCAGGCCTTAGCCGCGCGCCCCGGCACGCCGAACACTCCGTGTATGCCCGATAACGGCTCATGAAGACACGTACGTGCACTTTGTACTTTTTTTTCTCGACTTCCTTGAAGAATCGATAGATGTGGCCGCGAACAAATTCCTTCTCTTGCGAGGTCAGGTCTGTGTACGGAACGTTCAATCGTGCTTTACCGCGGGATTTCGGTCTGAATTCTTCGTCGTAATACCAGCTGTATTGAGGCTTGGTCCAAGGATCGATGGCACCAGCTTCGAGTGGCAAGGTTGGATCGGGAATAATGAGATCTAAATCGTAATCGATCGTATTGCCAAATCCCTGGCACACCGGACACGCGCCCATCGGACTGTTGAAGCTGAACAGCGTCGGTTCGGGAGGCGCCGCAGCCAGCCCACATACCTTGCAAGCAAATTTCTCATTGAAGTGCAGAGTTTGAAAATCCGTGACACCCGCTTCCTGGAAAAACACCTCGCTCGCTTCCCGATAGCAGACTTCAACCGTATCTACCAAGCGTTGATGTAGATCCGGCCGGATCACAATTCGATCGGCTAAGACGTAAACCGGCTTAGAAAAATCGATGTCGAGCAGCGACTCAGGCGTGGAGAATTCGAATGTCTGCCCCTCCTGGAATAGCCGGTTGAAGCCTTTCCGGCGAAGCTCAAATAAATGGTCGCGCAACGCCGTCGCTTGCCCCGCACTTTCTGTTTTAGACACGCCGTCTTTCGGTTCGGTATTGACCGGAAACAGCGCGTACCAGCGTGATCCCTCAGGTTGCGTGAGCATCACATCTGCAACCTGATCCACGGTGTCGCGCTGGATTCGAGTGCCATCATTAGGACAATAGGTGCGCCCGGCGCGTGCATACAGCAGGCGAATGAAATCGTACAGTTCCGTCGCTGTTGCAACAGTTGAGCGAGGATTGCGCGTTTGATTCTTTTGCCGTATAGCAATCGGCGGCGCGATGCCCAGAATCTCATCCACATCGGGCTTTTCCATGCGCTCGAGAAACTGGCGGGCGTATGCGGACAGCGACTCGACATAGCGCCTTTGTCCCTCCGCGTAAACCGTATCGAAGACGAGAGAAGATTTACCCGAGCCCGATACACCCGTGACCACCGTCAGCTGATTGTGAGGGATGTCGACGTCAATGTTCTTGAGGTTGTGAACGCGCGCTCCACGTATGCCGAGGAACGGCTGCGCAGCGGCTGAAACTGCTTCCGCTACAACTGATTCACAAGACGGTGCGCTAGATTTTTCGGGCATGATTTGCAGGACCGCAGGTGGTTCGTTCGATTCTCGCGCGAGCACGCGCAGCGACCGCCTGAAAGGGACTTCCTCACTAGTATAGGATGGCCTTCTCATACTGAGATGTTCAAGAAAGAGCATGTTCGGCAGCGATGAAATAGAGCGATTCCGCACGCAGCTTCTGGTTTGGTTCGGCCGGCACAAGCGAGACCTGCCGTGGCGCCGCACATCTGACCCATACGCTATTTGGATCTCTGAAATCATGCTGCAACAAACCCGAGTGGCAACCGCCCTTCCTTACTACGAACGCTTTCTGACGCGCTTTCCCGATTTTCAAAGTCTCGCGGATGCTTCAGAATCAGACTTGCTCGCCCATTGGGCTGGTCTCGGCTATTATTACCGCGCACGGAATCTACAGAAGGCTGCAAGGCTCATGCGCGATGCGGGCTATTTTCCAACAGCAATCGAGGACTTACGCCGTCTTCCTGGAATCGGCGATTACACGGCCGCGGCAGTTGCCAGTATCAGTTTCAATCTTCCTCACGCGGTGCTCGATGGCAACGTGTTCCGAGTACTGAGCCGGGTGCTCGATGACTCGACCAACATCGCTTCCGGTGCCGCTCGCAAACATTTTTCCGTAGTTGCTGATACCCTGCTCGATCGCGATCGGCCAGGCGCATTCAACCAAGCCATGATGGAACTCGGGGCGACCATTTGTCTGCCGAAAAATCCACAGTGCCTCATTTGTCCCGTATCGGAGCTATGCCGGTCCCGGCATAGAGGGCGTGAAAAGGGCCTCCCCGTCAAGAGCAAGCGGCAAGAGAGCGCTCAAGAGCAACGGCAATTGTTCTGGATCGAGCGCGAGGGCAAGCTGCTCGTATGGCAGCGCCCATTAACATCTCGCTTGATGCCCGGATTTTGGGAGCTGCCCGAACGAGCTCAACTGCCCGGGGCCATTGCAGGACGGAAGCTCGGTTCTTTTCGGCATACGATCACGTTCCATAACTACCTGTTCGAAGTGGTCGAAGTTGAAACTGACATGCTGGATTCGAATGGCGATTGCCAGTGGATGCCGCTCAGCGAGTTAGCTTCCTGGCCTGCAAGCACCATTCTGCGAAAGGCGAGGCGGCTGGTTGAGAAACGTGATAGGAGTGCTCCAAAAACAGCTAAACTGACAATTAGAGGGTAATTCGATGCTCAAACGGCTGGCGCTTCTGTATGTATTTGGAGGAGCTGCTATCGCGATGTTTGCTCAAACAGGCTCCGCAACGCAACAGTCTCCAGCTCCTAATTCAACGGCCGCCCCGACGCAAGTTGCCCCTTGGCAACCGGCGCCAGACGGACTGAAGCAGCGCTCGATTCCCACCCCACCCGCCGCCGGAACATACCGGATCGAGGCTGGCACGCTGATTCTGTTGAACATGATTAACAGCATCAGCACTAAGCAGGCAATGGTAGGAGATCGCATTTATCTCGAGACGGCATTCCCCATAGTTTCGGGCAACCGGATCGTGATCCCGCAAGGCAGTTGGGTGGCAGGAACGGTCACGGAGATCAAGCGTCCGGGGAGAGTGAAAGGGCGCGGTGAACTGCAAGTCAGGTTTGATTCTCTAACGCTGCCCAATGGTGTGACTCGTAATTTTCGCTCGGATCTCGGTGGGTTAGACGGGCGCGCAGACGAGACCCTGAAGCGCGAGCAGAACAAGGTGCAGGGGCCGGGTGATAAAGGGGGCGATGCCGGAACGGTAGCTCGCACCACAGCAACCGGAACGGTGATCGGCTCAGGTGTGGGTGCGGCGGCGGGCAACTTCGGCAAGGGCGCGGGAATCGGTGTGGGTGCGGGAGCCGCTGCTGGTTTGATAGGCGTGCTGATGTCGCGCGGACCCGATGCGACTCTAAGCAAGGGGTCGGTTGTCGAAATGAGCCTTGATCGCCCGCTGATATTCTCAGACGCGGACCTCAACTTTAGCAACGTACCGCCCCGCGCGGCTTTGAGCGAAGGAACTGATCCTTCAACCCGCTCGAAGCGTGTCGCCGGGCGGATTTTCTAGGTAATGACAGACGGCGACCCGATTGAGATTCCAATCGGTGATGTCTTCGATCTGCACGCCTTTGCTCCCCGCGATGCAAGAACAGCGGTAGAAGCCTATCTAGAAGAAGCGCATCGGCTTGGATTGAGTGCGCTGCGAATCGTTCATGGACGCGGGATTGGAGTGCAACGCGAGATGGTGCGTTCCGTCCTGAGCAGCACTCCCTACGTTGTGCATTTCGGCGATGCGCCAGGCGAAGCAGGAGGCTGGGGCGCGACAGTTGTCACATTGGGGAATTCAAAAACTCAGTTTCCTAACTCAAAGCTTTAGCGGCTCATTCCAATTCGCGCCAAAGACGATTTCGTCGAGGGGCTTACGCTGTCTCTTGGCGACTTCGCTTTGACGATATTTTTCCGGCAACTGATCAGGGGCAGCAAGATAACCTAAAGCGACAGCGGCCCCAAGATCGTAATCATCCGGAATCGCTAGTTCTTTTCGCGCTCTATCGGCATCGAAGCCCGCCATACCGTGCGCATGAAGCCCCAGGGCCGTCGTCTGCAGGAATAAATGCGCTAACGCCTGGCCGGCATCGTGCAGCCCGTACCGATTTGGCGACCCGGTCTGTGAAAAAGTCCGCTTGGCAGCCATGATAATCAGGACCGGGGCTGTTTTGGCCCACGCCTGATTCGCTGGAACCAAGAGGTTCAATATCTTTTCGTACGCAGCGCCGTTCGACTTTCTTGCGACCAGGAATCGCCAAGGCTGTTCGTTGTTGGAGGAGGCAGCCCAGCGTGCCGCCTCGAAGATCGCTTTTAAATCTTCCGTCGAGACTTCCCGTGTGGAAAAAGAGCGGGGACTCCAGCGGCTGCGAATGAGCTCGTGAACACTGGATAGCGTGTCGGCGAACTTCGCAGATGGCTCTCTGGAAATCTCCGTTTCAATTGGCTGGGTGCTCAACACTCCTCCCGAAACATCGGCGTCGGCTGCGGCCTGTGTGCTGTCACGCCATGACGTCCACATGCTTGGATGCAGACAAGGCTAGCCCGGGATTCCGCGAAATAGGTCCGCGCCGTGAATTAGACCCAGAACGTTCCTTCATTGGAGGGCGTTGCGACGGCCGGCTCTTTGTCCGAGTCGTAACCGTACTCGTAGGCGTACTTGTACAGTTCGCCTCTGCGTGTGCCGTTTACGACAACTCCCAATACGTTGTTCTCGGAAAGGGATGGAATCGCTCGACTTACAGCGTCAAAGGTAGTAGCTCCGATTCTGACCACAACAATCGTGCCATCGCACATGCTGGCGAGTAAATTCGCGTCGGCAGCGAACAGGAGGGGAGGACTATCCAGGATTACCCAGTCGAAATGGTCATGCACCTGGTCGATTAGATTCTTGCATTCTTTGAGATTTAACAATTCCAAAGGATTCGGGACGGACGCCCCAGCCGTCATCAAATACAGGTTCAGACCGGCGACTTTTTGGAGGATGTCGCCGAGAGCGGCCTGTCCCGCAAGATAGTCGGTGATGCCAGGCGAACAGTCGATTTGAAACGCCTTATGGATGTTGGGACGCCGGAAATCGAAGTCGGCGAGCAAGACGCGTTTGCCGGCAAGCTGCGCCTGCGTGATCGCCAAGTTTGCTGCGGCAAAAGACTTTCCCTCTGCGGGTGATGCGCTGGTGACCACCAGGGTTCGGAGCGATTGCACCGTCTGCAAATGATTGAGACGGGTACGCAGAGTCCGAAATTCCTCTGAAGGAGCTTCCCGCGGCTTTGTGGGATCTACCAAGAGCGCGTCAGCTGGTGGATCGAATGAAATTTCGCGAGCGTTTCGGAGTAGCTGGCCGAATCCGTCGAGATCGAGGTCAATAAATTCGACTGGCTCCTCTACAGCAGTTCCCGATGGTGAGGCATCGTCAAAAGCTCCAGAGAATGCCTCGATTTTTGAGGCCCGGGGCTTTGAAACTTCCGAATTTTCTTGGGCCGCTTTTCGCAGCGCTTCGTGGATACGGCTCATTGTTTTTATGCTTTCGAATAGTAGCGGGCCACCGAGATCGCCATAATAGCTAGCCCGGCGAGTGTTGCGCCAGCCCACCCGAGCCAACCCATTCGTTGCCGGCGTCGCACGACCGAATCATTTTCAATCAAGGATATGCTGCCGAGGATGGCTAAATTTGTATAAAGGCGGGCGTCTTTCAGATTCTTGAGGGACGTGTCTTTGATTTCACGGATAGCTATCAAAACTATTCCGAAGAAGAGGCCCCCCAGAACCCCCAACGGTATAATCAGGCTCCGCTTCGGCGCGGTAGGTGCTGTGGGCAATGATGCCGGGTCGAGCACTTCTAATGTTTCACCCTGTTGATGGCTCTCCATGTCCATTGAAATAGCCGATTTCTGCCGCTTTCCCTCCAACTCCTGATATTTCTGTTTGGCCAAGTCGCGGTCGCGAATCAGTTCCGCATACTCCTGGTCCCCAACGGGTGAATCCGCGACACGGGCTTGATAGGTTTTGGCAGAGGCGTTGACCGATTGAAGCTCTTTATCAATTTGACGGCCTTCGATTGCATTTGCCTTGAGCTGCGTCTGCAGTGTGTCTATCGTGGCTTTGGCATCCTGGCGCTCACGCGCGACGGTTGAATTTTCCGCGGTCTCGTTCTTCGGCGTATTCTTGTCCTGCTTAGCAGTTTCCTCGCGCTGACGCTTGAGCACGGCCAATTGAGCGCGAGCGGTTTGGAGGTCCGGAAAATCCTCGGTATAGCGCTCTTTCAGATCGGCGATATTGGTCTCAAGCGTCTGAATCTGCCGGTCCAGATCGAGCAAGTGCTCGTTGCGCGCTTGCGCCTGGGGCTGGACATCTTTAATTGAGGCCAGGCGGTTCTTCGCGCTCCGGAGGTCTGATTCGAGCAGCATGCGCTGCTCGTTGTTCCGGCTCGCCGAACTGTTCAATGTCGAAAGGCGCTGTTCGAGCGCGTTCATCTGAGCAACATTCAGTTCCATCTGTTCGGGAAGACGCCCGGCATTTCGCTTCCGAAAATCCGTCAGTTTTTGATCGAGGGTGCCCAGATCACGCTTGGCCCGCTCGAACTCATCGTTCAAGAAGTCGTTTGTAGCGCGCTCATTGGTCATTCTGTCAACGGTATGTTCGTTCATGAACCGGGATACTAAGTCAGCGCATACCTTTTGCGCCACATACCGGTCGCGATAAGAAAAGGACACCTGCATGGCAGGCAGATTTTTGCCGGTTACGTTGGCAGCCCCTGACGTAGGCTGGATTTGAATATCTTTCGTTCGCATCTGGTTGATGACGTCTTCGAGCGGCTCGCTTTTGAGTTCCCGTTTGTAGAGGCCGTAGGTGTTAATAAGATTTGTTAACGTGTTGCGGCTCTTGATGCTCTCGGCCATTGCATTAATGTGATCTGCCAATTGCTGGCTTGTGGCTGTCTGGACCAGCGCTTCATTAATTTGTTGTGGAACCAGACGAATCAGTGCGCGCGAAACATAGGTGTCGTCTATGGAATACGCAATCACCGTCGACAGCACCAGGCCGAAGAAGGCTGGAGCGAGAAGCCAGCGGCGATTTCGTCTGAGGATCTCGACGTAATCTTCGAAATCGAAGGTACGGCGGGGGACGGAGAGCTGTTGCAGCATATGTACTGTTTTTGCCTGGTCTCTAACTAGGGAACGATCACATGGTCGCCCGGTTCGAGCTGGATATTCTGATCCATGCGTCTGCCGTGGATCACATCTTTGTAGTTAAAGGGGATTCGCTTGTCTCCGCGCAGGACATAGACTTTCTTCTCGTTGGCGAAGTCCCGCAGGCCGCCCGCTTTGCTGATGGCCTCGAGAACTGTAGTGGGAGCAACCAACGGATATTCGCCTGAACGAGCGACTTGGCCGTCAAGGTAGTACTTTTTGCTGAGAACTTCCTGGACCGTGACTGTAACCAGCGGTTTCACAACGTATTTTGTCAGAGCTTGCGCCGTTACCTGCTCGATTTGCGAGGGTGTCATGCCGCCAACGGCCAAGTCGCCGATGAGAGGCAAGGTGATTTTGCCGTCCGGATGCACCGAAACGGGCCCGCTGAACTCCTGCTCGTGCCAAACGCGAATATTCAAAATGTCCGCCGGACCGACCTTGAAAGAGTTTGAATCGACGGGAGCGGCCGCGCTCCGCTCCTGAGCTGCCTGTGCAGCAGCTTGAGATTGATTCTGCGTGGAGGCGGCATTTGCAGGCGGTGACGTTGTATTCTGTCCAGTCAAAGCTGCGAAAGAGAGACAAACGGTCAAATAGCTGCCTCTCGACCAAGGCCCAAGCCGGAACAACCTTCTATTCATTGGTTCAAACGAGATCGAAAAGCAACGTATATCCTCAATTCTACACACTTTTCCCCTTCTCCTGATCGACTATCTGGCTGCAAGTATGTAGTGGTCGCCCTGCGCCTTCAGTGGCTTTTTAATTTGATATCAGGGGTGCCGGACAATGGCAGGGGCTGTGTTGAACACCGCGCTCGCGGCTGCACCTGCGTCGAATCGGGATATAGGGACCCATACTTCCATAGGTGTTGGCTCGCGATTGGCGATTGCGTAATACGGGATGAACGTCAGAGTGATAGGGCGTTTCGAACGATTGACGGCGGTCGCGAGTGGCTCGTATAGCTCTTCCTCTCCGAGAGATTTCTCCGCTGCCTGTCCGGAAACCTTGACGACCGTCACTCCACCCAGCAATTCTTTCCGAGGTTCCGCGGTCGAAACACCGGTAGTGCGCACGAAGATATCACCCAAAGCAACACCATTCTGGTCGATTTGCTCAAGGGCATAAACAAGCGGCCCTCGTTGCATGGCGAGACGGCCGTAAAGATCCGTAACGCGCGGGTTTGCGACCGTCGAAACGTTTTGCAGGGGCAGGCTGAGGGTAACCGTATCGCCTGGGCGCCAGTTGCGCGATATCGGAATGAACGAACCGCGCTTGCTCTCGGGGCTTTGCACGGGCTGTCCATTGACCTGCACGTCCGCCGAAGCTGCCCAGGCAGGCCATCGCAGGTACACCGTGAAACTGGAAGGCCGCTCAGGATCGACGTTCAGCTTGACTTCGCCAGCCCAGGGATAGGTGGTGGTTTGAGTGATCTTGAGACCTGTTCCGGCTTCCAAGTGCCAGTTCAGCTCCGAATTGTGATACAGATTGACGTAAACGCCATCACGGCTCATCGCGTAGAAGTAGCCGGGCAGCGATTCAAAAAGGCGTTCGATGTTTGGCGGACAGCAGGTCGTGTCGTACCAGGGATTACGAAGCTTTTCACCATTCGAAGCCAGCGGATTGCGGTAGCAATAGAGGGTGCCATTGAGGGACATTCCGGAGTTGGCGCCGTTATAAAGAGTCCGCTCGAGAACGTCGGCGTAGCGGGCGTCGCCGGTCAGCGCGAGTAAACGAAAATTCCACATTACATTTGCGACTGCAGCGCAGGTCTCCGCATAGGCTTCCGCGCTAGGCAGCTCATAGGGGTCGCCAAAGCTCTCATTCGATGCCCGTGAGCCAACGCCGCCCGTGATGTACATCTTTCGCATGGTCAGGTCGGTCCAGAGGAGATCGAGGGTGCGCTTGTAGGCCGGATCGCCAGCCTCGGCAAAATAATCAGTTGCGCCCGAGGCCGCATAAAGAGCGCGTACGGCATGCCCCTCAAATTCGGTTCGAGAGGTAAACGGCTTGCCGCTAAACATGTATCGCACGTCGGAATCCTTCAGCTTGAGCCGATCGCGCTCGACGCCGCTGAACAGATAGCGCGTAAATTCGAGATACTTCGTTTGGCCTGTAGTGCGATACAGCTCTACCAGAGCCATCTCCAGTTCGGGATGCCCGGTGACGAAGGGGCGCTTGGAGGGACCGAAGTTGTCAACCACGCAATCGGCAAAACGAATGGCGGCATCGAGCAGAGTGCGGCTGCCGGTTGCGCGGTAGTAGGCAATAGCGGCCTGAATCAAGTAGCCCAGGCAGTAACCCTCATGGGAACGTGTGAGCTCCGTAAACCGAAGGCGCGCCTTATCGCCGACATAATAGGTGTTGAGGTAACCGCTCGGCTCCTGGGCGGCGACGATATCAGAGATGAGTGACTGGATTTCACCGCGGAACTTCTGTTTGTCGAAATCCGATGTCTCGTTTGAGGCGATCGCCCAAGATGCCGCTTCGATCCATTTGTATAAATCGGAGTCGGTATAAAGCGGGCCTTTCCGAGGCACGTTCTTCCGTCCCGAGAGACGCCGGAAATTATCGACGATCCCGTGTTCTTCGAGGAGCTGGAGCATGGCCGGCAGACTGCGCTCAACCGTTACCCTCCGACGCGCGCTCCAAAAGCCGTCACCCAAGTGGACGGCTGAAACCGGGACAGGATGCAGGCGGGCATTGAGTGAATGGTCGAGGTATATGACTCCTTGGTCTTTCCAGCGGTTATTCTGCGGCTGTGCTCCGAGGACCAGTAAAGCTATGGCGATCGTCGCCGCGGCAAGGAATACCTGCTTCATAACGCTCTTAAATGGGAATAGACGAGCGAGATCGGTAAACCGACTACGTTGTGATAGCAACCTTCGATGGAACTAGCAAACTTCGAAGCGAGCCCCTGAATTGCGTATGCCCCGGCCTTGTCTCTCGGCTCCCCGCTTCGAGTGTACCCCTGAATGTCGTCCTCTGTAAGCTCTATGAAGGAAACTCTGGTACTGGCGAGATCCAGTATCTCGCGTGCGCCCGAGAGAATGCAGATCCCGGTATAGACCTGGTGGTCGCGGCCGGAAAGGCGGCGGAGCATTCGGGCGGCATCGTCATCGGTGGCGGGCTTTCCAAAGATCTCGTCGTCCACACAGACTACCGTGTCGGCGCCGAGGACGATATCTCGTGGCGAAGAGGCGACCGCCCGAGCCTTGTCCCCGGCAATTCGCCGAACGAACTCCGTAGGCCCTTCGCCAGGGAACCGATGTTCGGGAACGGAGCTCGGCCGGACGACGTGGTCGATGCCGGCGGCCAAAAGCAACTCATGGCGGCGGGGCGAGGCTGACGCGAGAATAAGCATTAAATCAACAATTTAGCCGATTCCTGCCAAACGAACTCCCCCGGTTTTGCGAAACGAACCCAAATTGGGTTCGTTTTTGCGTTTAGGAATGATTGGGTTCGTTTTTGAAAAATGACGGATTTTCGAGGTAGTGGTACGCGATCCGCTTCCGCGTGGCCAGAGTTCAAGACACGGTGTTCGGGAATGGACGCAATCCAGTGAAAGCGGACACACCGTGCCGGGGGATCCCCCTTCGTCCTCTCGGATGTGCACTCTTCACAGTTACTTAGCAGCGATAGCGGATTAGGCCCTGCACTTGCCCCGGGGTTGCGTAGTTCCACAAGAAATTGGAGACACCATGAACAACCTGCTGCAAGACCTGCGTTTTGCCCTCCGCCAGATGCGCCGTTCTCCCGGCTTTTCCATAACAACTGTCTTCATCCTTGCGCTCGGGATCGCCGCCAATGTCATCGTTTTCGGCGTCCTGCAGGCGATGATCCTGCAACCCCTGAATGTGCCTAATCCGGACCGGGTAATGACGTTCGCTCCCCGCGAGTCTGGCTATCCAATTTTTTCCTATCCGGAAGTGCGCGATGTGCGCGATGAAAATACGGTGTTTTCTGCTGTTGCAGCCTTTGCCCCGCAGCTTTTCGGCCTGGAAGCCAACCGAGTCACCCGGCGTGCTTTCATGGCCGTCGTGGAAGGGTTCTTTTGGCGCAGATCCCAAGATCATGGGAAAAACGGTCCACATTAACAAGCATCGGTACACCATTGTCGGCGTTACCCCGGAAGGCTTCTACGGTACGGAGAAATTCCTGCAGCCCGACATTTTCGTTCCCATGGCGAATGAAGCATCGCTGGACGCGGTCAACTGGCTTGAATCACGACGCGATAAGAATGTCTTCCCTATCGCGCGCATTAAGGACGGGGTCAGCGTCCCTCAGGTGCAGGCTGAACTGAACACGATTGCTGCCCGCATCGAGCAGCAGGATCCTAAACAAGAAGCGGGGCTGGCATTCAAGCTGGCTCGTCCTGGTCTGATCGGCGACTTTCTCGGTGGGGCGGCGCGCCGTTTTCTGGCTGGGGTTATGGTATTGGCTGGCATCGTGCTGCTCGCGGCGTGCGCCAATCTCGGCAGCCTGTTCGCAGCGCGTACGGCAGACCGCACCCGCGAGATTGCCATCCGCCTGGCCATCGGATCGAGCCGCGGGCGCATCCTCCGCCAGGTCCTCAGCGAGGCCTTTGCAATTTCCATCCTAGGAGGCGCGTGTGCCTGCGGTTTATCGTGGATCGCTCTCACCGGCCTGGCGCAGTGGCATACCCCCACCGACTACCCTATGAAGTTCCTCGTACTGCCGCAGCCGTCGTTGATCCTGATGGCGTTTCTCATCTCGGTGCTCGCCGCTGTTCTGTTCGGTTTGATGCCACTCCGGCAGATATTCAAAACCGATCCTAACGATGCCATCAAGAGCGCCAGCAGCCAGTCTTTTCGAGGGCCCCGCTGGGCGCTGCGCGATGTTCTACTGGCGGCACAGATCGCGCTCTGCTGCGTCACCGTTACGGCTGCCTTTGTCTCGCTGCGTGGCCTGGGCAAAACATTGACCATGGACATGGGTTTTAATCGAAAGAATGCTGTAGTGACGAAATTCGATCTGACCCAGGCTGGCTATTCGAAGGTCGCCGCCGAGCATTTCCAGCGCCAGCTGCTGGAAAGGGTATCGCAGCTCCCGGGAGTGGAAGCAGCAGGCTACGCGAGTACCACGCCGCTCGACGATCCGACTACTACTGCTATCTTCTCTCAGCAAACAACCGATTTCAGACCGACAAACGAAGCGTTCGATGCCTTCTTCTACAACGTCTCACCTGGATATTTCAACGCTGCTGCAACACCGCTCATCGCGGGACGCGATATACGCTTTAGCGACTCTGCGAAAACGCCGGCGGTTGCGGTCGTGAATCAGCGGTTCGCCCGGCGTCTCTTTCACTCCGACCACGCCGTCGGCCGCTATTTCAAGAACTTGTCCGGCGTCTCGATTCAGATCGTGGGCATCGTGGCCGATGGAAAATACTTTCAGCTCAGTGAAGACCCGCAAGAGGCAGCGTTCTTCCCGATCTTGCAGAAACCAGGTACGGTAACATCGCTCGTAGTCCGGAACCGGCCAGATCCTTCCGGGATGGCCACAGGCGATATGGCAGCCACCATCCGCAAGCTGCTCCGCGATCTTGACCCCGCCATTCCTATCCGGACATCGAGCGCCTGGAACAGTCAGCTTGGGATGAGTTTCTTTCCATCTCAGGTGGCTACGGTCGCCCTTGGCCTCTTTGGCGCTTTTGGACTCCTGCTCTCCATAACCGGGACGTTCGGCCTCGCCTCTTATACGGTGAGCAAGCGGCTGCGCGAGCTCAGCATTCGTGTCGCGCTCGGTGCGCAAGCGAAGCAGATTCTCTCGGCCGCGCTCGGTCGTATGCTGATCCTGCTCGCCAGCGGGTCAGTCGTTGGGATGCTGCTCGGTGTCGCCGCGAGCCGAGTCCTTTCGGCGATTGTCTTTCAGGCATCCGCGCAAGATCCATTTGTACTCGTCGCGGTTGTATTTACGACGCTGTTCGCGGGATTGCTGTCCGTCGCGAATCCAGTGCGACGCGCCCTCCACATCGACCCTGCAAACCTGCTTCGCGAACAGTAGAAATGGGAAATTACTCTTAACGTCAAGAAAGGTCCAAAGCAGATGGCCGGGTTAACGCCAATAGGTATGGCCCGGGACAAGGGTGACACTTTGGTTCTGGGCCAGTAGGTTACGATCTTTCTTCTAGCATCCCTGAGGAAGCGGTGTCGCGGAGCCGGAAGCGGAGCGACACTGCTTCCTAAAACTGGCGATCCAGCAATGTCCTGTTTCCGCGTAGCCGACAATCCAGGAGCCAATCGGAAACAGAACGATTGGCCGGGTCCGGGGAGCCATTTCTAATCCACCGGCGGGGTTTGGCCGACCGAAGAACTACGGTGAGCCATAGCGCGCACGAATCGCTGTGTCATATTCATACTTCTCGATGAGCGCGTTCATGAATTCAGGCTCGAAACCGATGATGTAAGAGATAATGCCTGCCAAGCGGGAGCGTTGTTCTGGGCTAAGGGTGTCGAGTTTGTGTATCTCGGACCGAACCGCGCGTTTCAACTTCCTGCCGACGTGAGTTTGGCCATCGCTTCCCAGGACGATGCCCGTCACCCTGCGCGCGCCCTTCTTGGAGCTATGCCGTGTCTTGTCCTCGTTTACGCTAAGGTTTCGGGGAAGATCCAAGCTGCCCAGCGCTGTCTTAACTTGCGGCTCAATCTCAGCAAGCAAGTTTTTCTCACTCGTCGAGAAGAACAGGTCGTCCGCGTATCGTGTATAAGTGACACCGTGCGACTGACTCATTCCATCGAGCCTCACATCAAGGTCGAAGCAAAAAGCATTTGATATCGCCGGGGATGTCGGGGCACCGATTGTAAGTCGGTCATGCCGGAAAACCAAGAATAAAAACCATGTGAAATCTTCCTCGGTCCAATCCCGGAACAGAGTGGGCCTTTTCTCTTTATATGTGCGAAGGTCGTCTGACCTCAGTGATGGAAAGAATTCCTTCATGTCCATCCGAAGCAGGTATGCGCTTCCGACATGGCGCTTTGCGTTATCCAAGATCGATATGCCCTTTCGGTAGGCGGTTGCGGAGTGATGCACGGGCCACGCCTCAATCACGTTTGCCAGAAGCCATTTCTGAAGTGGTTTTAGCCTCCTGGAAGGATGCTCGATTGTTCTAGTGCCACCTCCATGTTTGTTGATCTTGTAGCTCTTGTATTGATAAGAGGCTGTCTTGGCTAATCGGGCGATATAGTTTGCGGGCAAAAACAGTTCCTTGCCCATTCGCTCCATGATCATTGGCCTTTGCTGACCTCCCTGAGCACATTGACTGCGTCTGGCAACGCAAGCAGTCCTGCCAGGAATTCCGAGCGTAACTCCGCGAGGCTAACCCACTTTATGCGGTGGTACGGATGGGCAAGGGTCTCGGGGCTCACTGGAGAGAAGAAGGCGACCGGCTCGCCATTGAGCGTTATATGGTCTTTCCTAATCAGTCCCATTGCTTCTGCGAGCCAGCCAAGAGTCTAATCTCCAGGTCTGCAACAGGTACAGAGGGCGCGATGGCTGCCATTAAATATTCGAGCCCCTCAACGGTGGTGGGGGCAACAACTCCGACCACATCGCAGACGAAGAAAAGCAAATGCTTCCGGCTGCGCGCCAGATCAGATACTTTCACAGGCTTCGGCTTCGGGATTCTCTCTATGCGTCTCTCAATTTCTTTCACGGATTCAAGAATCTGGTTGTGGCGAGTCCAAATCGTCGGGCGGAACTCGGAGTCCTGATCAATCCACCGAATGGGCCCTGTGTTAATGAAAGAGTTCGCGCCCCGGTAGTGCCTATCGACGATGGGCAATAGCTTCCTTCGGAGCTCAGAAACATGTGAAAATGCCCCGAGTTCCGCGTATGTACCCGGGCTCTCGACGATGATGATGATGAGGTCGGAAAGTGCCGCGAGGTCCGATTCCATCTTCAGCGCGCTTAATCCGGGATTGGCAGCGATCAACTCCCAGACACGCTCAGCATAGAAGACTTGGAGACTCGGCAGTCTCCGGCGAAAGTAATCTCGAAGAGTATCGCGGGGATCGCTATTGAGGCCGCCGCATATGAAAACGACCGGGGAAGGCGTCGAAACCGATAATGATCAGGACTCAATGAGCTGATTATTCGGTCACGAGCGCTTCGTAGATGCGGCTGTTCAAACCATGCTTTCATCGATCAGATATCAGTGAACTCCAAAAATGAGACCACACCAGCGGCCTGCCGAGTGTGGTCTCAACGCTCCTACTGCAAGTGGCGGCCGTAGCGCAGCGGAGGGCCGAGAATACGTATCAATACATCCGGGCCGGCTGAACACCGGCCTTAGCAGAACTATCACTGTTCACTGCTAGACGGCTAGGAGCACTTCATGATAGCCGAGCCGTTTTTGTCGGTCAATCCCAGCCCAGCGGAAGCGCAGAGGCGGAATCTGTCGTCCTGTCGGATCGTCGGCAGGTGTTTATGAACGCCGCAATCATCGTCGTTTCCGGATAGCTCCCAGGTGACGCGCAAACTGGAAATCGGGCCTGCGCGGGCGTGTTTCACCTTCAATGTCCAGTTTGCCGACCAACGGGACACGAGTCGCAAACAGATGCCGTTTACCTAAATTGCGCTCTCAAGACGAAATTGGTGCGACGAATCTCACACTGTGGTACGGGCTGAGGCTTCCAAGCCGTCACCACTCAGATGATGACGTGCATAAGAGTGCGTCGCATTTAGTTCGACCCTCTTTTCCAAGAGTGTTATCGTTGCTCCCATGTTAAGGACGCCGCTCGTGTTGTTGGCCCTCACGTTTGCCGGTCTGTCAGTTGGCTCAGGTGCTCAATCTGGCTCGGCCCTTGCGTCTGCCCAGCAAAAGGTCGTCCTCAGCTACTTTCAGGATGTGCTCGATGGCAGAAAAGGCGAGTTTGTCGACAACCTGTTTCAACCCGATTGTGCCCTTCACTTCGGGCCAGATCTCAGCTTTTGCTCCGTCGTCCTTCGGGACAGCACCTTTGCATCCGGAGGCGACCAGTCGTCCGGTACATTGACTCACTCAGACGGTCCGGGTTGAACATTTCCTCAAGGCTCGTTGCCGAGCCATCGTGGAGGTAGTGCCCCTTCCCGCTGGCGGCTGAAAGGGTATATAGTGGCACCAAGGGGGATCATTATGATCTCTTTCTCGCGTATCCATTTCGCATGCTGCTGTTTTGCCGTTTCCCTCACTGCCTTTCCAAGTGCTGCCCAGCAAAATCCGGCGACAAGTTCTGATCTTCGGGCTTCGGCTTCAACGCCTTTAAGCTCGTCGCGCACGCCGTTCCTGACAACTGAAATGCGTGGCGACATTTACATGGCGCGCAAGATGTATCGTGAAGCCGTCGACATGTATCACGAGGGCCCTTCAGATTCGGCTATTCTCGCGAACAAGACCGGCATCGCTTTCCATCAGCTGATGCAGCTTGACTTAGCAAAGAAGAATTACGAACGAGCCATCAAGCTGGACCCCAAATATCCCGAGGCGATCAATAATCTCGGAACTATTTACTACGCCCGGAACAGCTACCGGCGGGCCATAGGCTACTACAAACGGGCCTTGAAGTATTCAGGCCCATCGGCTTCGATTGAAGCGAATCTCGGAGCAGCTTACTTCTCCAAGAAAGACTACAAACGAGCTACGCGATGTTACGATCAAGCGCTGCAGCTTGATCCCGATATTTTTGAGCACCACAGCACGTTCGGGACGCTCCTGCAGGAGCGCACCGTCGCCGAACGCGCCACGTTCCATTTGTATCTGGCGAGAACCTATGCCAAGTCGGGCGCAAAAGAGCGGGCGCTTATCTATTTGCGCAAGGCTCTTGAGGAAGGGATCAAAGATCGCAAGAAGATTCCGGATTTCCCGGAGTTCGCTTCATTGAAAACGGATCCTGCGTTCAAAGAGCTTCTGGTGCAGAATCCTAAGCCTTTGTAGTCCCGCTTTCTTAATTACGAGGAAAATGATCCTTTAGTGTGCGGCGCTACGGCGCGATGCTCTTTGGTTTCCCAGGGCTTCGGCTGTTGACCGGTATCGCGGTTCAAAACACGATCGTACTCGTGCTTTCGGCTGGTCGTGCCTAGCGAAGTGTTGTACAAACTGACAAGGCCAAGCGTTTCCTTCACGTCCTCTTCGAACTCGTGCAGAACTTTGAGCTCGACGGCAGTAGCCGGCAATCGCTTCCCGCCGGGGGTCTCTAGAAACATCTGATATCCGGCGTTCAGAAGGACCGCTATTTCCGAGCAGACCAATACGCCGGCTTTCTCGATTGCGGGCTGGTTCTTGCCTTCGTCTCCAATGATGGCGCCCACGCCGTGCTTGGCGATTTTCACCCGGCCATCTGCAAGCGCCTCCGTGGCGAATCCGGCTTGCCTTAGTAAGTTCACCCGCTCGGCAAAAGTGGGCACCTTCGGTCGTTCGGGGCGAAAGAACATAGTTTCAGTATAGGGAGCGTTAGTCCCCAAGCTGGCGGCCAGGAACTAGATAGTTCCGGATGTAATCCGAGACGGCATCGGCCAGCGGTGTGATGGGCTGGGTAAACCCCGCGGCACGAAGTTTCCCGATGTTCGCGCGGGTGTAGTACTGATATTTATAGCGAAGAGTTTCGGGCATATCGATGAACTCGATGCGCGGATCGCGTGCTAACGCGCTGAAGACGGCGTTTGCGAGAGCCAGCCAGGTGGCCGCTTCGCCAGAGCCAACGTTGAATAAGCCGTCCCCGCTTACATGCCCGGCGAGAAAGATGGTGGCTGCCACAGCATCCTTCACGTACATGAAATCACGGAGCTGGCCGCCGTCGGGGAACTCAGGCCGATAACTCTTGAATAAAGAAATGCAGCCTGTTTCTTGAATTTGATGGAAGGCTTTGTGGACCACGCTTCGCATAGTGCCCTTGTGATTTTCATTCGGGCCGAAGACATTGAAGTATTTCACGCCTGTGATGCGAGGCAGGATTCCGGCGCTCTGCGCGTAACAGTCAAACAGGTGCTTCGAATAGGCATACATATTGAGGGGCCGTAGACCTTCGAGCGCCACTGTCTCTGGCAGGCTCGCCTCGAGCGAGCCGTAAGTCGCGGCCGAAGATGCGTAAACAAAGCGGCGGTCGCCCTCGAGCGCAAAACGGGCGAGCGCTTTTGTGTATTCGAAGTTGTTCCGAATGAGGTAGGCTGAATCGGTTTCGGTTGTGCTTGAACATGCACCCAAGTGGAACACCGTGGTGACGCTATCGAAGAGATGACGGGATCGCTCGATCCCCCGCAACAGATCGTCCGCTTCGATGTAATCGGCGAATTGGAGGGGCACCAGGTTCTTCCATTTTTCATCCTGACGCAGGAAGTCAGCGACGAGAATGTCTTTGAGACCCTGGCGGTTGAGTCCCCATATGAGCGCGCTGCCAATAAATCCTGCGCCGCCGGTTACCAGAATTCTTCCTTTCGAAAGATCGGTCATCTTGAACTAGGGGTGGCGAACGATCAGCAGGGGAACCTTCACTCTGTGGCGCACGGAATTAATCGTCGTTCCAAAGATAAGGTCTTTGAGGCCGCGGTGGCCGTGCGATGCCATGACCACGAGATCCGGCTGCACCTCTTCGACCGCAGACGCGATCTCCTTGGCTGGATTGTTTCCATGCCGTACAACCACATCAACATCCACGTTCTGATTGCGAAGTGAAGAGACAATGTGGGCGAGATAATCCTGACCCTCGGTAATTTCGGCGGTCGATGAAAGCGAACCGAACATCTGGCTCGTCACGCCTTCTTCCACGTGCAAAAGAATGATGCGGGAGTGGTGCATTTTCGCAAGCGCAAGCGCGTTGCCGAGCGCTTCGTGGTCGGCCTCGCTATGATCTAGCGGGACAAGAATGCTCGCATAGGTGCGGGAAGCAAAGACTGGAGCGGTTCGTTCGGGAACTGCGACGGCGACAGGCTCGGCAGTGACGGGCGCACGACCGAAGCCGAGCCGACGAAGCCAGGGCCAGCAAGTGATCATCACGAGCAGCGCCACGAATCCCACTCCGGCAGCGATTAAGCCAGCGACCACGACCGGGCGATATTTCCCGCTCTGAGATGTCCATTTGCTTGCCTGACTCCAAGCCAGCCAGATGTTAAGCGCAAGGACGACGGCAGCGCACGACCAGGCGCCTATTTGGAGCCAGAGACCGCTAGCGAAATCACCCATGCGCTTGCGATCGCTGGTGAAATGCACGAGCGGTATGACTGCAAATGGCAGTTGAAGGCTGAGGACTACCTGGCTGAGGATGAGCAGCCTGTAGCTGCCTGTTTCGCCGGCAAAGTAAATGGTGACGGCAGCAGGCGTGATGGCAAGGAAACGAGTCACGGAGCGGCGCAACCAGGGCTGCATCCTGAAGCGCAGGAATCCTTCCATGACGATTTGGCCGGCCATGGTACCGGTGAGAGTGGATGACTGGCCTGAGGAGAGCAGAGCAAGTGCGAACAGGACGCTTGCGGCGGTAGTGCCGAGGAGCGGCGAAAGAAGTTGATAAGCCTGCTGAATCTCGGTGACGAGAATGTGGCGTTTGAAGAAGACGGCGGCGGCAAGGATGAGGATGGCCGCGTTTACAAATAACGCTCCGTTCAAGGCTATGCTCAGGTCGAAGAAGTTATACCGGCAGGCGCGACGCTTGTCCTCGGAGGTTCGACCGATTTGGCGCGTTTGAACGAGCGCCGAATGGAGATACAGATTGTGGGGCATCACGGTCGCCCCCAGGATGGCGACGGCAACGTAAAGGCTCTGGAAATTCAGATGGGGGAGCAGGCCGCCAATGACTTCCTTTGCATTTGGGCGCGCGAAAAGGATCTCGAAGGCAAAGCAGCCGGCAATGGTTGCAATCAGAACGAGGACAAAAGCCTCGATCACACGTATGCCGACGCGGGTGAACCATAGGACCAGCAAGGTGTCGGCCGCCGTTACCAATACGCCGATTAGAAGCGGCAGATGAAACAGGAGATTCAAGCCGATCGCCGCTCCCAGAACTTCGGCGAGATCGCAGGCAATGATTGCAAATTCGCAGAGTACCCAGAGGGTATAGGAAACAGGCCTCGGGTATTCGTCGCGGCAAGCTTGTGCAAGGTCGCGGCGTGTGACTATGCCCAGGCGCGAGCTCAAGGTCTGGAGCAGCAGGGCCATGATATTCGACATCACCAGCACCCAGAGGAGCCGGTAGCCGAATCGCGCTCCACCCTCGAGGTCGGTTGCCCAGTTGCCCGGGTCCATGTAACCGACGCTTACGAGGTAGGCAGGACCAGCGAAGGCGAAAAGGCGCCGCCACAGCTTTTCGTGGGAGGTGACAACGCTCTCATGAACTTCTGGAAGCGAGTAGGATGGGGCTTCCACGGAGCGGTCGCGAGACATGAGCTTAACGTTCAGTATGGCATCGGGGATGGCGAATCTAGGCGGGCAAAACAACGAGCCGATACGCGGATCAGATGCGAAGGAGATTCCCGCAATGTTCCTGGCGAAACTATAACTGTTCTAAAAGGTCCCATTTCTGACCGTTTCGCAACGGCGCAGAAAAGAACAGGAAGGATTGTTTTCGTGGCGATGCAAAAAAGATGTTTTGCGCTAATTGCGCTTGCATGTTTCGCAGTTTTGGGAGGCGAGGCGCAGGCGACCCGGGGCGGACCGTTGACCGAGGTCTATCACAACAACGATTTTCAGCTCACCGGGATTACGGTTTCTAAGACGGGCCGGCTCTTCGTGAACTTTCCATTTTGGTCAGCCGAATATCTGAACGCACTTGTCGAAGTACAGAAAGATGGCACGGTGAAACCGTTTCCGGACGAGTACTGGAATCGTTGGGACCGCAAACCAGCTACGGCAGGGAAACAATTCGTGTGCGTGCAAAGCGTGGTTGTGGACGACACGGACTCGCTCTGGGTTCTCGATCCGGCGGCTCCGATGCTGACCAGTCCCGTCCCGAGGGGAGCAAAGCTGGTCAAAATCGATCTGAAAACGAACCGAGTGCTGTGGGTCATGCTCTTTGGGCCGGATGTGGCTTTGCCGAATAGTTACCTGAACGATGTGCGTTTCGATACCCGCCGCAATGCGGCTTACATAACGGACAGCGGCGCTGGCGGCATCGTCGTCGTTGACCTCAATAACGGAAAGGCGCACCGCGCTTTGGATGGACATCCCTCGGTCATGGCGGAGCAAAGCGTCGGCATTACGATCAATGGCAAACCTGTGCTTGCCGCGAATGGCAAGCCACCGATGTTCAACTCTGATGGAATAGCGCTCTCGCCTGACGGTGAATATCTTTATTACCGGGCGCTCACTGGGGCGACGCTCTACCGAGTGAAAACGAGTGTGCTTCGGGACGCGAACGCCCGTCCCGAGGCTGTTGGGGCTGCGGTCGAGAAGGTCGCGAAGACTTTTCCCGTGGATGGTCTCTGGATGGACTCGAAGGGGCGTCTATCTCAGCGGTCTGAATCAGAATTCCGTAATGCGTTTATTGCCTGACGGCAAGATGGAGACAGTAGCGGCCGACCCCCGGCTGCATTGGCCGGACACGTTCAGCGAAGGGCCTGATGGCTCGATCTATATCAGCGCCTCGCATATTGATGAATCGCCCAGTTACAACAAAGGGAAGAGTGTCAGGAAAGAGCCGTATGCGGTGTTTAAGCTGAAACCTTAGGAGATTTTAGTGCCGAAATGCTCGTGAAAACGTGAGTGAGACACGCATCGGCTCGCGGCTGCGGGTAAGGTCGTGCATACCGTATCTCCGTTTTCACCGCAATACACTATAGCTGCCGCATGAACATGACGAGGTCTTTTTTCTCCGGTCCAGTGAGTCTCAGGTGCAAGATGATATTAAAAAACTCGGCGGTATCTTCAAGCGTGAGGCAGCGCCCATCGTGCAGATACGGCGGACTATCCCTGATGCCGCGAAGGGTAAATGACTTAATGGGACCGTCGCCCGGCTCGTCAAGGAATCTCTCCAGGTGCAGATCATGCAACTGGTTGTCGAGATAGAAAGGCGCCGGATGGCAGACCGCACACTGACCTTTACCGAAGAAAATCTGCTCACCGCGTAATTCACTCGCACTTGCTTTCGTGCGGTCAAGACGGCCCGTTACAGGGTCCAATTTCGGCGCCGGAGGGAAGTCGAACATGTTCTGCATCTGCGCCATGTGGCTGACCTGCACGCGGTCGAGGATGTTCATGCCTTTTTTGATGGCATGAATTTCATCGCCGTTGAAGTAGGCAGTCCGCTGCTCGAATTCCGTAAAGTCCTCGACCGATCGCAGGCTACGCTTGGACCCGTGGATCTGCTGGTTGAACACACCGCGCAGGCTTACCGTATCAAGGCGGAAGCGCCGCTCCTCGGGGCGCATGTCGGGATTCAGGTGGAATTGCCCTGTTGTGTGGCCGTTGATATGGCAATCGAGGCAGGTAACTCCTAGGCTCGGCTCGCGGGATTTGCGATCGTCGGTCGGGTTAAATTCTTCCTGGGGGAACGGCGTCAGCAACATGCGAAGCCCGTCGAGTTGTACGGGAGTCAGTATGGGCTTGAAAAGGCGGTAATAGTTGTTGATTGAAACGACTTCACCGCGTGACACATCGCCCAATTCGGGCCTGTTGCTCAGGAAAATTGCCGGCGGAAACTCAGGAAGAAAGACTTCGGGCAGATCGAAGTCGACGTCGAAGCGCTCTAGGCGAGGAAACATCAGAATCTGCATCTTGGGGAAGACCTGCCCGCCATTGGTCTGCAGAGGATGGGGTAACGAGGGATACGGAAATGCATTCTGCTGCTTCATTTCGTCGGACGTTAGAGCCGTGAGACGCTCCCAAGTCATACCTTGGGCGAGGGGTGCCGTGGGCCCGACGACGACCGGCTTCCCGCGGGACATCTTAGCCTCAGGATCGAGCTTCGGCTGGAGATTATAGCGATGCTCGAGGAGCTGCCGCTGTGCATCCATGACCCTCGGCTTGTCGGCGGTGAGTTTTCTCGTAATCTCGTCCGGGTCATCGAACGGCTTGTCCGAGTTCAGAGGATCGCGGTAGAAATCGAAGCCGGAGTTCTTGCCCTCCTTCGGTTGACCTTTGAAAACCGGGGATGAAGGCTTGGCGTTCTGCACGTTGAATACATCCGAGCGATCATGCTCGGTCTTGTTCTGCTCGGGGCGCTCTGCCGGTACCGGCGAAGGCTGCTGCGCGGCCACAACCGCGTCGGGCGGAGTCTGCGTCGTGTTCTGTGCCCAACCGATGGTAAAACTCAAGGCGCAGAGTGCGCCTGCCAAAGCGCCGAACGCGAGGAATTTCCGGGCCGCTTTCGCTCTGTCGAGCCAGATCAATTTTGCGTTGCTTTTTTTGGGATTATTCATCCTTCACATCCCCGTTTGCACTACGTACACTATCGTGTGCGTAACAGATCCGCCAACTGGAAGAATTTCCAGGTGAGCGGCGGATATGAAAGACGGGAGATATTCTCACTCTCCACTAAATTCCGTCTGAATGATGTCTAACGCTCTTGCTTTCATCCAACTACGGGCTCAACATATAGTGCGTACGAATACACTGGTTAACTGCTATGAAAACGATTTCAGCTGCCTCAATTTTGATAATGGTGGGCACCGATCTGCTGACTAGTGCTCCGATGACACAGCGGGATCGCGAAGACCTCGTCTCGCATCTGCAGATGACAGAAAGCTGGCTGAACGATGAAGTGGCCACGCTTTCCCCAGCACAATTAAACTTCCGGATGGCACCTGGTAAATGGACGGCCGCGGAAGTTGTCGATCACCTGGTGATCGGCGATCCTACTTATTGGCAGTTGTTTCAGGATGGAATGAAGCACCCACCCAGGCACTTGGAGAGGCAGGCGACGGATGCAGACGTGCTTTGGTACGGCATTAACCGTACACAACATCAAAAGACAGAGCCGAGCAAAGACCCGAAGGGCAAAGCGATCGATATTCGTCAGGCACTGGACAGTTTTCGGAAGCTCCATTCCATGATGCTCGATTATGCGCGCACTACGAATGACGATCTTCGCGGTCATGCGGTGCAGGATTGGGGTGTTGACGCATATCAGTGTTTACTGGAGATCTCCACGCACACGCAGCGGCATATTCTACAGATCCGAGAGATCAAAGCCGACCCGGGATTCCCGAAACAGTAATCGAAGACGGCCTATTTGTTTTGTTCGAGTGGGGCAAGCGGAATTTTTTTACCGACGACTGCTTCGAACGCTCCGAGATTCGCGGACACGCGTCCGGAATAGAGCTGAAACCAAGTTTTGCCTTCGTCGAGCAAGTTCTCAACTGAGTAGTAATCCATCACCGCAAGGTCGATCGTGACATGCGTCGTCCGGTTTGAGAGGTTAAGAATAACCAGTATCTCCTCGTTGCCCTTCTTGCGGAGGAAACTCAAGACGCTGTCCGGTTCAGTGTTGTTAATCCAGATGAGCTCGCCTGAGGTGAGCGCCGGGTACGTTGCACGGGTGCGGAAGAGTCTCTTATATTTCGCAAGAGTTGCCTGCAGTTCTTTCCTGGCGTTTCCGTTGTCAACCTCTGACCAGTGAATGAGTGTTCTCGTTCTCCAATGCGTAGGAGTTGCATCGCCGACTTCCTGCCCGTTGTAGATGAAGGGGATGCCGTCAAGGGTGAAATTCAAGATTGCGGCCGCGATGGCCCCTTTTTCGCCGAACTCGATGACGGCCCGCGGCCAATCGTGATTGTCATCATAATGCAGCAGTCTTGCGCCGTGCGGCATCGTGCGTTTTGTCTCTTCCCAGTTGTCGCGCAGATTGATTGCGGAGGCGCCATCACGCAGAACAGAACGGAGTGTGAGGTAATACTGGAAATTGTAATTGATATCGAATGCGTGAAGCTGATCATCGGGACGATCAGCTTCCGAGAGCAGAATGACATTCGGATTCACGCTGTCTAGCGCCTTTCTCGCTTCCTCCCAAAACGAAATAGGCACGCCGGCTCCCACATCGCAGCGATATCCGTCTATTTTGAAATCACGAACCCAGCGCATGAGGCTGTCAATGAGGTATCGGCGGACTTGCGCATTGTGGTAGTCGGGGAGAGGTTGCGGCCAGAATCCACGAGCGATGCGCCCATCAAGTGTCTTGACGAAAAAATCAGGATCCTTCAACATCACGTTGTCAGGCGCCGCGTGGTAATAAACGATATCGAGCATCACCTTGAGTCCGAGTTTGTGTGCCGCTGAAACGAAATCACGTAGATCTTGTTCGGTGCCGTATTCCGGATCAATTGCGTTGTAGTCGGCGATGCTGTAAGGCGAGGCGTGGGTACTGGCGGAGCGCTTCGCTATGGGACCGAGATAGACCACTGATGCACCGAGATCCGCGACCTGAGACAACCGCGGAATGGCGCCACGTAGTGTTCCTTCCGCGCTAAACGCATTCAGCCACACCTCATAAATAGTCTGCCGGGGGAGCCAGTCGGGCACTGACCTTGCCTCTCGCGAGGTAAAGGAAAGATTTTGTGGGCAGGCTGGTCCGATGGGAAGGAAGAGCAGAAGGAGCAGCGCGGGGGTTCTCATGTCTGCCGCCATTTTACAAGCGGGGAAGAGCGCGCCTGAGAAATGGCCGAAAACCACCGGGATGGTCGACAGCGGCTACTAGAATGGAGGTTCTCTCATCTGCTTTCAATAACTTGCAGCGGATTTCGGCGTGGCCTGAGACGTGCAGTCTTAGTCTGCGAGCGGCAGTTGAAAACGTCAGCGCCGCAAACGGAGAGGTAGTGATATGCGCAGATTGATGGTTGCAGTAGTGGGCGTCATGCTCGCGTCCGCGGCTTTCGGGCAGAATCGAGGTTCGTCCCACGGTGGCGGAAGCTACGGCGGACACGGCAGCGGGAGCTACGGCGGACACGGTGGCGGAAGCTACGGCGGACACGGCGGCGGGAGCTACGGCGGCAGCTTCAAGTCTGGCGGGAACTATGGCGGGCACGGTTATGGTGGTGGCTATGGCCACGGCTATGGCGGTGGATACGGGCATGGATACGGCGGCCGAGGATACTATGGTGGCGGTTACCGGCACGATCACGGCTACTGGGGCGGCCCTGTCCTTGGCTTCGGCTTCGGCTATGTTCCCCAACGACCGGTTTGCTACGACGCGTATGGGTATCCGATACCCTGCTACGTTCCGCCATACGATCCGTACGCTTACGGACCTAGCCCTTATTGAGCAAAGCCGTTTAGGTCACGGTGGCTAGTGAAGTGGGTTGAAAAAAAGCACGGCGCACCCGGCGTTGAGCAGAAACCCGATGCAGCCGGTGATCAGGATGCCATTCATGGTGAGGGGGTATCCCTTGAGCTTCTGCCAAATGCAGAGCGGAATCAGCGCGACCCATTGCGTAACTCCCCACCAAGTAAAAAGAAAAGTGGCTGTAGAACCGGGATTCGAAACAGCAGGCAACAAGCGGCGCGTGAGCAGCGGAACGACGATTAGGAAGAAGATCTGACAAACAATGGCAAACAGAACTCCGCGTATGACACTGTCGCCCGGAACCGGCGCTGGCGGGTCCCGGCGGCCCGGTTCCGCAGATGTCATCAATTTGCCTCAATCCGCGTGAGTTTTGGATCGCTTACGGGACTGCGCGGTTCGCGCTCGCGCCGGAGCGGCTGCAGAACGGTCCTCTCCAGATCATCACGATAGAAAAGGTTGTACGTATCGAACGGAACGATGCGTTTCCCGTCCGGATGCGCGATGTGCACACAGGTCTTTTTAATGCTTCGCACATCGAAAGACCAGGCGTCGATGAATTGCATGATGATGACGCGGAATACGTTGCTATAGTCGATCCTCCCCGGTGTGATGACTTGCGGCAAACAGCACAGAAGTTCCCGAAGCGTCCCGGCGCTCGATCGAGCCGAGTGATTGGTGGAGAATAACCGGAACACGTGGCTTTGCAGGCTTTCGTCCGCCTCAAACACAATCGTGTTCCGTCCGCCTTCGATTAAGATTTTCGGATCGATCATACCGGTTAGCGGAATCACCTTGTGGTCGAGTTTGACAGCATAGGCCATTGCAAGCGAATCCGGATGGCAGGGTACGGGAACGATATCTTCGGGGCGGAAAACCTTGCTCTGCTCGAGGATTTTGCGGCGAACCTCCGTAAGTGTGAGGCGGTCACGTGAGGGATCGAAATTCTGAAAACGGCCTGCGGCCTGGATGGGCTGGAGCACGACACCTCGAACGCAGGGTTGTTCCAGCGCCCAATCGATGATGCGGCCGATCTCGCCGTCGTTCACTCCTCGCTTCAGCGTGACGACAAGCGAGGTTGACACGCCGAGGCGATTGAGCTTTTCGATGGCTTGCAAACGGATGCTGGTGAGATCAGCGCCGCGCAATTCCTGAAGCGCCGCAGCCTCGAAAGAGTCGAATTGCAAGTACACCTCGAAACCGGGCATGTAGGAGGCGAGACGCTCGGCGAACCCGTCTTCACGCGCGATTCGGATGCCGTTCGTGTTGAGCATGAGGTGCTGAAT
>JBPCLH010000205.1:0-56211 GCA_051003475.1 Bryobacteraceae bacterium
ACCCACCCGAAATTGCAGAATTTGACAAGCACAACAGTATGCAGGCAGGCCTTGCCGTTGCTCCTTTCACGTCACACTCACGGAAGCTGTCTCCTCTTCTTCAACCGAGGATGGACAAAGGGCAGCGGCAATGTAAACCAAAATGTCGAGCCAACGTTCAAGCGACTTTCAACGCTTATCTCTCCCTCATCAATTTGACGAGCTGCTTAGCGATCGCGAGGCCTAGACCCGTGCCACCACGGCGCCTGGTTATGGAACCATCTGCCTGCGTAAATTTCTGAAAGACCGTTTCGAGCATCTCCGAAGGGATGCCGATACCGGTATCCTCCACCGCAACCTTTATCGCCGCGCCGTTCTCGGTCTGCATCTCGCAGACGACCCGAACTCGAACGTGTCCACTTTCGGTGAACTTGATAGCGTTCCCCACCAGGCCCGTGAGGACTTGCCGGATTCGGCTGCAATCGCCGAGAAAGGTATCCGGGTCGGTCGAGGAATAGAGCATCTTCAGCTGGATTGTCTTTTCATCTGCTGGACGCCGAAAGCTTACGAGGACCGCCTCAATGGTTCTCCGGAGGTTGAATGGCGCGAACGTCAGTTCTACCTTGTCAGCCTCCATATGAGAGAAATCGAGAATGTCATCGATAATCACGAGGAGAGACCTAGCTGATTGACGGACGACACCGGCGTACTCCTGCTGCTCTTCGTCGAGCGCAGTCCCCAGGAGCAAGTCGGTCATCCCCAACACTCCATTCATGGGAGTGCACAATTCATGGCTGACATTCGTGAGGAACTCAGTTTTCAGGTGGTTGGCCGATTCCGCAGCGTCCTTGGCGGACTCCAATTCTTTACGCGAGCGGCGTTCTGCATCTGCCACTTGATTGAAAGCGTCGGCCAACATGTTCAACTCGTATGCGCCCTTACCAGCCGTAAGATGGGGCGGCATTTGGCTACTGCGCTCACTTCGCTTCAACTGACCCACTAACTCCCGCAGCGGCTGTGAGACGGAACGGGATGTAACAAGTGTCGAGAGCAGCGCAAGTAAGATGCCGGCCATACCTACCTCGAAAAGAATGCGTAGGAAACCAGCCGTAAATTCATGTATGGGACGGTCAAGAGAGCGGAAGCCGAGCGAGCGGTACCGGTCCCCGAGCTGCGTGCTTTGCAGCTGGGAAACTACGAAAACCTCGCCCCGAATCGAGACCTCACATCCGGAACCGACGCTTGCACAATGGCGGAGGAGTTGCTCCTGAACCGCATTAGTCAATGATGATGGAAATGTGGAAAGTACAAGGCTTTTCCCCTCCAGCAACACTGCATCCCCGGCCAGCGGATACCGGTTTAACCCGAATCGCGTACCGAGAGTTAGCGTGCCCATTTTTTCGCCGCCTATGCTGATGGGAACCGCCTCTAACTGGTAAAGGATGCCTTGTACTTCAGCCAAACCGGCGCGGAGAGGAAGTACCGGAAGTGGAGCCTGCTCGCGAGATTCGGGGAATTCGAGAGCGGCCACCGTGCGCCCGCCCGGATCTGAGACTGCGAGCAGATCGAAGGCTGACATGCCGTGCAACTCACGCAATTGTTCTTCAATAGTCGTGAGGACCTAGCCTGCAGCGGAAGGGTCCCGATGGGCCTCTGCCAGGAGACCGACGGCGGCTTCAACCCGGCACTTTCGGTAAGCGCAGCGATTAGCGGCGCTGTGCGACGTGCATACTCAAGGCTTGCGCGATTCAGCAGACGATCAGAGGCATCCATCGATTCCCGAAGATTCTGCTTCACCCTTTGCTGCACACCCGCAGTCAAGGCGAGAAAACTCGCGACAAGCACGAGAGACACCGGCACGAAAGAGAGCAGGAAGGCACGCGTTGTTAACGATACGCGTCGCATCAGTGCAGGTTTTCCGGTTCCTCGACGGGAATTGCGACATTGATGCTGACATCTCCCGTGGCTGGCACCACGACATCCCTCCGGAAGATGCCAACGAATTTCTGCCAGATCATCAGGCGATACGTTCCAGGCGGCACGTCGGGCCAAGAAAAACTGCCGTCATTGGCCGGTTTGCCAGACCAGCGACTAGAAGTCACCACAATGGCGGCGTACATATTCGGATGAACGTGGCAGTAGACCTGAACTATTCCGGCTCGGGGAAACTTCACAATCCGACTTTGGCCCTTAGGGTAGTAACCGAGATCGAACGCTTGCGTATGTGACAGGGAAAAGATGTTGTGGAAGATGGCGTCGAAGTTGGGGAACTCAACCGCAGACCCTACAGGTATCACTAGGAGCTCCGCTCGAAATGGCGATTCCGTTGTTGCATTGTCGCCGTAGCCGGTGGGGCGGGCTCATCGTGATCTGAATCCAGCCAGATCGCCACACGGTCAAACGCATTGGCCGGCTGTCTGTCGGAAGATTGGTCTGGCATTGCCGTCCCCCGCAGATCGTAAACTGCGGGAGCCAGCATTTGCTTCCTAGGGTTTTTCCTGAAGGACGATTTTTCCGCTGACCGCCGCAGCCAGCATGTATGGACAAGCCAAAGAAAACAGGAGAACTAAACCCAAGCCCGCTCTGACCAGCTGAAATACGCTCCTCATCTGTTTTCTCATCGGATGAGGGTCGCAAGAGAAGGCGGGGAGAGAGACGAAAGGACGGAGGATGTCTCGATTACGGGCTGGGTTCTGCGGCTACTGGGCAGGTGCTACGGTCTTGACCTGAAGCGTCTCCGTGCCCTCATCATAGTTCCCAGTTATCTGAACTCGCTGGCCGGCGAATTCGCGGACCTTTTTGTCGTTTTCAATGACGTACACCTTCTTTGCACCCGAATCAAATAGCACAAATTTATCGCCATTCTTCACGCACGCGAGCGCACACTCTTTATCATTCTTGGCCCCCTCCGCTTTCATCATGTTCTCGTGCGACCCCATCTGCGCGCACTGCTTGTCCATGATTTCTCCGGTAAACGTATGATCCTTAGTCTGAGCAAAAGCGAAAGGCGCCACCGCGAGCAGAATGGCGGTTGGTATGGTCTGTTTCATATCTCCTCTTCACGTCCGGGACATCCGGCCCGGCCTAATCTTTTAGAGGCTGAGACCTCATGGGCGGTATCAAGGAACGGTGTAAAAGAATTGTGAAACTTGGCAGTCTTTCGATTCCTTCGACCGAATATGATTGGAACAATGTCAACTGCGGGGCTGCAGGTCCTGATCCCGTCCGAGCAGATACAAGCACGGGTACGCGTGCTCGGAGAACAGATAGACGCCGATTATCCGGAAGGGCCAATCTATCTGGTCTCGATCCTGAAGGGCTCGTTCATTTTTCTGGCTGACCTGGCACGAGCGCTCAAGAGACATTCGGTACGAATCGAGTTCATGGGCATCTCAAGCTATGGCACCGAGAAGACGAGCTCTGGACAGGTAAAGGTGACCAGAGATCTGGATACAAACATTGAGGGGCATCACGTTTTGATCGTCGAGGATATCGTCGACAGTGGATTTACGCTGAGTTATTTGACCAGGCTCTTGGAACAACGCAGGCCGAAGTCGCTCGAAGCGGTAACGCTGCTCGATAAACCTGAAAAGCGAGTGCAGCGGGTGAATGTGAAGTATGCCGGATTTCAAATACCCGATGAATTCGTGGTAGGGTACGGGCTCGATTACGCGGAAGACTATAGAAATCTGCGAGACATCTGCGTGATTAGCGATTAACGGGAGTACCGGAAATTGCAGAATATTTCCGGCCCGACCATTTTATGCTGATTCGGGCAGTAAGGAACAGGGCCGAGATGGTTGCCGTCAGGAGAATGAGTTGCTGCCACCACGGCAGTTGTGGATCGGCTTCTTTGCTGAGAGCGTTTCCGGCCACGCAAAACAAGACATGGACAGAAAAGACTTCAATAGACGCCTGACCGAGTGAAGCAAGCGGCTTCAGGAAGGGCAAATCGGCTATGCGGGCACCAGAGCGCGTGAGAATGATGGCAAGAGCTCCAAAGTTGATGACGCGCGCGGCACCAAGATGCCATTTATCGACAAGCCAGCCGTACACGGCAGGGTCCAGCCAGCGATCTGCGGGACTGTAGCGTAAGACCAAGAACACGCCAGCCACTAGAAAGCTAAGTCTGAGAAGCCAGCGAGGAATGCCCATTCCGGGTTCAAGTCCATCTGCCGGTAGTGATTCTGCAAGGCTGTCGGCATATATGCTGCCCAAGGCGAGTCCTGCCATCCAGAGAAGCTGCCATCCGTAAAGGTCAAAAGCGCCAGTCGAGTTTTCAGGAACGGAGAGGCCGAAGAGATCACCTCGCGTGTACAGCCAATGCCTAAGGCCAAACTGAGCGGCGGCCCACACGGTGAAGCTGATAAAGATAACGGGATCCCAACTCCATCGATGCGCTATTTTGCGCGCAAGCGGAGTGAGCACCATAAAAACGATGTAAATAGGCAAGATGTCGAACAGCGACGGGCGGTACTCGAGAAGCACCGCGGCGACGGCGGCCCGCCTGGGATGCTGCAGATAAAACGAAAGCAGATTTTGAAGAGCGAGGCTGTGGAAAGAAATCCCGATTTTGGCGATGAGCGTGAACGCGATTGCGAGCAGAGCGCAGTGATAGATGTAGATCTTCGTGGTGCGTTTTGATACATCGAGGAGCGTACCGACTTCGCCTCGCTTCTGCTCGACGCGATGCTCGATTTGTCCGACCATGAAGGCGGCGAGGAAAATAAATCCTTCCGCTCCAGAAACGAAGCCGAAGGTTTGGTTCGAGATGATGCTGGCTTTGGTGGGGAGATGGGTGAGCGTCATCCAGAGCAGAAGGAAACCGCGCAAGATGTCCAATGCAATGAGGCGGACACGCGGTTTCTCGCTCGGCACGGCATTTCAGGAGAGATGCTTTAGTTTTTCGGCATGGGCGGTGGAAGATCACGAGCCTTGCATTGCGAGGAGAAACCTTGACGCCCGTGTGAGCCGTCGCAAAAGGGCTTATTCTCTGCCATCCCGCAGCGGCAAAGCGAAATAACGGAGCGGCCAGCAAGACCGAACGAATTACCCTCCGAATCGCAAATGGTAAACTCACCCTCGATTCGAATGGGTCCGTTGTTGATGATAGTGACTTTTGCGGGCATGCTGCACCGATGTTACCAGAGGGACACGGTTCCTTTTTTATAATTATCGTGGCAGAGGGTTCAAGTGATTCAATTCATCTACGAGTCTGATAAAGAGCTGTTTGGACACGCAATTGGCTTTGCACAGAAGCAAGTAAAACGGCTTGTTGAGAGCTATCCGGATTTTTACCCGATGTACACGGAAGGGGGTAAGTGGAAGCACGAAGGCCCCGCGTGGACGCACTGGTGTGATGGCTTTCTGCCGGGAATGATGTGGCTTTTCTACAAGCATTTGGGGCCCGATAAGCCGGAATCGAAATTCTGGCTGGAGCACGCGATCCACTACAGCAAGCCGCTCGAACAGCGAAAAATGGACCGCGATGTGCATGATCTTGGGTTCATCTTTCTATCGACGTATTATCGCTGGTATCAGATCACGCGAGATAATGCAGTTCGCGAAGTAGTGCTACAGGCCGGGCGCACACTCGCGCGCCGGTACAACGAGGCAGGTCAATATCTGCGCTCGTTTGTAGCGGAAGATTCGATTTTCATCGACATCATGATGAACGTAGGCATCATCTTCTACACGGCTCGCGAATCGAACGATAGGAGGCTGCGGGACATCGCAGTTAGGCACTGCATCACAACGCGGCGTTTTCTGGTTCGGGGCGATGGATCGACGGCGCACGAGGGCATCTTCGATCTCGAGACGGGAGAATTTTTGCGTCAGACAACGCAACAAGGGTATCGGGGCGATTCTTGCTGGTCGCGGGGCTTGGCTTGGGGCTTGTATGGCTTCTCTATGTCTTACGAATACAGTCGTGATCCCCGATTCTTGCATACGGCTGAGGCGTGCGCGGACTACTACATCACGCATACGCCGGCTGACGGTGTCCCGCCGTGGGATTACAACGCGCCCTTAGAAAATCGATCTTTGGTGGATTCATCAGCCGCTGCGATCACCGCGGCAGGCATGCTGAAGCTTTGCCGGCAAATCGCCGATCCAATGAAGGGCCATTTCTATTGGTCTACAGCGATCCATATCCTGAGGACTTTATGCACGAAGTACCTGGCGATTGCAGATCCGACGTGGGAGGGAGTGCTGAAAGGCGGCGTCTATCACATCCATAAGGGTTTGGGTGTAGATGAATCAGTGATGTGGGGCGAGTATTTCTTTGTCGAGGCGCTCGAAGAGGCGCTGCGGGTGATTGCTTAAGAATTCAGCGAGTTGAAATTTATCCGGGTCGAGGGCGAGATGTCGGCTTTCAACATGCACTTGATCTCCTCAAGTGCGACATTATGCTCGTGCGGGTTGCACGCCGCGGCACAGTCGTTCGGAACGATCAGTTCCAGGTCGCGCATATAAGCGTCAGCGGCAGTGAAAAGGACACAGCTGTTTGTGGAGACGCCGGTGAGAATCAGACGCTCCGCTCCAAAGTGCTTTAGGAGGAGATCGAGCGGTGTTTGATAAAAGGCGGAGTGCTTCGGCTTCAGAATGAAATAATCGTTGTCCGCGTCTGGCTTAACCTGCTCGACGAAAGGCCGGCCTCGAACGCTGTCCGTCAGGCAATGATTCACGAGTTGCTGGAAATCTGATTGCCAGCGGCCGAAGTTATCGTTCACGTACACGGCGGGAATGCCCATCCCTCGTGCGCGTTTTTTCAATTCCGCGATATTCCGGGCAATCGGGAGCGCTTGACCGAACAGCTCGTCTCCACGGGGGAATTCAAAGTCGTTGATCACATCGATTAAGAGCAACGCGGTGGTGATTGTCAGGGGCACTGCCATGCAGATCCCCCTGCTTACCGGGTTGTGTGGTCACGTTAATACTTTACAGACACGGCTTAAGCTGCGCTGGCGAATTGGGTCGAATAGCTGCCCGTGAGAGGGGAACGGACGGCGCTGACCCAGGCAGCAAAATAGAAGAAGCCGCCGATGACGAGCGTGATTTGCAATCCGAAATAAATCGCCAGGAACATAGCCGCCGCCGAGCCCATTACGCTTGAAGCCGAATTGATAGCCCAGGCCCACCGAACGGAAGTGGGCACGACTCTTTCAAGTAACGTCAACCCGGTGGGGAACGGCATGCCCATCGCAAATCCTAGGGGACTGATCAGGGCGACAGAAAGCAACACTTTCAGAGCGAAAGGCAGGCTCACGCCAGCTTCGGTAATCGGCGGAAGACTGGCCGAGAGTACAAGTACGGCCGCGAGTATGAACATCAGAAGACTGCGCAATCTGCCGGGATCGGCGCGCACCAGCCGCTTGCTCACGAAGCTTCCGAGGCCGCTCGACAGAAGCATCGAGAAGATTACGACAGTGAGGGCGTACGTGGGATGACCGAGAAATAGAACGAACTTTTGGATGAGAGCGACTTCGATCAAGATGTATCCGGCTCCGATGAAGAGAAAGAAAAACAAAGGGCGCATACTGCCTTTTCCAGCCGGCAGGCGATGGCGAAGCAGCAGCGGTGGCAAGGAAAGAATGAGGAGAGTGGCAAGGATGCTGATACCGACCAGACCGAAAAGAACCGGAAGCGCGCTGTTGATTTTGTAATCCTCCGTTTTGCGCGAAGCATGTGTGATGAAGCGCCAGAAATCCCGCGGCTGAACCGTGAAGAAGAAGAACGGCCGGTCGTCGGTAACGGGCTTGACGTCAAATTTGTAAGTGCTGTAAAAGTCGCTGAGATCGTGAGAAAGGAGAAGGTCGCGAAACGGACTTCCGACAGTTGTTCCGGGCACATAAATGAGTTGCATCTTCGCCGTGGCCGCTGCGCTTTGAACACGGTGGATATCAGCAGCGCTGAACGGATTGCGGGCAATCAGGATAGTGTCCTGAGCCCCCCAGTCTTGTAAGGCGCTGCTGTTTTGCCGCACAACGATGACGCTTCGGGCCGGATCCTGCTGTCCGAGCTGCTTGAGAGCCGCATCGGCTAAGGAGACGAGGCGCAGGGATTCGCGAGGCGGGTCGAATCCCCAGCGCGTGAAAGCCAGGATGCCGTCTCTTGTCAGGTGAGAGAGATAATCGACGAAAGCGTTCGTCGTATAGAGATTGTTTTCAGAAAGCGCAAAGGCGCCAGCAGCGGTCGATGCCCAAGTGTCGACGAGAGTCGCTTGGAGGACCTGATACCGATCCTTCGAGCGACGGACAAAAGAGCGGCCATCTTCAACGACCATCTTGACCTCGTGACGGAAAGAGAGGTTGTTGCTGTACTGCGGAAATTTCTTCCGCATGATGGCCGTGGCGATGATCGGGTTGATTTCGACACCGGTGATATCTTTGCTTCCCGATGCGAGCGCCCGCGATATGTCCCACCCGCCGCCCGGACCGATTACGAGAGTTTTCGCGCCAGGACGAAGCAGGTAGGGAAATCCAGGACCCTCATAAGCAAGATCGATTTTCTGCTGCGGCGAGAGATGCGCAAAGTCGAAGCGGGCAACACCTGTAGCCGCGTCAGCGTCGATGACAATACTTTTCAGACCACTGCCCGGCTCGGGCTTTAGAGCGACGCGGGAGAAACTGTTCCATTGGACAAACTCCTCGTTTCGGAGCTGCTTGCCCTTGGCGAATTTCACATCAATGAGGAAATATTTCGCGTTGTAAGTAATGAGTGCGACGAGAAGCAGACCGAGAAGCACGGCGGCAACCCGACCGCGGGGCGCATGGGCGAGATGAAACCAGATGGCGGAGGAGACCGCGAAAAGGACGGCCGCGACGAGAATCGTGTTTGGACCACCCATCCAGTTGAGTATCGGGACCAGGACGGCGCAGCCGGTAGCCGCGCCTGCGAGATCGAAGAAATAAACGCGGTCAACACGTTCGATTCCGTCGGAGATTACGAGCGAAATGATGGTCCCGGAGAGCAAGAAAGGAATGGCAGCAATGAAGTAGGCGGTGATCAATTCCGCAGCCTGCATGTTGCCGGTCCGATCGAGGAGGAAGGTCAGACAGAGAACGATGGCAACAGCATTTAAAGCAGCGAGAACGCCTAATTTGCCGTAGAGGGAGCCACGCCATCCTGCCACGAGATACGAGAACACGCCCCCTGCACCGAGTCCGAATAAAGCTATCGAGATTGCAAGAAACGCGAAGTGATAGAAGTACACGACCGAGAAAACCCGGGTGAGGGCGAGTTCGAGCAGCAGTGTCGCAAGCGAGGTTGATCCCACACCGAAGTAGATTTGCGGCCAGTGCCTTCGACCGAGAAACGGTATGGCCTCGCGGCCGAGTGAATCGAGAAACGGCAACTTTTTACTATTTTAGTGAACCGCGCATATCAGGCCGGGTGGAGGTAGGAAAGGATGCGGTCGGCGATTCGACCGCTCGCTTTGCCGTCACCATATGGGTTGTGAAGATGAGCCATCCGGTCGTACTCGGCGCGATCGTCGAGAAGACGGGTTGCTTCACGGATAATCGCGTCTCGATTTGTTCCAACCAGCTTTACCGTTCCGGCGCGAACCGCTTCCGGCCGCTCTGTCTTATCTGCGTAACACAAGGATCGGCTTTCCAAGCGAGGGGCCTTCTCTTGCACCCCGCCCGAGTCTGTGATGAGGAGATAAGCGCGACGCATGAGGTCCACAAACGGAAGATAATCGACCGGCTCGACCAGCAGAACGTTTGCATGACGGGATAGAATTCTATGCACGGTGTCCTGAACGTTCGGGTTCCGATGGACAGGCCACACCACCAGGACATCGCCGCGTTGGGCAAGAGCAGATATGGCTTCGCAAATACGGACGAACGCGTCTCCAAAACTCTCCCTACGGTGCGCGGTGACTACGATCAGCTTCTTGTGCTCGTCTATGGGGAGAGAAAGTCCGGAGAGTCTTCCCTGCGCGATGCCTTCGTAAATCGATAGCACCGCATCGATGCCGGTGTTTCCCGTAACCGCAATCGATTCGGACCGGATGCCTTCGCGCAACAGATTATCGGCGGCCCACTCTGTTGCGGCGAAATGAAGTTCGGTGATGCGGCTGGCGAGAACACGATTCATTTCTTCGGGAAACGACGCGTGCATGTCGAAGGTTCGCAAACCCGCCTCAACATGAGCTACCGGACACCAGCGTAAAAGGCAGCGAGAGCGGCGGATAACGTGGTTGTAGTATCACCCTGTACGACGACGAGCGACGGCTTCACCGCGATCAGAACAGATTCGAGCCCCGCGAGAACTCGCGAGGTTAGGGCGGTCAGCGTTGGCCGGGGCGCATTAGATCAAGATCATGGTCGGGGGTGATGTCGAAAGCGGCAAGCACCTGATCGAGCATTTGACGGTGCTGGCCTGTAACGCAAACGATTGTCTCCAAGCTGCAGCAGAAGGGACTTGCGCAATGCGGCAATAAACGGGCAGAGCTTGATGGCTTCCGGACGCGTCCCGAAAACCACGAGGACGCGCTTGCTGGGATGAGATGGAGAGAAAGGTGTGCTACTTGTGCCGGTAGGTGATTCGTCCCTTGGTGAGGTCATAAGGGGACATCTCGAGGGTGACGCGATCGCCGGCTAGCACACGGATGCGGTTACGCCTAAGTTTTCCCGCCAAGTGGGCGAGAACGGTTCGGTCCTGATCCAGTTGGACGCTGAATAACCCGCTAGGAAACTTTTCCACGACTGTTCCAGTTACTTCAATGCTGTCTTCTTTACTCATTCGCCTCTAGGAAGTGATATGCGAAGCGCATAAAATACGTGCGGCGCGCTAGCGCAAGTATACCGCAAAGTCGCTGAATTCGAGGGCATTGGTAAGACATCCGATTGCGGTATCGGCAGTGTACGGTATGCACAAGCTGAGGCATGTTCTAACCTTTAGTCGGGGCCGCTCTCAATGCTCTTTCGAATGGCGGTTCGGTGACACGGACGGGTGAACGTGGGAACGCCTAGCAACGAATTCAAGAAAAAGAATATTTTGGTGACAGGCGGAGGGCGTGGTATTGGCAAGCGACTGGCTTTGGGCTTCGCACGCTTAGGGGCTAGGATTACGCTGGTTGGTCGAAGCAGGGCCGAGATCGACTTGGCACAAATCGAGATCGAACAGGCGGGCGGCAACGCGCTTCCGATTCGCGGCGACGTCACCGACCCAGAGCAGATGTCAGTGGCAGTCGACCGAGCCGGGGTAGCTTTCGGCAGCCCTGTCGACGTTTTGATTTGCGCAGCGGCAATTACCGGACCGCTGAACTCGTTTATACAAAGCGAGCTAAAAGACTGGGCGGAAACCATCCAAATCAACCTTCTTGGAGTTGCGCACTCGTGCCGCGCAGTGCTGCCGGGAATGATGGAGAAGCGGTCGGGCAAAATCATCGCGCTGGTTTGCGATCAAACGCCCAAGATCAACTTTTCGGCATATTCGACGTCAAAGATGGCCGTAGTGCGGTTTGTGGAGATTTTAGCGGCCGAAGTGGCGGATCAGAATATTCAAGTAAATTCCTTTGACCCGGGCGCTACATACACGAGTGTCACGGACGAAATTATTCGAGCGGAGAGCAAACTTGAATCGAAAGTGGTAGCCGCGGCGAAGGAGACCAGGCGAACCGGTGGAGTGTCTCCGGAACTTCAGTTGGAGCATGCGATGTTCCTGGCATCGGAGAGATCCAATCACATCACAGGTAAATTGATTGACGTGACCGACGACTGGAAGAAATTGAGAAATGTGACCCTGCGGGACGACGCACTTACGCTGCGGCGGGTTCAGCGATAAAAGAACCGTCGAGTGCTACTCGGTCGAGAAGCGAAACACGGTCGTTTGGTGGAACTGTTCGCCGGGCCGCAGCACGGCACTCGGGAAGTTCGTGTGATTCGGTGAATCAGGGAAGTGCTGGGTCTCTAAACAAAGTGCGGATCGGAAATTATAAGTGCCGCCTATTCCACGAACGCTTCCATTTAGAAAATTTCCGGAATAGAACTGAATACCGGGCTGGGTTGTAAGGACTTCGAGTACTCGGCCGGAATGCGGTTCCTCGACCTTCGCTGCCAGGGCAAGGTCATGGCCGGAGCGATTGAGGACAAAATTATGGTCATAGCCTTTGGCGAACTTCAGCTGTGAATCTTCATGATTGATGCGCGATCCGATTGTCGTCGGCTTTCTGAAATCAAAAGGCGTACCAGCCACACTTTGCATGGCGCCTGTCGGAATCAGGGTTTGATCAATTGGTGTGAAGCGGTCAGCTTGGAGGGTTAGCTTGTGGTTTAAAATGTCGCCGCTCCCAGGTCCGGCGAGATTGAAATAAGAATGGTTTGTCAAGTTGAGCACGGTGTCCTTGTCCGTGGTAGCGAAGTAATCGATGCGAAGCTCGTTCTCGCTACTTAGCGAGTATCGGACCGTAACGGACAGATTGCCGGGGAAGCCTTCTTCGCCGTCGCGGCTCAGATACTGCAACTCAAGATCAGGAGCATCGCCTGTCATCGACACATCCTTTGCGTCCCAGACGCGCTTATCAAAGCCTCGCAGACCGCCGTGCAGCGAGTTCGGACCATCGTTGAGGGGTATGTGATATTGATGGCCATCCAATGCAAAGGCGCCGTGCGCTATGCGGTTCGCATAACGACCGATGAGGGCGCCGAAGTAGGATTTATTGGTTTTCGATACATAGCCGTCCAGACTGTCAAAGCCAAGCACAACGTCATCAAACTTTCCATAGCGGTCCTTCACTTTGATGGACGTGATGGTGCCGCCATAATTCGTGATCTGGACCTCCATACCCGATCTGTTCCTCATTGTGTAGAGGAATACCTCGTTACCATCGGGAGTTTTGCCGAAAGGCTGCATATTAATATTCTTAGCCGATTGCGCTTCCATAGGGAGCGTAAGGAAGGCTAGAAGTACGATCGCAGAGAGCACGCGGGAGCACATCTGGCTAACACAAACCAGTTCTTTATTGAAGCACTGCATCATCTCAATGTATAATTCTCTCCCTGTTAGAAATGAGGGCGGCGAACTGCGGGTGTTCTCTAGTCCCGGTGATTTTGATGGGTAGCACAAAGCCGGTGCCTTCTTTTCGGAAAAAAGGATCAAAGGACTTCAGGAGCCAGTGCTTCATTCCTGATCTCAAGCGTGTTGCTTTCCTGCGGAACGTGCCTTTCATGTCGATGCGGCCTGAGGGCAGCGAGTAAGTGCCTGTAAGCTTAACCAGCGCACCTGGGACGGTGAATGAGAGGTGAGAGAACGATGCGATTCCGTCAGCCAATTTGACAGGACCGCGGAACTTTGAGACGACTGTTTCGGGGGATTCCTTCTCGTCCTTCTTCGTATTTTCCTGCGCTGCCTCACTAAGTGTCTGGATGCGTTCCGTCAATTTTGCATCCGTGGATTCAACGGAAGCGATCCCGAACTTGCCGTTGAGTTTCAATTTATGCAAGACGTCCTCACTGCCGGGAGGAATCACGATTCTCGTTTTGACGTCAACGGCGCCCGTCAGAAACGGCTTCTTGGTTTTAATGAAAAGCCGCATTATATCGTCGATGCGAGCGCGCTTTGTGGCGGCATCGAGCGAGACCGTCCCGCCATTCGCTCCAGGTTCATGAATAACGTCCCCTTTGCAGATGAATTCGGAGCGGAGAAAGCGTGCATCAACCGGATCGAGTATGGTATCTCCATCCCGTCCGTTCACAATCGCGTGAAAATTTGTGATTAGGTGCACCGCTTGTCCCCCCCGTTGCAGCGCGAAATTGGGAGTATCCGTAGTTCCGTCCACTTCTATGTGCTGCAGAACCCCGTGATAGCTGCCATCCGAGGAGAGAGTTCCAACGATACCTTTGAAGACGCTAAGATCTGCGTTCTGAAAGGTGTAGTTTCCGGACACGGGTGTGCTGCGGGGATCGTCGCGCTGCCAGGGACCGAATTCGCCGGTACTGTCAATCAGACCAGGCGGGTTGCCATTCGCGAGTGTGACCTTGAAGGGCGTAGGCTGCCCAGGGCCGACCGAATGCAGCGTGAGTCTTTGGATGTCAAAGCGAAGCGGAAGCTTTCCCTTGATGTTGGGTTCGATCTCAAGTTGAGCGCCATCAGCAATGATGGTTTGAATTATAAAGCGGAAACGGATGGTGTCGTGCCCTGGTTCAGCGCTCGCAATGTCGGGCTGGTCGCCAATCCCTCGCTGGCGCGCACTACGCCCACGGGGAGGGAGATGGATTCTCAGTCCTTCCAGCCGAACGAGATCAACGTTATTTTTCCGACCAACCAAAGTGGAGAAATCGCTGCTTGCGCTGAAGCGGTGAACGTAAATCTCGGGATACGGATCGTTCCAATTCTTATGGCAAATCGATAGGCCCTCACCGACAAAGTTGGGATGAGGGAAGAACGAAAGATGAAAGGACTTGAGATCGACGCGCGCGTTAAACCGTTCCTGTAGGGACCGAACGACACGATCATGAACTCGAGGCCCGAGGCCCTGCACATAGAAGTATGTCGCTATCGTCCCGCTGATTAGTACAAGCGTTAAAACCGCTAGTCCATAACGAAGAGACGTTCGCATTCCAGTCAGATATTCATTCAGCCATTCTCACCAGTGACCCGTTTCAACCAGCATACCTGCCGGTGGTGGATTCGCAACATAGCATTTTCAGGCGAGAACAGAAGTAAACGGGAACACGCATTCACGTTAGGCGCAATAGTACGTGCGCATGGGGTGATTCACGCGACAAAACCACTTGCTCAGAAGAAATGTACTGGTACTACTAAGAAACTTAGGTTGTGTCGAAGTGCGAAGCATACGCGAACCGCATTGGAGAGAATAGGCGGGCGGGTTTAGCTTATGACTACTGGATAGTAGTCAATTCGAGAGGACCACTCACAATCGATCCGCTCGGCAACTTTCTGTCGATTACATAATAGAGAACGCGCCCCGAAACAGCAGGAATGTTGATCACGCAGCCACTGCTACACGACGTCCAATCTTGTTGTTCACTCACAAAAGCATAGGGATCGCTGTTGGCCACTGCTGTACTGCAATCTTCCTGCCGGTTTGACGAACAGAACAGCGGCTGGGCATTGGCATCCCTTCCGTACTCCGCGTAGCCAAACCGAATGCGAACGGAGGACTCGGATTGACCACCCAAGCTGACCGGCACCTGTACAAACGTATTGCGAATAGTTGAATCGGTGTTGGGTAAAGGCGGCAATTTTACCCCAAAGACATCACTACGCCGGCCATCACCCCAGACAACTGTTGTGACGCCCCAATCGCCATTAGTAAGAGCGTGCATGTTGGCGTAGTTGTTGGTCCGGGCGGGCCCGTTGAAAGCCATCGTAAGCACTCTCCCTCGCAATCCGAGGGGATCGGACCTGGAAATATCGTGCTGGGCGTACGCCGCCACCTCAGGCGCAACCTGTGCGGCACAGGGCGTGTTGATGGTCATGTCTATGGCGCAATAACCGAGAGAAGTAGTAGCCTGTGGCACGACCTCGTAGATGTCTCCTGCATGGCTTTCGGGGTAACACTCGCCGCTCGCGTATGCCGCGCACCCATGCCAGGGAGTCGAGTCACTGACTCGGGCGGTCGGGCTGCTGATGTTCTGAATTAGGTGCTGACCGGCGAACAAGCGCAGAGCTTTGTTTTTGAAGTCCAAAGTATTTCCGCCGGGCAGATCAAGTTTGTATACGCTCTGGGTGCCCGCCATTCGGATGTAGTTGTGATTCCACAGCTGGCCGGATCCTCCGGCAGCGCCGCCCAGCGGGCGTCCATCGAGAATCCACTCACATGTCGAGCAGCCCGAAGTAAGGCCACCCGCGTGAGTCTGAATGTAATTGATCCCGAGACTATTGAAGTTTTGGTTGAACGGAAACAGCGACTGCACTCCCCAGCTCACGCCTTGGCCCCAAACATCGGGAATGGCACCGGTCCTGATTCCGTATCCGGTGCCGTAACCTCCAAGGTCGTCCGCGAAATCGACTACATAAGGACCGCTCAAGATGAATTTATTGTTGATGGGCCATTGAATGATGTGCCCCGCATTCAGCGCGGTGTTGTCAATCTTCCCGCGAGAGAGATTCCCGTTCGGATACAACAGAAAAGCACCTCCATAGCAGGTCCACGGTGCAGTCTCGGTGAGAGTGAAACCCGTGCTGTGCCCGGCCGAACCGCTGGATGCACACTGGCCAAAAGGATTAAAATATCGCGACAGGACAACGTGTGCGGTTGCGTTCGGGTTTCCGCTGATAGGCGTAACTGCTGCCACGATGAAGACCTCATGCGATCCCGACTGGTTGTAATCGATCAGCATGTCGCCCGCTGCAATAGGCTCGAGAAATGACCAGCAGTTGCCCGTGCCCCCGTCTCCACCGCAGGCCGTCGCGTTGTGCGGCCAGGGTGCCGGTCGCGATCCCACAGGAAGGTTGCCAAGTGCCTGCATGTCCTTCGATGCCGGACCCGTTGCGACTGGATCTTGAACGTCCATTTGTACGCAGTTGTGTCCGGTTGCGCCGAGTGCGATCCAACGGGAATCAGTAACTCCGAGTTGCTCGCACGTTTGAGGATCTGTGAACCTAGAGCTCATGGCCGTGGAGGCACCGTTGCTGTAGATCTGATTAATTGCTATATCCCAGCGCTCAAGGCCGCCCACGCCAGGACCATTCAATCCGACGATTGCGTATTCGTCCGAGTAGCCGGTTGAATACTTGTCTGTGTTACTGATGAAGTATTCAAACCCATGGACACCTGCGAAACGGGAGGGGTAAGTATCCCAACTGTTGTGACAGGACAAGACCTGTGAAGCCCCTGCCGGTTTAGAAATATCCAGATCGCAAAACCAGGCCATTGCTCCTTGTGCCGGCCTCATCATGAACTTGGCAAGCGGATACTCCATGTCCGTTAGAACCGGAGTGCCGAAATAGCTGAAATCTATTTGCGCGTAAGCAGCCCCAATTTCCTGCTGAACTGTATAACTCGTCTGCGGGTTCATGCAAGCAATCGCCGAATTCATCAGCGAGCCGTTTCGGTTGTCGCTCCAGGCTGCAAACTTCTGATGAGCGGCATCCGAAGGATTGTCGTTATACACGCACGATTGCATGTACCCTGACGATGGGTTGTATCCCCAGCCAGTGAGAGGAGTGGCGTTATTGACGATGGCGCCATTATTTAGATTTGACAGTTTCCTGGTTTGTCCGGTGCTCGGAATGAGGAGATAGAGGTATATGTCACCTCCCGCACCAACAAAAAAATTATCTACGAATGTGCACGTGTAGCCTTGGACGGGAGCGATCGGCGTGACTCCATCCGCGGCGTACGAAACAGTCACGTAATTTCCGTTACATCCCGTTGACCCAGTTCCCTGGTACTCGGTAAAGAACATGTTCGAGACCGCCCAATTCGCAAGCGCGGAGTTCAAAGAAATGGTTCCCTGCCCCGTGGCTTTCCAAAGCTTGATCCCAAAATTCGTAAAACCATAGGCATTCTGGCCCATCTGAGTTCCGCCCAAGTGCGAGTGGTTGATTCCGCTGCAACCAGAGAACGTGTTGCCGGTCAGGCTCGCGCAAGAAGGCGGGTCGGCGTTTACCCCCGTATCGATTGTTAGCGCGTATGCCTGGGTTCTGTTAGGCCATGGATCGACAACAAAGCCGATCGGATCGGCAACCTCGAACGTATTGGCTCCCGCAATGACGGCGGTTGTAAGCGTCGTGAATAGAGGCGTCCACTTGGATAGGCTCTGCTGGATCGTCAGATGTTGCTCGTCCTGAACAGAAGTGATTGTGCATTGATTTTGCGGACATACGGGCGCGCTTCCACTGATCGCAATTTTCATCCCGGGTTTGAGTACGGTAACCGGGAAATACACCGGGCTGCCAAACGAAGATTGACCGCCCCATGCGACAGCCGATCCGTTGACAGCCGACAAGGTCCCGAAAAAACTGTTCGTCAACATGTCGTTCGTAACGTGCGGACTTCCCCATCCAGAAAGAATTGGCGCAGCGAAATTTGAAGGCTGCAAGACGTTAGATGCAGTAGCTTTCGGGAACACCAATTGTATGGAGTTATTGCTGACGCAGGTGGCACCAAAATCGGCGGAGATGCAAGCGTTTACCGTTCTATCTGCCACGCTCGATTGATCGCCGTATCCACTCAGGCCCACCTGCAAGTCGTCGAGAGCAAAAAACTCAGTACCCGTGAAAGAAGGCCGATAAATTCCTGACGGTCCCCAGATAAAAAGAGCATTGTTCGACCCACCCGGCCCCGAGTAACTGGCGTATCCACCCGAGGCGAGAATATTGCTCGGGCTGGTCCAGACACTGTTTGGATCCGAGACGCCATACCAAACCGATGGCGTGGTGATGCCGCCTCCGTCTCCAGGTCCTGTCCAGCGGACGAGCTGCACGCCAGTCAACGGATCGATATAAGAGTTGGCCTGTGGATCTGATGGGTGAGCGGTGTAGTTAATGGTCGGCCATCCGTAGTTACCGAAATTCGCCGGATTGAAAGGAATGTAGTCAGGCGCGGTATTGCCTAGGGGGGGATTCTGCGTCTGAAAGCTGTAAGTGCCGATGGATGATCCACCACCGCAGGAGATCTTCAGGTAATGTGTAACAGCGGCCTGGAGAGCGCGCGAATATGTGTTTCCATCCACCGCTGTCGCGGTTCCCCGAAAGCCGACCACAATGTGCCGATACGTTCCATTGACAATGTTTCCGGCTCTGGTATCCAGATTGCTGCCGGGAAACAGAGTGGGATTGACGTCATGATCTACAGTCGCAAACGACGGATCTGTAGTCTCTTGCACTATGCACGGTGACGAATCGGGAGCTGAGTACGTGAAGGTCGCCTGGGTCGCCGTAGCCCCCTCAAAGGTGATGGGAAGATTGCTTTCTCCGAACAGGAGGCCGCCCGCTAGTAGGAGGCAAAGCTGAGGCGAGAGCGCCATTGCAGGTCTAGTAAGCATTAAGGTAGACGATCTCGACCGATTCGAGAATGCCACTCGCGGCGCACATGCCAGCAGCGCTTACGTAACCGGCTGAGCTGTTTAAAGGAAGAAATTGTTTCAGTTCCTGTGAACGGCAGGACGCGTTCGTCACATTCTAAAAATTGGCAAGCGCAAGGCGCTTCCATGTGTTCGGAGCTGCGCAGAGGTAGTAGTAATCGGTATCGAATGAAAATTGACCTGCCGAGCAAATGTCGTGCGACGTTTTTGGCGGCCGTAACATATGCAAGCTGACTAGCGTGGGATCGATCGAGACGGTTGGAATTCCTGGTTTCCCGGTCATTAAGACTCCCGCTCCACTTACCATTGCGTTCGTCGAAAAGATAGCCCTGAGATCCATACAGCCTGTTGATTGGAAAGAGCCAGCGGCGACGGTACATGTGAAAAGCGGAATGGAATCGGACGGGAACTGGGTTACGCCCGGTGAATACGCGCAGCCTTCACACGTGAGGTTCACCTTGCTCCCCGCCGCCAAGTTACCGGACCCATCTATATAAACCAGGACGAGGCCCGAGGTCGAGCCGGAAGGCCTGATCGCAGCAGCGGTCTTGAAAGTATGCACGAGGCTTCCGGACCGCGCATTGCAGGGGGTGCGCTCGGAGCAATCAGTCCCTACCTTCAGGGTTCCATCGACCAACGCCGCTGAAAATTCGGCTGTGCGCGTTGCCAAATTGGCATCACTTTGGCTGTATGCGAAGCCGATGAGCGTGGTAAGGAGAACAAATGGAAGACGCTTGAACATTGTTGGTGGACGTACTCAAATGCAGTTGCCGCCATACCCCGAAAGCTCTCATGGGATTAAGAAATTTGGCCCCTAATCTGACACTTTCGATAGTAGTGATAAATCAAAGATTTAATGACCCTTATTGAAGTTCACTCGGCCAAAGTTGCGCGCGGCGAGCGATTCGAGTTCGGCGAAAACTGGCGACGGTTCCTTGAACATCTGACTGCGAACCGCATCGCAGCCGCCGAGCAAAGCTTACGCAGCATGCTCGAACTCCGGGATCTTGCGGCGCGGACGTTTCTGGATATCGGATCTGGTAGCGGCCTTTTCAGCCTCGCGGCCCGGCGCCTCGGAGCGCGAGTTTTCTCGTTTGATTACGACCCTCAATCGGTAGCGTGTACTTCGGAATTGAGGCGGCAGTATTTCGACGATGATCTGAATTGGAGGGTCGAAGAAGGTTCTGCGCTCGATCAACATTACATCGCAGGTCTTGGGCAGTTTGACATTGTGTATTCGTGGGGAGTTCTCCACCACACAGGCGCAATGTGGAAGGCGCTTGAAAACGCATCGATTGTCGTGCGACCAGGAGGACTACTGTTCATTGCTTTATACAACAACCAAGGTGGAACGAGTCGCCGCTGGAAGGCCATCAAACGAACTTACAACCGATTTCCCGTTTTGCGCGGCCCTCTGCTAGTGTTATCGTTTCTAGGCCTGCATGGAACCGGATTCATTCGGGGCTTGTTGCGAGGACGGCCACTTCATATCTTCGAGGCCTATCAGGGGCGAGGCATGTCCCTCTGGCAAGACCTGGTGGATTGGGTGGGGGGTTATCCGTTTGAAGTTGCTGATGCGGGTGACGTGTTCGAATTCTTCAACAAACGCGGATTTCACCTTACGCGATTGCAGACGACGCATACCCTCGGCTGCAACGAATTCGTCTTCAACCGTTGTGGCCAGAATTGACGCGCAAACATAACCGAGGCTTTCCTGCCAGTTCCGTCTGGCCGATCTCGAGACACGTAAAATCGGCAATGCATATCGCGGCGTTCAGGTGGGCTGCAGGAAACGTAGTGGTTATCGCCAGCACCTCCATCCCTGCTCTGCGCGCCGCTTCGAGTCCAGTCGGAGTGTCTTCGATCACAAGACAGCGCTCAGGCTTCACACCGAGCCGCTCGGCGGCCTTCAAATAGCCCTCCGGGTCCGGCTTGCCTTGGCGCACGTCATCGGAGGAGATCAGAACTGCCGGCCGAGGCAGACCGGAACACTCGAGCCGCATCTCCGCAACAGGCCCACTCGCGGAGGTCACTAACGCCCAACTTCCCGCCGGCAGCGCGGAGAGGACGGGGAGAGCACCTGGTACAGCAAAGTTGCCCTCGCGATACAGCAGCTCTTCCTGATCAAGCCGCGCACCTTCTTCGTCGGCCGGGAGTTGCGGGGTAAATTCCCGAACGATATCCCTGTTCGTACGACCCTGTACGGCAGCCGAAATTAACTCGGCATTCAAGCCATGCCGGCCTGCCCAACTTCGAAGCAGATTTTCGCATGCAATTCTGGAATCGACCAAGGTGCCGTCCATATCGAACAGCACGGCGTCGCAGCAAAATGTCATCAAAGGTTACTTGCCGAAAACTAATGTACCGAAGTGTTCAGGAACGTGATTTGGGTCGCGGTTCTGAACGCAAGTTGGCTGCCAGCAGAGAAAATGCCTCTGAGGGTCCGGGCCCAGACCCTCAATCCGGTAGAGATTCATGCGCCACCTGGTACCTTCTTGAACCGGTTTGCCGCTCACTGAAGAAAGCGGGATCCGAGCCCCGGCGTACCAAATTTTGTGCTCTTCGTCTATGCGCGACATGGTTTGCCAGCCGGACCGCCAGCTGTGGTCATAACTCTTGTGGTCGAGGTCGATAGCTAAGTCGATCCAGTCGCCCGTCGGCGCGACCTCAAACTCCCGATAGTGGCGGATATTCGTCCAATCGTCTCCGAGGAACATCTCCACAACATCCCTGTCCCACAAGCCGACGCGGGGAGTTGCGTTATTAGCGGGGAGAAAAAGATTGAGCACGTTGTACGGACAACGAAAGAGGAGATACAAATCGGAATCAGTCCAGAAGGCCCGTATCTCTGTCGATATGTTTGGATAATCGATTTGACGGCTACAGTCCTTCGACATAGATTCGGCTGCTACTGTTTTCCAGACCGCAGATTCTGGCTCCAAGGTGAGTTGAGGATGACCCTCCACGTGCGGGATGGAGAAGGTCGCCATTGGCTGCGTCACTAGACAAGGCTGTTGTGATTGCATGACAAAAGGCAGAAGCCAGAGTAACGGGAGCGAGTAATGATACATGATCCTTTTAGGGAAGGGCAAACGCGAACAGATCGCTGCCTGATGCAATTGCAACGTACTGTTTGCCGCTTACCGCGTAGCTCATTGGGGACGCGTGCATGGATTGGCCTGTATTGAAATGCCACAACGAGGTTCCTGCTTTCGCATCGACCGCCTCAAAGGCTTCCGAATCGTTGCCGAAAAACACCAGTCCGCCAGCAGTCGTCATTGTTCCGCCCCAGGACCGCGCTGCGCCCGCTTGCGGATATCGCCAGACGAATTTTCCGGTTTCAGGGTTATAAGCCAGTAGTATTTTTTGTCCGTACTCGCCGGGAGCATGCTTCACACCAGTCGCGTAAAAGTCTCGCCCCGGAGTGAACTGTTGAGGTTTGAAGAAGTAGATTTGGCAATTTTCGTGAGCCATGAAATACATCAGGCGGGTAGAAGGGTTGTAGGAAGGTGAGTACCAGTTCGTCGCCCCGGTCATGTCCGGGCAGATGAGCGTGCCATTCTCCGAGGGCTCCACACCGGTTCGGATGGGCCGGCCCGCCTTATCGATTCCCTTCGCCCAATTGAGCTTCTTAACAAAAGGAACTGCCGATAAAAATCTTCCGTTGGTTCGATCGAGAAGGTACAAAAAACCATTCCGATTCGCTTCGAGCAGCAACGTGCGCTGCTCGCCTGGGTAAGGCGCGGCAACAAGGATAGCGGTTTCGGTTGCATCGTAGTCATAGTTGTCGTGGGGCGTGAACTGAAAATACCACTTGAGCTTACCGGTATCCGGATCAATCGCCAATACACAGGCGCTGTAAAGATCGTCGCCAGGTCGCGCCGCCCCGTCGAAGTCGGGAGCTGGATTACTTGTCCCCCAATAGACGGTGTTCAGCTCCGGATCGAAGGTGCCCGGCATCCAGGTTGTCGCCCCACCGCGCAGGTACATCTCGCCCGGCCAGCTGGAGGATCCAAATTCGCCCGGGCCAGGGATCGTCCATAAGCGCCAGGCCTGTCTGCCCGTCCTGCAATCGAACGCCGCAACGAACCCTCGGACTCCGTCATCTCCACCCGAAGTTCCGACCAGAGCTTTATCTTTCACTACGAGGGGCGCACTGGTCGCTCCGTAATTGCTATTGCCGCGAGCGTACGGCACATCCCACAGGAGATGACCTGAGCGGGCATCGAGGCACAACAAATGAGCATTGTCGGTTTCCATGTAAACGCGCGATCGCCATACGGCGACTCCGCGATTGTGGTGCGACGATGCATCGTCGACCAAGCCCTCCGTCACGGGCCGCGAGTAATGCCAGATCACACGTCCGCTGCGCGCATCGAGAGCAAAAGCATCGTTTGCCGCGGTCATAAACAGCAACCCATTCACGACTACAGGCGTTGCTTCAAGGTTGCTGGAGTTCGACGAATGAAACACCCACTGTGCGCGCAATTGATCTACATTTTTTGCGGTGATTTGGGCAAGACTCGTGTACCGCCGCCCTGAATAGTCGCCGTGATAAAAGGGCCAGTTCTCCGCAGGCGGCTGGACGAGAAGACTGGAAGGCGGCACATCGATCGACACCGAAATCGGGCCGTTATCCTTGGTTTGGGTTGCACCCCAAAGAAGAAAACAGCTGCATACCGCGCCCGCGCAGGCAACTTGGCCTCGTCCGCGCCGCTCCACCTAGCTCTCTATGCCCCGATCGCCTTCGATAAGACGTCGCGAAGACGCTGGGCCACAATCGCGTCCTCGCCTGGCTGCAGCATCCAAACACCGACGACTATCGTATTCTCGTCGGAGTGCAGCCCGCTAGACCCTTCCTTAGTGCCCGTGGATGGATTGAGCTCAATACTCGGAGTGCCCGTGCGCAATTTGTTGGCGACATCGACGGGCGCAATTTTCACGCGTTGTTGATCGTAGCGGATCAGCAGGTGTGGGACGTGGTTCGCGACCTCCGGGACAACAATGCTTGATTGCAGCGTGGGGATATTTTTCAGATACGCCGCGATCCGATTGGCGCGACCCCGGAACTCGGCTTGCATTTCCTCATCGGATTGATCGAGAAACCAGTCAACCGCGGCGACCATACCGACAATCTGCTCCTTTGCAACCTTCATGCCGCGACCGATACCATCATCGAACGGGTTATTGGTCTGGGCGGCAGCAACGATCAGGTCCTTTCGACCTAGAAGCAGCCCAGCGTTCTGCGGTCCTCGAATGCCCTTCCCGCCTGAGAACGTGACCAGATCGAAACCCATCTTCGTGTAGTTCCACAGATTCGAGATGGGGGGAACGTCAGCGGCGGCGTCGTTAAAGCAGGGTACGGCGTTCTGGTGGGCCACTCGAATCCAGTCTTCACGGCTGATCTGGCCCCCTTCGGCGGCATTGAAGAAGTGCGCCATGACGGTCCGGCTCGTAAACGCTTTCTCATAATCCTGCATACTTTCGACTTCTACGAAGTGGGTGCCGCAATTCTCAATCGCGTGATCGTAACCGTAACGATGCGCTTTTTGAATGATGACTTCGTTTTTCAAGTTGCCAACTTGCATTGGGACAGCCTGAGCAAGCGATTTGTTCATTACACTAATGCATGCGGCTGTGCCGAGCGTCAACGCGGATGAAGCGCCTGCCGACACCATTGCCGCCTCGCAATGGAGGCGTCGAGCGAGATATTCTCCCGCCGCTCTCTGCAATTCCAATAAGCGAACCGGGTGTCTTGCCGCTCGATTTACAGCAGCCTGAACGGAAGGAGGCATCGTCGAGGCCGTCAGAACAGTATACGTTCCAGCCGCGTTGATGATTTTCGTGACGCCCAACTTATCGTAATAGTCTTGACCCTCGCTCGTAGCCCCTGTAGTATCGCTCGCGCCAAGGCGTACTGCTTGGCTGGCCAAAACACTTGTGGTCAGTCCAACAAAGCCGCGTCGTGTACGAAACTTCTTCATGGAAGTAACCTTTGCCTCAATTAAGATTGCTCAGTGTAGCTGAGGTCGCGCAGCCGGCTCCTGATCAGCTATCAAATACCCTACAAACCCGTGAGTTCTTGTTCTGATCCGATAAACCGAAGTTTCGGCCGTGATGTATAGCGTTTGATAATCGTGATCGCCCCATGCCAGATTCGCGGGCTGCTCGGGCACTATGACCGTTCCAAGATGATGCCCCTGTGCGTCCCACACCCAGATTCCCTTTGGTCCTGTAACAAAGAGGTTTCCGGCTTCATCGACTCTTATACCATCAGGCACGCCACCCGGTTCCTTCTCTTCACCGAATACGCGCTCGTTCGTCAGCGTTGCTGGTGCTGAGAAGTCAAAGACCCGAATGTTTTTCTGCTCACTATCGTCAACATAGAGCTTCTTGCCATCAGGCGAAAATGCCAGGCCATTGGGTTGAGACATACTCTTGAGGAGCAGTTGCACCTGTCCGTTTCCGCCGATACGATAGACACCTTGAAACGGGATCTCCTGCTTCTGTCCAGCTGGTAGATCAAGAGTAGGATCTGTGAAGTAAAGCGCGCCGTCAGGGCCAATGGCAACGTCGTTCGGGCTATTGAAGCGCTTGCCTTCAAAGCGGTCGGCCAGAGTCTTGTACTGCCCGTTCGTATCGACCAGAATGATGGCACGCAAAACGCTGGCACAGTCGATCAGACGTTGCTGCCGGTCGAACGTGTTCCCGTCCGGATCTCCTAGCGCGACAACAGATTCTTTGGTTCCATCGAGATGAACCCGATAGATTTTGTTTTGTGTTTCGTCGCTGACGTAAAGGAAACTGGCTGAATCCCAGACTGGCCCTTCAGTGAAACCGAATCCGGTTGCAACGGTCGTGAGCTTGGCATCGTGATCGAACAGCTTCCAGAAATCAGGCGAGAGCGCAACGAGCTCGAATGAGCGGCGGGGCTTGTCTGCAGTTTCGAAGCCGAACGAGAGGCTGACGCATTGCAATACAGCTAACAGCAAAAAACAGTGTCCAAGCTTCGCCATCGATCTCATTCTTCGTTCTCCTCGCCTGCCCCTGACGCCTGCGGTACTGCGGCTGTCGTGAGATAGCTCACTAAGTCGTCCAAATCCCCGGGGCTTAGGGTTGAACGGTAATTGGACGGCATCAAGGAACGTGGCTCGTGCTCGAGGTGTGCGAGACTTGGCTTCTCAAAGAAATGAAACATCCCGTCAAGTGTCTGCAGTTGCAGTGAGAAGTTGTCCTCGTTGAGTGCTCTGCCCGTAAATCTCCGGCCATCACGTGTGGTCACGGTGACGGCCCGATGGTGCGGATCGAGATTCTTGTCGGGATCCAGGATCGCACTTCGGGCGACATCAGGGGAGTGTTGCGCACCGTAACCGGAGAGATCGGAACCGATGAAACCGCCATCCCCACCAATCATGTGGCATTCTGAACATCGGGCTTTGCCGAAGAAAAGCGAGCGCCCTCGTTCAGGATTACCAGAGGGGGCGACGCCACTGTGCTTGCCCTGAAGAACATGCAGGTAACTGACAACAGCGCTCAGTTGGGCGTCATCGAATCGTGAACGGAATGCGGGCATGCCTGTCCCTGAAATGCCATCGTGAACGATACGGAAAATGTTACGGTCGCTCAGGCGCTGCACTTCCGCAGTTGTGGCGATATTCGGCCCATGCTCACCGCCGCGGGCATCGAGGCCATGACAACCGGAACAATTCAAGCTAAAAAGCTGCTGCCCCAGCTGAGATGATGCAGAAGGCGCAGCGGCAGAGTCGTGGCGAGTAGCTTGAGACCTCAGCTGCGGAGGCGCGATTCCGATGCAAACAAGGGCAACGAGCAGTACGCTCCTCATTGCTGGTGCACGCGCAGCTTTGATCCTTTTTGCTCCAGCCATGTATTGAACTCATCGATCATTTTCTTGGTCCATCGTGCATCGATCTGTCCGGGCGAATACTTCCCTTCGCGCAGCATGGAGTGGCCCCACTCGTCCTGGTATCTGGTCAGCTCCGCAGTATCAGCGACTTTTTCAGCGAGTTGAGGAGGGATAAACGTGATGCCGTCGCGATCACTCAGAACGACGTCGCCTGGCAGAACTGTCACGTGGCCGATGCGTATAGGTACATTGATGCCCATCAACATCGCGTCTTCGATTGCGGAGGGGTGGAAATCGCGCGTGAAGATGTGGAAGCCTTTGATCTCCGACAGGCCGGTCGGATCTCGCACTGCTCCGTCAACCACCAGTCCCGTGCCTGTCTTCGTCATAATTGAGGTTCCGAGATTGTCGCCAATGATGGTGCCGCCATCTATTTTTCCGAATAGATCAACTACCATGACGTCCCGCTTTGTCAGAGTATCGATTACCCAGGAATTCTGCCCGCTGCCGATGCGGCCCTCTCGCTTTCCGTGATCGGCAATCACGGAATTCATGTCAGGACGTATTGGCATGAACACGCAGGTCACGGCTCGCCCGATCAACCGCTCTCCTCCGTTCAGTTCCTTCCACCCGCCTTCGAATTGCAGATGATAACCGGCCTCGCCCAACGTATCCCATGCCTCTTCTGCCGTTACGTCTTTTAGCCGGTCGAGCACTGCGTCAGGCACTTTTGGCCGACCTCCGGGAAACCTTTCACCCGTCCATGCGCGTGTGACATCGATGCGCTGCTCGTTACTGAACATTCCAAGCTGTGCAAACAGCGGAAGAGCTGCCGACCAGAGAAGTCCCACCGCAATGGCGAATCGATTACTGACGGTCATGAGAAAGTTCAATTCTACTGGACGGGAATGACTCGACGACTCAATGGCAGATAGAATAGTCGATTCATGAAACCTAAGCTAATAGCCGCAGTGCCGGCCAGCGTATGTCTGTTTTTTGTTCTGCACACAGAACACGCGAAGGCCGATGGCGATCAGAACAGTTTAATACAAGGATTTCGCCTGGTCGAGGCTGCTTCTGTGGCGGATGCGATGGAGCAGCTGTATGGCAAAAGGGCCTACATGTCGCACGACATGCGTCCGCTCGCCCAAACTAAGTTTGCGGGGCCGGCGGTAACCGTCCTGCTAAAGAAAGAAGAGCACAAGGAAGGATCGAAAGCACAGCAAGGAATGCTGGACTTGATCGATGAAGCTGCTGCTGGATCTGTCTACGTGATGGTGCTCGAGGACGGCTTAGATTACGCGGGGGTCGGCGGCCTGATGAGTACCGCGATGAAATATCGCGGCCTCGCAGGGGCGATTGTGGACGGAGGTATTAGGGATACGCCCCAGCTCACAAGACTGCAGTTTCCGGTTTTCAGCCGCGGTGTTGTCCCGTCCACAACCGTCAATCACTATCGTTTTGCCGGAAAGAATATCGCGGTAACTTGTGCTGGCGTAGAAGTTCATCCTACGGACATTATTGTGGCCGACATGGACGGGGTTGTGGTGGTCCCACGCGAACGCGCGGCCGAAGTTCTAAAGAAAGCGCAGCAGCTCGATGAAAGTGAACACAGCATGTATCCGTTCATCGAAAAGTACAAGTCAATTCGCGAGGCAGTAAATAAGTTCGGCAGATTGTAGAATTGCGTTGTCCCCGCGAGAGCATAGAGTTAGAGGATGATACACATAATGTGGAATTTGTTTCAAGGCAAGTTGCGAAGCCGCTCGGTTGGTTATAATCGGCGAGACTTGTTCCGCCAGGGTGGACTACTCACCGCAGCGGGAGCGCTTCCGACGATTGCGGGCTCCGCAGAAATCTCCGTCCCGGACGGAAGAATCACAGGCGGCGTGAAGAGCAACCTGTATCGCTCCATCGGAGTGCGTCCAGTGATCAACGCCCGCGGCACATTCACCATCATTACTGGTTCCCAGACACTTCCACAAGTGAAGCAGGCCATGGACGAGGCCTCGCGCAACTACGTTCAAATGGACGAATTGATGGACGGTGTGGGAAAACGTCTCGCCGAACTGACGGAAGCCGAGTGGGGTATCGTGACCAACGGCTGTTGTGCGGCGCTCACCCACTGCACCACAGCCTCTGTTGCCGGAACGAATCCGGAACGCATGCAGCGGCTTCCTGACCTTACCGGGCTCAAAAGCGAGGTCATTATTCCGGAGTACTCACGCAATGTGTACGACCATGCCATTCGAATGGTGGGCGTCAACGTCATCGAAGTGAAGGGAAGATCCGAACTGGAGTCTGCGTTCAATGGGCGCACTGCTATGGTGTATATCCTGGCTGGACCCGGGGACACCGGCCCGATGGGAACACAGGCGATTTCAGAAGTGGCGCGCCGCCACAATGTGCCGGTCATCGTCGATGCTGCAGCGGAAGTATTGACCATCCCCAATGTGCACCTGCAGCGCGGAGCCACTGCGGTTGCCTACAGCGGCGGAAAGTGCATTCGAGGCCCGCAAAGCGCAGGTCTGCTGGTGGGAGAGAAGAATTTGTTGCAGGCGGCGTGGGCCAATAGTGCTCCTCATCACGCATATGGGCGGTCACTGAAGGTCGGCAAAGAAGAAATCATGGGCATGCTTGCGGCGGTTGAGATGTGGAAGAAGCGCGACTATGAGGCGGAAACGCGGCAGTGGCAGAACTGGCTTGACCAGATCTCTATAACCGTCAAGAGAATCGATGGTGTGACCACCCGCATCGAACCCCCGGAAGGGCTTTCGAATAAAACGCCGGTACTTAGAATCGAATGGGATGGCGATCACGTGGGAATCACCGGTCAGGAAGTAAGCAAGGTGCTGCTGGACACTGAACCGCGCATCGTTCTGGGTGGAGCTTCAGGGAGCCGGCCCGACAACTTGGCGAGTTCCGTTTCCATCACGCCTTACATGATGATGCCGGGTGATCACGAAGTAGTAGCCGCGCGCCTTCACGCCGTGCTTTCCAAGCCGCCGAGATTTCACAATCCACCGCGGCCGGAAGGCGAGCCAGTGTCAGTCGCTGGGCAGTGGCAAGCCAGCCTTGAATTTAGCCGCAGCAGTGCTATTCACACTTTGATTTTCGAGCAAGACAGCGGGAAGCTCGTCGGGACTCACCACGGCGAATATGTGTCGGGCGATCTTTCGGGCACCGTGGCAGGAAACCAGGTGCACTTCCGCAGCTCACAGAAGATTCAGGGCACACGATTGTTCTATGAGTTCAGCGGCACTCTCGAAAACAGCAAAATGGCCGGGGACGTAAACCTGGGTGAATACGGGCAGGCTCGATGGAGCGCGCAGCGTCACGAATATCAATCACCGCGGGGAGTTGTACGACCGGTGAAGCGAGCTTAGGCTTAACCGAATATTTCCGCTGAAACAAAATCAAGGAGAATTCATGGGAAACAGTAACAGAAGAGGGTTTATTGGAAAGAGCGCGGCCGCCGCGGCGATTGCAGCAACTGCAGCGTCCGGACCGGCTGCCGCCCAGTCGAATGCAACCAGGAAGGTTCTTTGGAACGATGGCAAAAAGCCAGAGAAAGCGCCGCTCTTTAGCCCGGCGGTCTCGTACGGCAATCTGTTGTTCTTATCTGGTATCGGGGCACACTTTCCAGGCGACATCAAAGCGCACACCAAACACGTACTAGATGAGATCCAGAAGAAACTTGAAGCGTCGGGATCGTCCATGGACAAAGTGCTCAAATGCCAGGTCTATTTGGCGGATAGCAAAGATTATCAAGCCATGAATGAAGTTTTCATGGGCCGCTTTGGTTCAGAACCGCCCGTTAGAACGACCATAGCGGCAGCCTGGATCCCCGGTAATTCTCTCGTCGAAATCGACGTGATCGCGTATATCTGAGCCGCTAACCTGAAGCGGCCATGTCGAGCTCTCCAAACAGCCGCATCCGATGGCTGCTCATCTGGTGGATGTTTCTTGTCAGTGCGATTGCCTATCTCGATCGCGTCAATATCTCAATTGCCGGTCAAGCGATAGCGAAGGAATTTCATCTCGATAACGTGCATCTGGGATGGGTCTTCAGCGCGTTCGTTTTAGGTTATGCACTGTTCCAAGCTCCCGGAGGCTCGTTGGCGGACAGAGTAGGGCCGCGCAGAATTTTAACTGCCGGTGTTGTCTGGTGGGGCATCTTCACGGCGCTCATCACCCTGCTCTCTGCGAATACTGCGGGACTGCTGATCTTGCTGATTGCAGTGCGATTTCTCCTCGGCATGGGAGAAGCGGTGGTCTATCCGGCTTCGAACTGCATTGTTGCAGCGTGGGTTCCCTCAGCTGAGCGAGGTATTGCGAACGGGATCATTTTTGCAGGCGTGGGTTTTGGTGCCGGCATTACTCCTCCGCTCATCGGCTATCTAATGCTCCACCAAGGATGGAGAGCCTCTTTCTGGGCCAGCGCCAGTCTCGGATTAGTAGCGGGCGTGATTTGGTATATCATCGCGAGAGATAAGCCGATCCAGCACCCATGGATTTCGGCCCGGGAAGCATCCTTCATCGAGGCTGGTCTGCCCAAGGCCCAGTCCACCTCGTCTGGGAATGCGAAACTCTCCTGGCGCGCTATTCTCGGCGATCCCAATGTGCAAGCCGTGACGTTCAGCTATTTCACATACGGATATGCGGCGTATATCTTCTTCAGCTGGTTCTTTATCTATCTGAGCTCGGTGCGAGGGCTGAATATACGAGAGAGTTCCTATTACACGATGCTGCCCTTCCTGGCGATGGCGATCGGATCACCGCTTGGCGGCTGGGTAAGCGATCGGCTCACAAAAAAGCGGGGTAAGCGTGTGGGTCGCTGCTATCTTGCTTGTGGGGCGATTGCAGTATGTGCGGTTTTCATCGCCTTTGGAACTCAGGTTGAAAGCGCACGGCTGGCGAGTGTAGTGTTAGCCGGCGGGGCGGGTGCTCTGTATATCTCGCAGAGTTCGTTTTGGTCCGTATCGGCGGATATCGGGAAAGAGTCAGCAGGTTCGGTCTCAGGATTTATGAATATGGGGGGACAGCTTGGCGGTGCTCTGACGGCTTCCCTGACACCAGCGATTGCGAGCCATTTTGGCTGGACCGCCTCATTCTTGGTCGCAGCATCTTTGTGCGCCGCGGGTGCGCTTGCCTGGTTGCGAGTTCATCCAGAGCCCGCCAGTAGCGATGTAGCTGTCGGTGTCTGAGCATTACTTTTTCTTTGCCGGATTGAGTCCATCCCAGCGCGGGTCGCCTACTTCCTTGTAGTTCGCTGGGAGTTTGTCCCAATCGGGTCGGCTGATGCCATTCAGGTCGTACATGATCTTTCCGTTCCGAATCGTCAATTCGCAAACAAACTTGCGGTCTCCATTCATACGAGCGCCATACATATCTGTGAACCCAAAATTGCCGTGCTCGACCCGGAGGGCGACAACATCGGCGGGCGAGCCGACTGAGAAATTACCCAGCTCAGGATGGTGGACCTCCCGAGCAGGGTTCCAGGTCGAGCGGACGATTACGTCGTCAACCGAAAGACCCAGCGCGAGAAATTTACTCATAACGTTCAGCATGTCTTTCATACCTGCATTCATGCTTCCGATGTGCAGATCGGTCGAAACGGAATCCGGCAGAAAGCCCTCGCGAATTGCCGGCACCGCCACTCTCCAGGCGAAACTTCCGCCACCATGACCGACATCAAAAATCACGCCGTGTTTCCTTCCCTCCCAAAGAGCGGAACTGACGTGTCCCGATGCATCGAGTTCGTTGCGGAGGCCCGAATAGACGTGCGTATATATGTCGCCGGGCCGCAATTTCTGAGTCAACAGAACGCTGATCGGCCGCTCAGGCCGATTCTCGCCAAAATCCACCATCACGGGAATATTCGCTAGCGTGCCTGCTTGAACGGCGTGTTCTACCGGCGTCCACTCCGGCCCCGCATAGTGAGCAGTCTTGATTCCAACGATCACGCCTTCATAGCGCTTTGCCACCTCTGCGGCCTTTTGGGGATCCATATCCGCCAGAACATTTTCGTATTTGGGGCCGCGCATACCCGCACCCACAATGTTCAAGAATGCAAGCACACGTGTTTTGGATCGATCGATAATGTGCTCTTTGAAGTCCTCGAAATTGCGGGCGCCGGAACTACCCGCATCCGCTGCTGTCGTAACACCCGAGCGCAATGTAAATCCGTCCGGGAAAACACTGTTATCCCCGGCATAAGAATTGCGCTCTCCAGTGCTCGCGTAAACGTGAACGTGAATATCAATCAGCCCTGGCGTCACGTATAGGTCTTTGACGTTTACCGTTTTGAGCGCAGTAGCCGGATCGATATGCTCCGCGACCCCCGCGATTTTCCCGTCCCGGATTGCGACGTCCCGCACGGCGCTGATGTGATTTTTTGCGTCGATTACATGCCCGCCCTGCAGAAGCAAATCGTATCGGGTCTGCGCCGGAGCACAGAACAGTCCTAGGCTTGTCACGATTCCGGCAAGCCATCCACTAATCTTTTGTAGTTTCATGTTTCGAGACATTATTCCTGACGAGAAAGCTGAATCACAGCGAAAGTCTTCAGTTCGGGTACGGTGAATTCAGTCGCACCCGAAGCGGTGCTAACGTCCAGAAGACGGGCATTCGTTCTATCGTATTCGGCGATGTCGTGTTTAGGATACACGCCTAAGATTCGAATCCGGATACCCTGCACAGGCGATCTTGCTGCTCCATAGTTCAAGAGATACAAGCGCGCACGATTTCCATCCCCTACAAGACGCCCCACAACCACTTCACTTCCATATAACCTCAATAGCCGCTTCTCGTCCGTCAAATTGCTGCGCACTTTCTCCGCCAACAAACTGGGATTACCGGCTTCCGACCTGGGATACTGCGGCGATCCAAGCGCTACTGTTAAATCAGATTTTGGATCGGGAGTTTTAACAACTCCGAAGAGAAGATTGCGCCGCACAAGCAAGTTCATAAACTCACCCGATTGCCGTGAGCCGTCGTCCACGAATCCAATATTGACCAAGGCTGGCAGATTTTCGCTGCCCAGATGCTGCAGAAAAGCGAGCATCTTTCCAAGAGGATCTATGCCGGCATCATCAGTGTGGATCACTGCGTTTGCCCCATATGTAAATGCTTCCGCCGCTGCCAATGGTGCCGCCGCGTCCGGGGCTTCGTAATAAAATCGCCCCTTCGGCTCGCGAAGGAATCTCCATCCATTTGAATTCACCCACGGGGTACGCGTGGCGGATGCCTCTTCCGCGCGAAATATGACTGAGGGAGTGAGCACCCGTATAAGCTGCTTTGGATCGACAATGTCGACCGAAATGCCCGGCACGGTTTTCCACGACTCCGCCATTGACGCGGAAGTAGAAATATGGCTGATTTGAGCTCGACGAAGAAGGTTGGCCGTTTCAGGTCCCTTGTCCCAAAAGAGTGATGGGAGCAGCAGAGCAGCGACGAACAAGCTCAAAGATCGATCACCTTTTCGCGGATTTGAGCTTTATCGTACACGCCCAAACCTAAACGTGACGCATATTCTACGTGACCAGGCTCTCGAATAAAACTGTTGAAATTGGGGTCCAGCTCAGGCGCAAATTTCACATGCTTCTTTGAACGTTCAAAAATAGAAGGCGCTCCCTCCTGCCGCCGTTTCGCTTCGATCATGTCGATGAGAACGCGGTCTGAAGCAACAGGATCCGTCCCTACAACAATTTCTTTGGGAAAGAAAAGAAATTTAGAGCTTTGCAGGAACGGCCCTCCATGCCACACGCTACGTAGGCCATCCATGATATTGAGTACGGTTCGGGACCGCAAGGGCTCTACCGAAGCAAGCGTGCCAATAAACGAATAGGTATTCGATATCTCCCGTTCGTGAGAACGTGCAACGTTCGAGAAATCTCCGTAGGCAATGTTTTTCAGACAGCCCGTCACGCCGGCTGCACGGTGCTCTTTCATCGTGGGGACATTGATCACCTTGGTGAACTTCTCCGAAACTAGATGAATTAAATTGGAGCGTGTATCATCTTCTCCAAAAAAATCGACTTCTACATAAGTGAAGGGGTCATAACCAAGAACGGAGCCGCGGGAGCTCTCGGCCGCTGCTATGTTGACGCCCTTTGGAACGTGCGGTGCAAAGTTCACGATCCTCATCTGATTCGCAAACCGGTCGTAGATGTAGATGTGTTCAGGAGGTACTCCTAGCGAACAAAGGTTTCCTATGATGGCCGCGACAAGTTCGGGATTGGAGTTGATTTCAGGAGCACCGGAACAGTTTACTTTGATGCCCACGATGTCTCCAGGCGCGATGAAGTGGGACCAGGCTTCTCTGTCATTGGACGCACTTGTCAGGTCGCGCAAGGCGGCCGAAAGCATCGCTCGCAACGCGTTCGCGTCAACGCGGTTCGTTGCTACATCTACTGAGCGTTCTGAATGCACGCGAACTACCTTACCAGGATATCGGCCGGGCATACCGGGATTACTGGATGGCCGAAACCGTGTCACGACCCGATACGAAGGAAGATCCGCATGTTGAGCCAGGAGAGGAGATGCCGCAGCAAGGTTAAGAAATTGCCGTCTGTTCACGTGATCAGATCCTCTTCAGATTCTAGATCGCCATCTGACTCAGATTTCCGTTTACGGCAGCCAAGCGCACGATGTTCCCGGTTTGTCCTCACACATCAAAACACGAAACTCTTTTGGTTTGTGACGTTCTGTCCAAGCGGCGCCCAAAATGTAGTACGGTTTCGCCCAGATCTCGCTATCAAGAGTTCGGGGTGAAATCACAGAGACCGAAAGCACGCCCTCTGAAGGATAGCCCGTACGCGGGTCCATGATGTGACTGTATAGCTTGCCGCTCGCCCAAAAGAACTTCTCATAACTTCCAGAAGTCGAAATAGAAGTGTTCTTCAGATAAACTTCAGCCGCGGTTTTATTTTCTTCTTTGGGATCACGAACGCGGATGTCCCACCCTCTCGGATCGTTCGGCGGAATGCCGATGCCAAAAATGCTACTTCCCCCTGCTGAAACCAGCGCCGAATCAATACCGTTCTTCAACAAAACAGCCACCATGCGATCTACCGCATACCCTTTCCCAACACCGCCTAGATCCAAATTGACACCAGGTTTCCTAAATCGAACCATCGAATTTCTGGGATCGAGTTCCAGGTTCTGATAACCAACATCGTCGAGTGCAACTCGAACTTGTCCACTGCTCGGGAGACGGCCCGACCCTTTGTAAAATCCCCAGATCTTCATCAGAGGCCCGACCGTTATGTCAAATGTTCCGTTACTTTCCCGGCTGTATCTGTCGCAGGCCTTGAGGAGATCAAAAAACTCACGAGACACCTTTACGGGAGTTTTTCCGGCGCACTCGTTCACTCGGCTGAGTTCGGTACCGGGCACATAGTTCGATAGCATTTCGTCCACCCTGCGCACCTCGGCAAACGCTTGGTCAGCGGCGGCTTGCATCAGATGCTCGTCCGTTCCATAGATTTCGATGACGAAGGTAGTTCCCATCGCTTCGACGGAACGTTCCAGCCGCATTGTGTTTGATTTCGGACCGGCTCGGGTTTGCCGGTCCGCAGCATAGGGATGAAGATCGCCTACAAAGGCCGCAAGTAGGCCGATGATGCTTAAGAAAACGATCATATGATTGTTCTTGCGGAGCGCAGAACCTAGAGAGTCAGCTAAGCGCTTTCTAAAAAGTTATGCCGGGCGCCTGCCTAATTTCCAGGCAGCCTTTGCCGGTTGGCAGCATCTTGCCGGGATTCAAGTGGCAAGAAGGATCGAACAGCGATTTGAAGTCCTTAATCAAATCCAATGTGTCTTCCGAAAAAAGGTGCTGCATCAGTTCCATCTTTTCCATTCCCACTCCGTGCTCACCCGTAATCGATCCACCTACCGAGATACAAAAATCCAGGATCTCTTCCCCGGCTATTTGGGCTCGTTTTAGCTCGCCCTCCTTGCGCGGATCGAACGGCAGGATGGGATGCATGTTCCCATCGCCGGCATGGAACACGTTGCTGATACTGATGCCATGGTTTTTCCCGATCTCTTCAATGGCGCGCAGCGTCCTCGCAATCTGCGTCCGCGGAACGACGCCATCCTGAACGTAATACGTCGGGCTCACGCGTCCAATCGCTCCAAATGCATTCTTGCGGCCCTTCCACAACAGTTCACGCTCCGCGGTTGACTGCGCCACTCGCACCTCACGCGCCCCGCAAGCTCGGCAAACCGCAGATATCTGTGTTGCTTGCTCGCCAACCGCTTCGGTCAGGCCTTCGAGCTCGATCAACAGCACAGCCGCCGCATCAATTGGATAACCTGCATGCGTTGCCGCTTCGACCATCCGCAGCATCGGACCGTCCAGCATTTCGAGTGCTACCGGCGTGATCCCCTGCGCCGTCAGTTCACCGACCGTGTTGCCAGCCTCATCTATCGAGTTATAAATGGCGAGCATGGTCTTGACGGCCTCCGGCTGCCGCATCAACCGCACCACAATTTTCGTCACCAGCGCCATAGTGCCCTCTGATCCCGTGAGAAGACCGACTAGGTCATAGCCTGGCACGTCAAGCTCTTTGCCGCCCAATTCGACAACGCTTCCGTCGGGCAATACCGCTTCCAGGCTGACCACGTGGTTTGTCGTTACGCCGTAGGCCAGCGTGTGCGGGCCTCCCGCGTTTTCTGCTACATTGCCCCCTATCGTGCAGGCGCGCTGACTGGATGGGTCGGGCGCATAAAAATAACCGGAGCCCTGTACGGCCAGCGTGATATCCAAATTCACAACACCGGGCTGGACTAGCGCGCGCTCATTTGCCACATCAATTTCAAGGATCCGGTTCATTCTCGAAAACGAAATGACCATACCACCGGCACGCGGAATCGACCCGCCGCTGAGGCCTGTTCCCGCTCCCCTGCCCACAATCGCAAGATTGTGTCTGACCGCAAGCTTCACCAATGCGACCACATCCTCCGTAGTCCGGGGGAAAACGACCACCTCGGGCAGCGACTTATCTACGCCTCCGTCATATTGATAGAGCTTCAGATCGCCCGGCAGTGACAACACGGCATTTTTTCCGAGTTCCGCTTCGAGGCCAGCAAGCACCTCTGCTTTAATCGCCATATGGTTAGGACCTACAGCAGACTTTGCACGTATTGCGTCATATCGTCGCTGAGCCATTCTTCTGCGTTCGGAAATTTCCGCATGATACGCCCGTTCTTGATGATATAGGTCTCCGGAAATTGAAACGTTCCGTATTCAGCGCTGACATCCTGACTTGGGTCGCGTGCTGTTTCGAAGGCGACGTGAATCCGCTCCAGGAAAGTCTTGTATTTCTGTTCACTTTTGTCGACGCTGACTGCCACCACCACCACACCCGAGTTCGCGAATCGCTTCTGAAATTCATTGAGAGACGGGATCTCTTGGACACAGGGAGCACACCAAGTTGCCCAGAAATTCAGTACTAGAACCTTGCCTCCGAACGAATGGGCGGTCACCAGCCTTCCTTGATCGGTCTTCACCGAGAAATCGGGTGCCGGGCCACCTTCCTTTGCCGAAAGATCGCGTAAACTCCAGCCAATAATGGTTACGAAGCAGAGTGTGAAAGCGATTAGCAGCGCGCGAAGACCGTTATTGATGTTCACAGTGCGGGATAATTTAAGTATCTAACGCTCCGCCTGAACATCTTATTAGCTAGCCATGTTCGTAACTAGAAGGGCAGAATTCTCGGCCTCTCACGTCTGCCGCCTCGATTCTCTGAGCGAAGTCGAAAATCGGGAGATCTTCGGGCAAGCGGCTAACCCCCACGGGCACGGACACAATTACGTCGTGGAGGTCACGCTAGAGGGCGATCCGGATCCAATTACGGGCATGGTAATTGACTTGAAAGATCTTAAGCAGTTGCTCGAAGATGAAATTCTCGCGCCCATGGACCATCGGTTCCTAAACCATGAGGTGAAGCCTTTTGACGCTGTGATTCCGACAACCGAGAATATCGCTCGTGAGATCTGGCGTCGTCTGGAACGTCGCATTTCTAAGCGCAACGCTAGTCTTGCAAGAGTCCGCTTGTTCGAGACGCCCGATCTGTATGTGGACATCGCCCGTGAGGATGGCACTGCATGATGACAATCACGCGTCTATATCGTTTCTCGGCTTCCCACCGCCTGCACTCACCGGACCTGAGTGCAGCTGAAAACGTCCAAGTTTATGGAAAGTGCAACAACCCGTTCGGGCACGGCCACAACTACGTTCTCGAAGTCACGGCGACTGGGCTTTTGGACCGACGGACGGGTTTGCTCTTACCGGTATCGAAGCTCGATCGCTTGGTTCATGAAACGGTTCTGCAGCTTTTTGCATTTAGGAACATCAATTTTGACGTGCCCCAGTTTCGACAGCTAGTACCGACAACAGAGAACGTGACGTTAGTCATCGCCGAACTGCTACAGCGATCTTGGAAGGCCTACCTCGGCAAGATTCCTGCGAGCCTGCACAGGGTGCATATACAAGAAACAGACCGCAACGGCTTCGACGTTTTCCTTAACACTCCTCAGCATAGTTCTGTACCCGATTCGCAGGTCGAAAGCGTGACACTCAATGCATAAAGCCAAATTAGGAAATAAGAAGAACGGCCCCGTAATCGATATCCAATCGAAAGCCTCGTCCGCCTCAATCGCTTCCCACGTTAGGGAAATACTGAGGGCGCTAGGCGAGGACCCGCAGCGCGATGGACTGATTAGTACGCCTGTGCGCAGCGAAAAAGCTCTTCGCTATCTGACGAGCGGTTATTCGGCGGATGTGGCTCAGATCGTAAACGGCGCGCTCTTCGACGTCAAGTACGACGAAGTTGTGATTGTTCGCGACATTGAGTTCTTCAGCTTGTGCGAACATCATCTGCTGCCCTTTTTCGGGAAGATGCATGTCGCCTATCTGCCCGATCAGAAGGTAATTGGATTGAGCAAGATCCCTCGGCTGGTCGACGTATTCGCGCGACGGCTTCAAATTCAAGAACGTCTTACTCAGCAGATCGCTGAGACCATCCAGGGGCTTGTGAATCCTGTCGGCGTAGGCGTAATTTGTGAAGCGCGTCATTTCTGCATGATGATGCGGGGTGTCGAGAAACAGCATTCCGGCGCCATCACAAGCGCCATGTTAGGCGCGTTCCGAGACAATAAGGAAACGCGAAACGAGCTTCTTTCTCTAGTAGGCCAGCGCTCCACAGCGATCTAATTCTGCTCGAATTTGCTAAGCCAGCCACATGCTAGCATCTGGTCATGGGTGACCAGTACCGCCTGTTCGAGGCGGGCCCGGATCCATTTGGCCGCATCTGGAAGGTTCAGTTCCGGTGGCAACAGACCGGCACCTCCATTCGACATGCAGATACGGTGGACGTAAAGTTTTTGGTCACGACCGAAGGTGATGCTGCTCAAGAGAAAGTGATCGCGTTGCCCCACCCTGCACTGCTCGAACTTTCACGCAAAAGCGGCCGGAAGCTCACCGACCCCATGTGCATGAGAATCGCGGCCCTGCACGTGAAGCACATGATAGAAACGTCAGAAGACATGGACAAGAACCTGGTGACGGTCTCCCCGGAAGAGTTGACTGCTTACGACCAGCAATTGCACGGTGAAACAGTTACGCAGCGCAGATAATCCATTCGGTCGTACGGTCTCCCAAGTAGGCGGACGGAGCCACTTCTAATCTAGAGGCGTAAACGAGCGAGAAAAGAGATGTCAAGCCGAAGCGCGATCTGCAACACTTAGCTCAGAACAGGGAATATTTATGGTCAGTTGTCCCAAGTGTGATGCCCCCATTGATGCGGAAGAAGAAGAGCTGGATGAAGGTGATGTTCTTTCATGCGATGAATGCGGAGCTTCTTTGACCGTGGCCAGCGTTAATCCGGTTGAGCTGAAATCGGAGGACGAGGAAGACGACGACGAAGAAGAATTCGAGTACGACGAGGACGAGGATGAGGAGGAGGAAGAAGAGGAAGAGGAGTGGCACTGAGGAGCGTCCCGGTATGTCGATTCATGTTCCTTATCGCTGCCACAATGTCAATCTCATTTGCACAGATTCAGCCGAGTGTACAGGACCACTCAGGTGTTAGCCCAAGAACTCGTTCAATCGAAGGAACCGTGCTGGATAAGGCCGGAGCTCCCGTTTCCGGTGCTATCGTTTTGCTCAAGGACACCAAAACGCTCCAGATAAGGTCCTATATTGCCCAGCACGAGGGCAAGTACCACTTTTATGGTCTCAGCTCAGATATCAACTACCAGGTCCGGGCCGAATCTGGCGACATGTTTAGCCCGACAAAGAACGTCAGCGTTTTCGACAGTCACAGCAGGGTGTTTGTGAAGCTCAAACTGAAGAAAAAGAAAAAGAACTCCTAACCTCGTATCGAGCCCAAGACTATTCGCTTTCGCTAAATTGTCACAATAGCCTGAATGAATCACGCCGAAATCCTGGCCCGAATCAATGACATCGCGGTGATTCCCATCGTTCGCACCGCCAATGCGGAAACAGCATTACGAGCAGTCGAGGCAGTCGGCGAGGGAGATATCGAATGCGTTGAAATCACGATGACCGTGGAGAACGCGCTGAAGGCGCTGGAAGCCGTTGCCGATCGCTATGGCGACCGCCTGCTGCTCGGAGCTGGTACTGTGCTCGATCCCGAAACAGTCCGCGCCTGCATGCTCGCCGGCGCGCAATTCTTTGTTGCCCCCAGCCTCAGCCTCAGAACCGTCGAGATAGCGAAGCGCTACAGCAAGCCTATCTTTCCAGGGGCCCTCACCCCAACCGAAGTTTTGACTGCATGGGAAGCCGGGGCCGATGGAATCAAGGTTTTCCCTTGCAGCGCAGTTGGCGGAGCCAAATACATCAAGGCTCTTAAGGCGCCATTTCCTCACATCGATTTGATCCCCACCGGTGGGGTCAATCTCGACACGATCGGCGACTTTATCGCGGCAGGTTCATTCGCCGTAGGCGTTGGCAGTGAATTGATCGACGCCAAATCGATAGCGGATGGCAACTACAAGATCATCACTGAACGCGCTCGTAGGTTTCGGCAGGCGGTTCTCTCCGCTCGGAAAGCTCAGTAGCGCGGCACGGTTGGGTCGATCTCTCTACTCCAGCGATCAATTCCTCCCGCCAAGCTCGAGCAATTGTCCAAGCCTTGCTGCCGTAACCAGGAAGCGACCTGTAAGCTGCGCACGCCATGATGGCACAAAATCACCAAAGAGGCCTCATCGGCGAGCGCCTCTAGGCGCTGTATTTCCGCCGGCACCGATTCCATCGGAATGAGCTGCGCGCCCTCAATCCGCGTCATCGCAATTTCTTCCGGATCGCGCACGTCAATGAAGACCAGCCGGTCTCCAGCTGCGACCCGCGACCGAACCTCCTTTGGACTGAGTTCCAGGGGTTCTGGCATGGTCAACATTGTACCCGCAGCAAAGAACACATCCGAAAAACCTTGGGAGATTACTGAAAACTGCCTACCGTGCCATACTGAATCTCAAGAAAGCCTACGTGAATGGCGCAGCTTAGCGAGGCCATCGCCCGCTATCACAAGCTCTTGCATGAGGAAACGTACCGTGATCTGGCCTGGGTTCAGGAATTTCAGGAACGTATCGAGCAACGGCATGTTGCTGAAGCGGGGCGGTCGAGTACGCTCGTCTTACGTCCCCATTTCATATCTCGCAGCGAATTAACCAGGCTGACCCGGGCCACCGAACACCTCGCTGCCATTCTCGACCAAATTGAAACGCTCGCTTTTAAAACGCCTTCTTTGCTGGACCGGATCCAATTATTGCCTGCGGAGAAAATGCTCGCCGCGATCCCGTCTGGCTGCTCGCGCTTCAGCATTACCTCGCGAATGGATGCTCATTTCCGAAACGGATCGCTTTTTCTACAGGGTTTTGAGTCGAGTAACGCCCCGGGCCTTGCTTACTCGGAGCACCTGGCGGATCTCTTCCTCGATCTGCCGATCCTCAAGCAATTCAAACGCGGGCGGTATAGCCTATCAAAACTCGGAGCCAAAAAGCATCTGCTGAACGCTGTTTTGCAAGCTTGGAAAGAGTTCGGCGGGAAAAGGCTGCCAAACATCGCAGTGGTCGAGCTCAAAGAGCAACTGCACACTGAACCGGGTGAAGGCATCTTGCTGGTTGAAATATTCAAAGAGCGCGGAATTTCGGCTCGCGTCGTGTCACCGGACGAACTCGAATATAAAAATGGTAAGCTGCGTACCGCCGAATTCGAAATTGACGTCATATTCCGGCGCGTAAGCACTCGGGAATTGGTGGTCCGATTTGACCTTTCCCATCCCCTCCTACTCGCGTATCGCGATCGCGCCGTTTGCCTCTTAAATAGCTTCTGCTCTGAGATTGGCCAGCGTAGGGCACTATTTGATCTGCTCACCGATGAAACCGTAACTGCGCGGCTCTCCACCGTGGATCGAAAGCTTATTCGACAATTCGTTCCATGGACCAGGGTGGTGGCGCAGAAGAAAACGAAATACTGGGAGCAAGAAATCGACCTTCCTGAGTTCATCCGCACCCATCGCGAACGGCTCGTACTCCGCCCTAATGAGGATACCGACGGCCATCGCGCCTTTGTCGGCGCGGAGTTGGATCAACCTGCTTGGGAGCGATCGCTTCGCATCGCCCTCAGGAGTCCCTATGTCGTTCAAGAACGTATGTCTTTAGCTCTTCAAAAATTCCCGATTTTTCATTACGGAGAATTACAAATGAAAGAGGTCGAAATTTCGCTACATCCCTATCTCTCTAACGGAAAAATGGGCGCTGCATCCGCTTTACTTCGAACCGCTCCAGGCGGATCTGCGACCTCCATCTTGATCGCTCCAGTTCTGCTGCTTGAAGAGAAATAGGCGAGCCTTAAGCTGTAATGAATCGAATATCCCCCTAGGGTTTTCGGCATCTTAACAAATCTTCTCAAATACAACTAGGATAGAACTACTGGTGACCTCCGCATGCCGCCGCCTTTAAACACTGATTTCTATCGCTGCGCGACCTCACTCCGGTCCGAATTGAGCATCGTCGAAACGCTTCTAAAGCTCGCCAAGAGATCTCTATGTCCGAAACTCAAAACTTATGCTCAGGATCTCGGCGAGCGGAGACTTAAATTAATCTCGGAGCTGAAGATTCGCACGGAAGAGGAAAACATTTCTGGCAATTTCGGCAAAACAGAGGCAACGTTTGGGATTGCTCGCCGGTTCTAAAAAGCCGATCGTGCTCGTCGTTTGTGAAAGGGTCTAATCGCCACTCTCGCTGCTACTGGCGCATAACCCTTTGTGCAGAGGTCCTAACTCTTGATGCCCGCAACTCGGTCGAGTTTTAGGTAATGATGTACTTGACTCACACAGACTCTAGCTTTATACTTGAGTCATGGAAGCAGTACAACTCAATGAACACAGCGGTTTGATGGAAGCAATCCGCTACTTTTCGGACCCTCTGATCTGCCTCGAAGCTGTTTTCAAGGCTAAGTGGCCCAAAGGCCCGGAATGCCCGCGCTGCCAGTCTAAGCGATTGTCGTTTCTCAAGACGCGGTTGATGTGGACTTGTCTTGACTGCCGTAAGCAGTTATCGGTGAAGATTGGCACCATTTTCGAAGACTCCGCTATCGGTTTGGACAAGTGGCTTTGCGCGATGTGGATGATTGGCAATTGCAAGAACGGCGTTAGTTCTTATGAAATTGCACGCGCTTTGAATCTTACGCAAAAGACGGCGTGGTTTATGCTTCATCGTATCCGTTTCGCACAGCATCACGGAGCCATCAACAAAATGTCTGGTCACGTCGAAGCAGATGAAACTTTCATTGGTGGCAAGGCGCGAAATATGCACGCTGAAAGAGGCGAGAAAATGATTCGTGGCCGGTCCGATGGGTAAGGCCGTTGTGTTTGGTTTGCTTGACCGTGAGACGGGGAAGGTTCACACATCGGTTGTGGGCAATCGCCGAAAGGGTGAATTACAACGGCGGATCCGGGAATGCGTTGCTTCTGGTTCCGAAACTTTACAACGATGCGTTGAAGTCCATATGACGGGCTTGATGAGTACGCGGACAAAGTCATCGATCACGTCGAAGCGTACGTTGACGGGAACGTGCATACAAACCGCTTGGAGAATTTCTGGAGTTTGTTGAAGCGTGCTATCCGTGGCACCTATGTAAGCGTAGAACCGTTTCATTTGTTCAGATACCTTGATGAGCAATCGTTTCGTTACAATGAAGGCAAAGATACCGATGCTGGGCGATTCGAGAAAATTCTGAACTCTGTCGCTGGGAAGCGTTAGATGTGGGATACGCTGACCTGTCAGGAGGCGGGGTGATGTCAAAGCAATCCGGCAAGGCCGAGGAAAACATTAAACTCCAACGACCAAAAAAACCACCGGGATATCGCAACTTCGAAAAAGTGCTTAATCAAGTAGTCAAAGCGCCACCAATGCGGAGACAGAAAGCAACGGATCGACATTCGTAAGCCCACGATGGATGAGCCACCAGCAACAGGCAAACAAAATAACTCCAACGCTAATCCTCAAGAGGAACTCCAACCAGTTCCGGCTGTAATAGCTCCAAATAACTCCGCAGTACGCAGTAATACAAACGAGAATTCCAGAAAGCAAGAAGATCCAGCCGAACCATCTGGATTGTCGCGTCGATTTCTTCGTGATCTTGAGATATCCGATTGGATAACAGCTATCGCAACGGTTGCGATCGCGATTATGACTTACTTCTACGTGACCTATTCTCGGGGTCAACTTCAAACGATGCACCGAACACTTGAGCAAATGCGAATCACTAGCCAAGAGACCACGGACCAAGCTAATCGGGTTATTGGCAATATGAATTAGCTGGCGCAGTCCATGGACTCGTCTGTTAAGGAAGCACAGCGTGCTCTGGAAGCCGGTATCAAGGCTTCGCGAAATGATCAAGAGCTTGGGTTGGCCCCTCGGGATTCAGTTCGCAGTTCACGGATGCAACAGGCAAGTGAACTTATATCAAAGTCGGCGAGGAGAGTATTTTCGAAATGACGATTGTTAATTCTGGCAAATCGCCCGCGTTGAACGTACGCGGCAACATAATGGATGGGATGTTTCCCTCTGCCTCCACTTTCGTTCCAGTTTATAGAGATCGCCGAGAAACCAAAGGTGCCATCGGTGTTTTGAATCCTCAGGTTCAGGTAACTATGACTACGAGCGGAGATCATATTGTTACGAGTCGGACATTGAATCCATTCAGAACGGAACAGCCGGACTTTGCGTTTGGGGATTGATAACCTATGACGATATCTTCAAAAGATCGCACCAGACAACTTTCTGTAGCTTTGTGAATCGGAATTTGAAGTTTATCGACGTTTGCGAAACCTACAACACTGCTAATTAATAGGAGCGCCAGACCATCACGCAATTGCCATTTTGTCCCACAACTCTGATGTGAGTCAAGTAAGTTGTTACCGAGAGTTTTTAGGCGATCTCCAAAATCTTATTTTCGCCTGAAACAAAGGGTTTGGCCAAGTAGAGAAAGTTCCCGCGTGGATTAGCAGCGTTTTCGATAAGCCCGGTATGGGCTGTGATGTACACGACCGGAACATCCCTGCGTTTTCGAATGCGCACTGCTGCTTCGACGCCAGTCAACTCGCCTTGCAAACTACATCCTTTAGGATGAGGTCCGGCCTTGTCTCTTCGGCCTGGCGAATCGCGTCCTCGCCGGAGAATGCTACACCGCATACCACGTAGCCCAAGCGCTGTAGTTGCTTTCGGAGATCAGCGGTAATGATGGCCTCATCCTCGACAACCAGAACACGGGTATCGGCCATACGTTTGTTACCCGCTTACGTCATTTCAACGAAAAGTGATAGCCACGGAAACCCCAGGGCCCGGCCGATTTCTAAATCGCCCTGTAGTTATTGCACAGTAAATTGACCAAGGTCAATCCCAACGATTTTGCCTGATGAACGTCTATGTCGGGCCAGACCTAATCCGTTATCTTGAAAGCACAGCCGTACCCGAACGGCCGATCGCCGTGGTGTGCTCGCGGCCGTATCAGCCAACGACATCGCGATGGTTCTGCTCCTGGGGGCGATTTTACGGGACGTCAGATCGCGCATGACTTTCATAAATCCGCACACATTCCCGGACTTATCGCGCATTCCGCCCGTGGTTTCGCTACCGCAAGACCGCCTGCCATCTTTTCGAACGTGCCAGCGCTCTCTTCTATCGATTCCTTACGCAGGGCGTTCCGCAGCTCGCGGCCCGGCTCGCCATTCTCGATGTCTTCGGGAGTGAAAAAAACAGCGGCTGGCTGCCCGATAATCTCCTGCTCTTTCCAGCCGAGCATCGCCGCGGGCTCTCTAACTGAGGAATTGCGATCTTGAGATCCTTCTTTTTCAAATCCGTCACATTGGTGCCCAGATTTCTTCATTCTCGCTCCTCAGTAAGGTGAAACCTCTGGGAGGCAGAATTAGGAATCGCTGCTCAACGTCGGCAATCGCGTTCTTAGACTACTCCGAGCCGGTGGGCGTTGTCCGGTTCAAAGTATGCCCATCTCAGACTAGCCCATCGAAGGGCATCAACGCGCCCGGCAAGATCCATAGTTTTCTATGTTCTTCGAGTATTGTTCCGCCCAGCCATTCAATTCCCATCCCTTTCGGCTGCGCGTTCCGGAGGCGGAAACGCCCTCTTCAAAGTATCGACGAGTCCTTCCAAGCTGAATGGTTTTCTCACATATTCCTGTGCTCCAAGTTCCAGGGACCTGCCCTCATCGACAGGACGCGTTGAGGAACTGAACATGATGACAGGGATGAACCGCAGCGATTCATCGCTCTTCAGTTCCGTAAGCACTTCCATCCCACTTCTTTTTGGAAGACTTAAATCCAGCAGGATCAGATCGGGACGAGGTGCATCCGCATAGGGATTCTTCTTCCGAACAAATGCGAGCGCCTGCTCACCATCGACAGCACGATGGAGCTCGATCTGGGCCTGGGCTTCCTGCAGCGTGAGCTGCATCACCAAGAAAGCGGCGTCGTCATCTTCTACGTACAAAAGCACACGTTGGGTCATGCTTTTTTGTCTGAGGCCACCGGGAAAGAAGAGTCTCATCTGTAGTATTACTGTTTTTCTGGAGACAAGTAAGACGCACGCTTGCTGAAAGCGCCCTGCTTGGACAAAATCCCTGGTCTGCGTTACACTGGCGCGTAGGCGAACGACGGTTGACAGCTCAAATGACAGATGTGGGCAGGATTCTGATCGTTGAAGACGAGAAGATTCTCGCGGCGGATCTCGAAGGTAAGCTGCGTCAGTATAGGATATCAAGTTGACAGCGTTGCAGCTTCGGGCGAAGAGGCCATCCGGTTAGCACAGGAGCACCTGCCCAGTCTAGTGCTGATGGATGTGCGGCTCTCGGGTACGATGGACGGTGTAGAGGCTGCACGGCAAATTCAGGAAAATACGCGCATACCGATTGTCGACTTGACCGCCTATTCGGACCTTTTTCTCCGCGATCCATCGATCATGCAGGCTCCCGGTTTGTGCGTGGCCAAGCCCTTCCTCATCTCGGATCTGCGAGATGTAATGGAGATCGCCCTCCGTAGCGAAGGCACCCCCATTCATTAAGCCGTCCTTTGACAGGAATCAACGGGACGGGCGTGAAACAGTTCCGAAACACTTGGTCTCAAGAGTTTCCAGTGGAATTCTCGGAGCGACCGGGATACCGCCGTTGCCCCCGCATGATGCGCTCTCTCCAGGCTGATTCCGCGTGAAGATCGTAGTCGGGCCTCGCTCCCGTAGTGGCGAGAGAAATCTCCTTCAAAGGGGCTTTCGGGGTGCGATCAGCAAACAGGAGTCCGTTTGCTTCCTGATAAGTATCGCTGAATTGCGTGTAGCAGAAACCCGCCAAAGCTGGCAAAGCCCGGACAGTCTTGAGAAGCGCACGGTACCGGTCTAACAGTTCCGGTTGGGTATCCGCACGGGAGTAGCCCCAGCTGGCTTTATCAGTTCCGCCACACGCGATCCCGCCGAATTCCGTGAGCACAATGGGCTGGCCTACACTCACTTTCCCATCCACCACGAGCATCCGCCCTCCAGGCCGCTCGCGCTTGAACAGACGTGCCTCAATTTCGTCCAGTCCGTAGCGTTTTCCGATTCGCTCCGGTTGGTCGTCGTAATCGTGGATGCCGATAATGTCGGTCGCAACACTTTCCCAGCCATCATTTCCGATTACGGGGCGCGTGGCATCGAGTGTCTTAGTGAGGTGATATAGGGCCTGGACGTAATTTCGCTGGGCGGGACTGTCCGGCAGGTCGGGGACACCCCACGACTCATTGAACGGAACCCAGGCCACGATACACGGATGACTGCTGTCCCGCTGCAACACCTCCATCCATTCGCGCGTCACCCTTTCGATGGATTTCAGCGTATAGCGATAGGCGCTTGGCATCTCTTCCCAAACCAGCAGGCCGACGCGGTCCGCCCAGTATAGGTATCGCGGATTCTCGATTTTCTGGTGTTTCCGCACTCCGTTGAATCCCATTTCCTTGGCGAGCAAAACATCCCGCAGCAAAGCATCGTCGTTCGGAGCGGTCAGTCCGCTTTCGGGCCAGTAACCCTGGTCGAGCACGAGTCGCAGGATGAGCGGACGCCCGTTCAGAATAAACCGATCGCCTTGGATTGCGATACCCCTCAATGCTGTATAGCTCTGCACACGATCGATCGGTTCACCCTGCTGGTTCCGCAGCTCGAGCTCGACGTCGATGATTGTCGGCGAGGACGGGCTCCACAACAGTTCGTTCCGGTAGTCGTCTACGCCCGGATCTGAGAGCGCAATTCGCCGGTACACTTCTCCTGCGACTACGGAGTACGAGTCCTCAGCTAACAGCTGATCGCCCACGCGCAGCCGAACGGCTAGACTCAGCTCCTCGCCCAAAGCACCGCGGATGTGAGCTTCCATCCCGATCTCCCAACGCTCGAGATTTGAGGTCCACCGGACGACCTCGATGAACGAGTGGGGAACAGGTTCCAGCCAAACTGTTTGCCAGATGCCTGTCGTTCGTGGATACCAGATCGAGTGTGGCTCCCGCTTCCAATCCTGCTTACCGCGCGGCTTCGCGAGATCGGACGGATCATCGTCAGCCCTTAAGATAATCTCCTGCGGCCCGTCACCGCGCAAGGCCTCAGTGATATCGGCACAGAAGGGAGTGTAACCACCCTCATGGGAACAGACCTCGGTACCGTTAACCCATACTGTGGCGCGGTGATCAACTGCCTCGAAATGCAGCAGAAGACGCTGCCCTGGCTCCAGATTCGGCTGATCAAAATTTCGCCGATACCAGACGGCGCGGTAAAAGCCGGTCTCGTTTAGACCACTGGCAGCAGTTTCAGGGCTGAAAGGAACAATGATCGATGCGTTCCAATCCACCGAATGCGGGTTGGTCCATGCTGCGTCGGGGTCGAATGCAAAATCCCACCTGCCGTTAAGGGACATCCATCTATCTCTTTGCAGTTGGGGGCGCGGATACCAGTAAGCGTCCGCCTGAAATTCTTCTTCTACGGTTGCCGTCAAGAACTCCTCCGAAACAAAGCGGAATGCCGAACCAGGGCCGCCGCAGAAGGCGAATGGAGAACTGATTCTTCATTGGAATAGGACCGCCGTTCTCACGGTCGGGTTTCACGGTTGGGTACGGGCTATTTCAGTTTCAGCCCGTTTATTCCCGCTATCACATCTTTCTGTAAAGGTGAGGTTCGGTTCGGCTGACTCTCCGCCGTTCTGAGGCGATCGCTTTCTATGGCGTACTCTCCGCGCGGCGAGTGGTCCGGAATGGCCAGCCCCCGTTTTGCGATTCGAACCCAATCGTGGTCATTTCGTTTATTGAACCGCCCCAAGCAAGCAACCTAGGGAGCACGGGATCATCTGTGCTGCGGGATCGGCGGTAAACTAGTTTTAGAGCCCGTAATCGTAGCTACACTGGCAATAGATTAATTTCCTTGACTCGCACTATATATAGGGGCATCATAGCGGAGTGTCTACACCACCGCGTGTAGAAGCATCTCCCCCGGAGAAAGGTCCACATGGGACAGCTAAGCGTTAATCTTGCCATCAAAGTCAAAGAATTGAACCGTTCGCTCAAAAGAGAGGAGCGCATTGGCATCTCGTTCCCCCACTTCTTCAGTTCAAAGCTGGAGCAGGGGCGGACCCCTTACGACGAAATCACCTGGGAGTTGCGGACGGCAACCATAGGAAACGATAAGGGATCGGTGATTTTCGAGCAGCGTGACGTGGAAGTCCCTGCCGACTGGTCGCAGACCGCGACCAACATTGTGGTCAGCAAGTATTTTCATGGCCGTATGGGCTCGCCCGAGAGGGAGACGAGCGTCGCTCAGCTTGTCCATCGCGTGGTCGACACGATTGCTGATTGGGGCCTCGCTGGGAGATATTTCAAAACCACGGAAGACGGCGAGAATTTCCGGCTGGAGCTGGCTCATTTGATGCTCACTCAGAAGGCCTGTTTCAACTCGCCGGTTTGGTTCAACGTAGGGGTCCCAGAATCGCGCGGGTATGGCTTTTATTTCGACGAAGCAGAGCAGATAGTAAAAAAGCTCATGCCGGGGGAGAACCATCCTCAGTGCTCGGCCTGCTTTATCAATTCAGTTTCCGATTCGCTCGAATCCATTCTGGACCTGGCGAAGACGGAGGGCATGCTCTTCAAGTGGGGTTCAGGCACAGGCACTAATCTGTCAAGCATTCGCGAAGAGGACGCGCACCTCTGGGGCGGCGGCCAAGCGTCAGGCCCGCTCAGCTTTATGAAGGGTTTCGATGCTTTCGCCGGCGTCATTAAGTCCGGAGGAAAGACACGCCGCGCAGCCAAGATGGTGATCCTTAACGCGGATCATCCTGATGTTGAACAGTTCATCTGGTGCAAGGCGAAAGAAGAGAAGAAAGCCCATACCTTGATCGATGCGGGTTATGACCCAGCCCTGGATGGCGAAGCCTACGGCTCCATCTTTTTCCAAAATGCCAATAATTCCGTCCGGGTGAGTGATGAATTCATGCAGGCCGTGAATGATGATTCCGACTGGTGGACTCGCAGCGTTGTCAGCGGGCAACCGGTCAATCGCTATAAGGCCCGCGAGCTAATGCGCCAAATCGCTGAGGCGACTCATCAATGCGGCGATCCCGGTATGCAGTTTGACACCACGATCAACCGCTGGCATACATCGGAAAAGACGGCTCGCATCAATGCTTCGAATCCCTGTTCGGAGTACATGTTCCTGGACGATTCGGCCTGCAATCTTGCCTCACTCAATCTGATGAAGTTTGTCGGCCCGGATGGCAGTTTCGACGTCGCAGCGTTCCGTCACGCTGTGGATACCGTGATTGTCGCGCAGGAGATCCTGGTCGATAACGCCAGCTATCCAACTGAAAAAATTGCTAAGAACTCGCACGATTTCCGTCCTCTCGGCCTCGGCTATGCCAATCTCGGCGCCCTGCTGATGTCGCTGGGAATGCCGTACGACAGTGATCTCGGTCGCGACTTCGCTGCTTCAATTACGGCCATGATGTGCGGCCAGGCGTATCTGACCAGTGCGCGCGTCGCCGAAGCTGTTGGCCCGTGTCCCGGCTATCCGGAAAATGAGGGATCGTTCCTCGAGGTCATCCGCATGCATTGGAATGCGGTAAATGCCGTTGATAGCAAACAAGTTCCGGCCCGGATGTTCAAGGCGGCGGAAGAGTGCTGGCGGCACGCTTATGAAGTAGGGTGCCGCACCGGCTTCCGCAATTCGCAAACTACCGTCCTAGCCCCCACCGGAACTATCGGCTTTATGATGGACTGCGATACAACCGGCGTCGAACCCGATCTCGCTCTCGTGAAATACAAAAAGCTTGTCGGTGGCGGCGTTATCAAGATCGTTAACAACACCGTTCCGCAGGCTTTGATTAAGCTTGGCTACACGCCGGAGCAGACGGAACAGATTGTCACGCATATTGATTCGACCGGAACCATTGAAGGGGCACCTCATATAAAGTCGGAGCATCTACCGGTATTCGATTGCAGCTTCCGGCCGCAGAATGGAAGCCGCTTTATCGCTCATATGGGGCACATCCGGATGATGGGCGCAGTACAGCCGTTCATTTCGGGAGCCATTTCAAAGACCATCAACATGCCCGAGGAATCCATGGTGGAAGACATCATGGAAGCCTATAGGGAGAGCTGGCGGCTAGGCCTGAAGGCCGTGGCGATCTATCGCGACGGTTCGAAGCGCGCCCAACCGCTAAGCTCAAGTACCGGCAAGGGCGAGAAGAAAGGCACGGTCAGCATTGGCGCGACTCAGCCACAGACCGTTGAGAAAATCGTATACCGTCCGGTGCGACGCAAGCTTCCGGATGAACGCCAGTCTGTTACGCACAAGTTCTCCATTGGCGGTCACGAGGGCTATATCACTGTCGGTCTCTATGAAGACGGCACTCCCGGTGAGGTCTTCATTTCCATGGCGAAGGAGGGCTCAACTATCTCCGGCCTCATGGATACGCTCGCCACGTCGATCAGCTACGGCCTGCAGTACGGCGTGCCGCTGAAGTTTTTTGTAGATAAATTCAGTCACGTCCGTTTCGAGCCCAGCGGCTGGACAGGCAATGCGCAAGTGCCGTACGCCAAGTCGATCATCGACTACATCTTCCGCTGGTTGGGCACTCGTTTCCTTGGCATCACCGAAGTGACCGAAGCAGGCGAGACCTCCAAACTCCGCCCCACTGAGCCCGATCCGCAAACCGCGCTGCCCTTTGATGCAAGCGTGGTGAGTGATGCCCCGCTATGCTCCGAATGCGGAAGCTTCATGACACGCAACGGCTCCTGCTATAAGTGCGAGAACTGCGGCGGGACAAGTGGGTGCAGTTAGGTATTTCGTGTGTATGTCTCCGGCATTCTCGGACCGTGATTGAAGGCCGATGGAAGTTCTCCTTCTCCCTTTTGGGGAGACCGCTCCGCTGTTCGCATTGACCCCGAGAACCCCTATCTTCGTATCCAGACGATGATGCTCTTCGTTCGAGATCAGGACAGAAGTCCCAACTTCTCGGGGTTCAGCCGGAGAAGTGACGCGCCTGTGTTTTCAGGTGTATGGGCTAATTGTGACGAAGCGGAGGAGTGCCATAAACTGCTAGCAGATGCGAACAGGAATCCTGATCGGTTTTGCCACCTTTGTTGCGGCTATCTGCCAAGCGCAAGTGATCTCTGATCTCAAAACGTTGTACGACACGCACCAATGGAAGCAGCTTGATCATCGCCTTCAGAACACAAAAGGCGTGCCCTTGTATCGCGGTGCTATCGGCGTAACGTTCAACCAAGATCTCCAACGCTCCGAACGGTTGCTTCTGTCTGTTATCAAATCTTCTCCTCATTCGTCAGAGGCTTACGAGGCTTATGAATGGCTAAGCCATCTTTATTTCTATCGCGGCCAATATCGTAGTCTCGTTTACATCATGGAGAGGCGGTGGGCCGCTTTCCCCGAGAAGCAGGAGAAATCGCAAGAGCAAACCGTTATTTACGGCTTGCGTGGGTTACCAAACCAGACCTTAGAAAGCACCCGCCCTTCTCAGGTCACCCACGAGCCCGGGAGTATTTTCATCCCTCTATCGATCGACGGCGATTCAGCGACTTACTTCTTTGACACCGGCGCCTGGATTTCCTGCATGAGTGAGTCAGAGGCCAAGAGGCTTCGCCTGAGCGTAAGAAACAGTTCGGGCAGGTTAGGGCAGTCAGCCGGTTCTCAGGTAGGTTTCCGAACGGCCGTTGCCCACGATGTCGTCGTAGGCAACACTCATCTTAAGGATGTCTCTTTTGCGGTTTTCCCTGACAATCAGGAGCCTTGGTCCGACCTGCCACCTAGACATCGAGGAATTATTGGGATGCCGATTCTGATAGAGATACAGACCTTAGGTTGGGAAGACCCGGGCACCATCGAGCTGGCCAAACAGTCACGGCCGTTCAACATTCAAACGTCAAACCTCAGCTTTGACAATGACCATCTTGTTGTCACGGCTACGGTCCAAAATCAGAAGATCAACGCCACAGTGGATACCGGTGCGACAAGGACCGATCTGTATAAACCCTTTGCCGAGAAATTCGAGAGCCTGCTGAATCGATACGGCAAGAAAGATGCAACCGAAGTGCACGGGGTTGGACATGCCGAGAAGTTCGATTCGGTGACACTGCCGGAACTCAGGATTCGGGTAGGTGGCTCAGACACAGTCCTTTCTCCTGCCCACGTAATTCTGAAGTCAATCGGGGCAAACTGCTGTGTCGGGAACTTTGGCATGGACTTGTTCAAACAAGGCCGTGCTATGAAGATTGATTTCGGTGCTATGACGCTGCAACTCGATCCAGTCAATAGAGTGCATTAACTCCACTGTGATCGCGCCAAGCAAGCCGTCGTCCACATGCTCGAGAGGTGACGATACGGTCAACTGAGCGGATGGCTGCCATTCTGTTCTTTGGTCAGGCCCTACCGCGAAGCCGGTCGATCTCGCGGCGATCGCGTTTGGATGGTCTGCCTTCTCGCGGCGCATCGAAACGCGGCATCGATTTACGCTCTTCTGACAACTTTAGCCGCAACTCCCGGCTCGCCTCTGTTTCACGGTAGAGCATCTGCGCAGCCGCCGCCGGGCCGCGCATCTCACTGAGAGCCAGCACCTCCACCTGAAAGTCGCCACCCTCGTTCTTCACCTGCAAGAAGTCGCCGACTCGGACCTCGCGCGAGGACTTGGTTTGTTTTCCGTTCGACTCAATCCTGCCGAGCTCACATGCCCGTGCAGCTAGAGCTCGCGTCTTGAAGAATCGGGCGGCCCAGAGCCACTTGTCCATTCTCACGTGGTTCATGATCCCATTGCCGTACCATCGTCGGTACGTCCGACCCAGCCACGCCTGTTTCGATCATTAACTGCTAAACCGGCGAAGCGATCATTTCTATCGTCCACACCAGCCAGCTGAACAATTTAACCGGCACCGTACTTATCGAATGACAAGCTCCCACGTGAATCGACTACTTCGCCCCTCTCGTTTCTTCTTCCTCCGAAGATCAATCCGCCGTTCTCCGAGCCTTCGTCGTTTAACAAATCATTCCAGCTTGAGGCCGATCCGTCGGAGCACTGCTCAATACAGAGGAGTAGAAAAGAAGGAACTGCTGGCTAGTGATTTTCATTCAGGGAATCCAGAACTGCGAGTTTGCGTCGCTGTAACTAGCGAACTCGGACCATTGTTGTGCTTGTCAAATTCTGCAATTTCGGGTGGGTCAGACTGGACCTTTGAAGCCGGGAGGGGGTCCAGGGCGAGGGCGGCATGTGAGCGCCTTGCCCTGGTCAGCGCTGTAGAGAACTTCATG
>JBPCLH010000206.1:0-34097 GCA_051003475.1 Bryobacteraceae bacterium
ACTTGCATCGCAGCCGTCCTGGTGGGACCGGAGGAGGCGCTTTCTGGGTGGTATCTTCTGTTTCGGGTTTCTGCTTTTCAGCATTTCACTCAATACACTGCCCGGATACCTGTCACCGTTACTCCCCGCAATGTTCGTAGTCGTCGCCTCGCAGTTCGAGAAGAGCACCGTCGCACGAGTTTATCGGCTTTGGTTATTTCCTTGTGCGCTATTGATATCGATAATCCCCACTCTCGCGCAACTCCTGCCGGAGTGGCTTAGCTTTGGTCGACTGTCGTCATTGCCGACTGGAAGTTTCATGCGACCTGGCCCGTTCTACGTCGTTGTCCCTCTCGTCGCGGTCTTTGTGACCCGACGCTCCTGGGCCGTCGTGCTGCTTGTTCTTTGTACTGCCTTTGGAGGAATTTATTTGAAGGGCGTCGCCTATCCAGTTCTCGACCGGCGAGTCTCGGCACGCAGCTTGTGGCGCGATATGGAAGCACTGCCGGGTACCGTCTGCGATGCGGGCGTAAATCGAGAATGGCAGTATGGGCTGGGTTTCTATCGCGGATCTCTCGTACCTCTTTGCAGTACAGGGAAATCTGATTTTGTGCTTCGGCCTCAGGCGCACGGACCGCCCTCTGAAGAACGCCTCAACGAGAATACCGGGGTGAGATAGGCCGATTCGAGCGTAATGAAACGCCACAGTCGGGTATCTAATCAGCGATATAGAAACTTATGAGCGAGCGCAGGAAGCTTGGAAACAGTGATCTTGAAATTACGCGACTAGGCGTGGGTGCCTGGGCGATGGGAGGTCCGGGTTGGGCGTTTGCCTGGGGCGAGCAAGATGACGGCGACTCCACTGCGGCCATCCGCGCAGCTTTAGACGGTGGAATTAACTGGATTGACACCGCCGCGATTTACGGACTTGGCCATTCGGAAGAAGTCGTTGGCAAGGCTTTGCAGGGAATTTCGAAGAAGCCGTACATCTTTACAAAGTGTGAGCGCCGCTGGGATGAGGAGGGCAAAATTTTCGGTTCTCTAAAGGCCGAGTCTATCCGCAAAGAATGTGAGAACAGTCTGAGACGTTTGAAGATCGACGTCATTGATCTCTATCAAGTTCACTGGCCGGCTCCGGAGCAAGACATTGAGGAGGGCTGGACGGAGATGGCGCGCTTGCAGGAAGAGGGTAAGGTTCGCTGGATTGGTGTCTCGAACTTCAATGTCAATCAGATGAAACGGGCACTGAAAATCGCTTCAATTACCTCAGTGCAGCCACCGTATTCTCTACTCGCCCGGGACTCCGAGCGGGAGATTCTTCCTTTCGCCGGAGAGAACAACATAGGGGTTATTGTGTATTCGCCCATGCGTTCCGGACTGCTGACGGGCAAGATGACCAAGCAGCGTGCACTCAATTTACCTGCAGACGATTGGCGGGCGCGGGATCCGGATTTCAAAGAGCCCAAGTTAAGTCGCAACCTTGAACTTGTAGAACTGCTTCGCAAAATCGGGGACCGTCACGGGCGCACTCCCGCCGAAATTGCACTCGCATGGACATTGAATAACCCTGCGGTAATCGGGGCAATTGTGGGGCTGCGCAGAGCCGATCAGGTTCACGGAACGGTTGGCGCATTGAGCTTCCGGTTAGCTCGCGAAGAGATTTCTGAGATCGAGGCGTTTTTTGAGCAGCCGACTCATGTGAGCCAAGCGGCTCCTGCATAAGGAGTCGGGTTAGCGTGTCGCGCTACCAGATCAAATTACCTGGATCGAGATGGGTGAGGTCGGGCACCAAAATGTCCGGTTTCGCGGCTCGAAGCTCTTCGAGCGAAGTGACTCCCGTAGCAACCGCGACGGCTCGAAAGCCATTGCTTTTTGCTGCTTCGACGTCATTGGCGTGATCACCAATCAGGGAAATGCGGCAATTCCTGCCGATCATGCCTTGCGTCATCGCGCGTCGCGCCGCTACTTGAGCCAGCCGTGTTCGCGTTCTACCGTCTTCCGCGAATGCACCGACGGAAAAAAACGCGCTGAGCCCCGCTGATTCCACTTTTCTCCAGCCAATCTGACTTAGATTTCCGGTTACTAATCCGAGTGCAGCGCCTTGTGCTTTGAGCCGAGCCAAGAATTCCGGTACACCCACACAGACGTGTGTTCGCAGATCGACCGCACAATTCGCTAAATAGCAGTTCTGACATTCCCCCATGATTTGACGCAGAGCTACGCGGATGCGGCGTTCACTGCAGCCCACTCTCCGAAGCATGTTTGCGATAAGATCCCGATCAAGCATTCCTGCTGTAGGCACGTCATCGAGCGTCGTTGAAAGTCCGGTCACCGTACGAATCCCTTCGATGAGCGAGTCTTTGTGATGCGGTCCTGCACCGCGCACCAACGTTCCATCTATATCGAATAGAACCATGCTTTCCGACTTGCTCACCGGCGCGCTCTAAATCTCCAGCAATTTCGGCAAAAGCGCGCGGAGCAGTTTGATGAAAGTGCCAGAAACGCGATTGGCAGTTTCCAGAACCTCTTCATGGGTTAATTTCTCGCTGCTGAGACCTGCCGCCAAGTTGGTCACGCATGAAATACACAGCACCTCCATGCCCAGGTGATTCGCGGCGATGGTTTCCGCCACAGTGGACATGCCAACAACATCCGTACCGATCGCTTTCAAGAAACGGATCTCAGCCGGAGTTTCGTAGCTTGGTCCCAGAACAGCTGCGTAGACGCCCTCATGCAGCGCGATGTCCAGCTCGTTCGCGATGTCGCGAGCGAGCGTCCTGAATCTGGGCGAATATGCCTCAGTCATGTCAGGAAACCTCGGGCCAAGCTCTTCGTCATTGGGCCCGACGAGCGGATTCGCCCCCTGAAGATTGACGTGATCGGAGATCAAAACGAGCGCGCCTTTTGCGAAATGAGTGTTGATTCCGCCTGCCGCGTTCGTAAGCACGACGCGTTCGATTCCGAGCTCACGGAATAGCCGGATTCCGCTCGTCACCTGCTGTGCCGTGTAGCCTTCATATAAGTGAAAGCGGCCGGACATTACGGCGACATCCACCGTACCCCGTCCATTTGCTCCAAGTGTTCCGATCACGAGTTCGCCCGCGTGCCCGAACGCCGTAGCTGTGGGAAAATCAGGAATTTCGCTGTAGGGAAGGCGGAGCGTGTGTCCAAGCAAATCCGCGAATCCACCTAGCCCGCTTCCAAGCACGACGCCTATCTTGGGTTCGATAGAGGTTTTCGATTTCACGAGCTTGGCAGCGTCGTGCATGGTTTGAGTCTACGGCAACCCGGGCCAGTTAGAGCAATATTCCTGCGATGCACGCAGACATGAAGTTCGCAAGGGTTCCGACGATCATCGCTTTAAGGCCGAGCCTCGCGAGATCTGACTTGCGGGACGGCGCGAGAGCACCGATGCCGCCTATTTGAATCGCGATTGAACTGAAATTTGCGAATCCGCACAATGCAAAGGTAGCTATCACAAACGAGCGCGGTTGTAAAATCGCTTTCACTTTCGCTAAATCCAAGAATGCAACGAATTCGTTCAGCACCATTCGGGTTCCCAGTAGTTTCCCAATGGTGTCGCAGTCGTTCCAGCTCACTCCTAGCATCCATGCGATCGGGGCGAATAAGAATGCAAGAATCTGTTGGAGCGATTCTGGTATCCAGCTCACGTGCGAGTGCATCCAGCCGAGCCCGCCGTTAATCATGGCAATCAATGCGAGAAACGCAATCAGCATACCCGCGATATTCAATGCGAGCTGCAGTCCATCTCCCGCGCCGCGTGCGGCGGCGTCTAGTATATTCACGCCCGGTTTGTCAATCTCCACCTTCAATGTTCCAGCGGTGACAGGAGTGCCTGTTTCAGGTACAAACATTTTGGCCAGCATCACCGTCGCAGGTGCAGTCATGATAACTGCTGTCAGCAGGTGCGCAATGGAAACACCAGCGATCGCTACATAGGCACCCATCACGGCTCCGGAAACATGCGCCATGCCGCTGACCATTACGGTAAACAGCTCGGATTCGGTTAAACTCTCCAGAAACGGTCTTATGGTTAACGGCGCCTCCGTTTGACCCATTACAATGCTGGCCGCCACGCTGGTTGATTCGGCACCGCTTGTTCCCATGAAGCGCTGCATAATAATTGCCATGCCCTTCACGAATAGTTGCATTAGCCCGAGGTAGTAGAGAGTTGCGAACAGGGAAGCGATGAAGATGACGATTGGCAGAACTTGGAAAGCGAAGATGACGCCAAATTGATTGTTCTTTAGGCCCAGCTTATCGCCAAAGACGAAGCTCGACCCTGCAGTTGAATAACTCAAAACTGCATTCACGAATAGGCTGAGGCCGTAGAATATCTCTCCGAACTTCGTTTTCAGGACTAGAAACGCGAACCCAAACTGGAGCACAATGCCCCACAAGAGAACCCGTTTCTGAATGGCAGAGCGCCGGGTCGAGAAGAAGTAAGCGCAAGATATGATGGCAAGCAAACCGATTAGCCCGGCGAGCCTTGCCATCGATCCTCGGTTTAGCTGACGACTTCCAGAATCAGATCGCGTTCTTCGACAGGCTGCTGTGAAATCCTGAAGGCATCTTCGACTAATTCAGCAGCTTCCGCCACGTGCTCGTCGCCCGTATAATAGATCCGGCACAAGATGCTATCGGCTTCGATCTTGTGCCCGACTTTCACTTCAAGGATCACGCCGACTGCCGGGTCAATAGAATCTTCTTTTGTGTTGCGGCCAGCGCCGACCATAGAAGATGCCTGCCCGATCAGTTCTGCGTCAATCGCACTTACATAACCACCACGGCTGGTCGTAATTTCCTGCGCGCCTGTGGCGTTTGGAAGCAGGTCGAAGCGATCCAGCACTTGTGGGTTGCCGCCTTGTGCCCCAATGACGTCTTTAAATTTTTGATATCCCGAACCATCGAGCAACCTGGCCTGAGCGATTTCGCGAGCCTCGTCTAAGCTCTCAGCCATTTTGCCCAGGTAAATCATGCGAGCGGCCAATTCTAGAGAAAGGCGTGTCAGATCCGCAGGGCCGGCGTTCTGAAGCGTCTGCGAAACCTCCATCACCTCTAATGCGTTGCCGATTGCGTACCCCAGCGGCTGGCTCATATCGGTGATCAGCGCCTGTACGCGCTTATCCAATCGTCGTCCGATCCCAACCATCATCTGCGCGAGACGCCGCGCGTCGATTTGTTTCTTCATGAACGCTCCGGCTCCCACTTTCACGTCCAGAACCATCGCATCCAGTCCGACCGCCAGCTTCTTCGACATAATGGAGGAAGCAAGTAGCGGAATCGATTCTACCGTTGCCGTAGCGTCCCGCACCGCGTACAGTTTGCCATCCGCAGGTGCAACTTCCGGAGTCTGCCCAATGAAAGCGAGCTTGTGTTCAGCCAGCAGCGGCAGGAATTCCTCAATCGAGAGATCCGTCCGAAATCCCGGGATCGATTCCAATTTGTCTAACGTGCCGCCTGTATGTCCAAGGCCGCGTCCGGAAATCATGGGTACAACTACTCCGGCAGCTGCGGCTAAAGGCGAGGCTATCAAGCTGGTCTTATCGCCGACTCCCCCTGTTGAATGCTTATCTACCTTGACGCCGGGAATAGACGAGAGATCTATAAGGGAGCCCGAATTCGTCATGGATTCGGTTAAGGCGCTCACTTCACGGTCAGACATGCCGGAAAAGTACACGGCCATCAAAAAGGCGGAAACTTGATAATCCGGGATATCGCCCCGAGTATAGCCATCCACCAAGTGTTGAATTTCCTCGGCAGAAAGCTCCTCGCCATCCCGCTTGCGATGAATCAGGTCGACGGTACGCATTTTTCGATTTCTAAGCGTACCATCTCAACCGATTGAAACGACACGATCAGCACTGATGTCGGAGGCTACTGATCGACGAATGCTGCGGAGCTGGGCACACCGTTCGAGTTGAGCTTACGAGCAGAAGAGAAGGGCTATTCGGTCAATTGACTGCCATCTTCCGGAGTAGTTTGAAATCGGCCAGCATCTTGCCGGTTCCTAAAACCACAGATGCAAGCGGTTCGTCGGCGGTCAACACCGGAAGGCCAGTCTCAACGCGAATTTTCTCGTCGAGCCGTTTCAAAAGCGAACCGCCGCCGGTCAGAATGATGCCGCGCTCGGCAATATCGCCGCTGAGCTCGGGTGGCGTGCGCTCGAGGGCTGCCCGCACGGCCCCCACAATCGAACCGACGCAATCTGACACTGCTTCGCGAATCTCCTCATCGTTTAATGTCACGGTCTTCGGCAGGCCCTGAATCAGGTCGCGCCCTTTCACGTCAAGTGTTAAACGTGTCTCAAGAGGGTATGCTGAGCCGATCTCCATCTTGATTTTTTCGGCAGTGCGCTCTCCGATCAGAAGATTGTACTTCTTTTTTACGTACTCCATGATTGCGTCGTCGAATTGGTTCCCCGCGACGCGTATGGAGCGGGAGTAAACGATCCCGGAGAGTGAAATCACTGCAATATCGGTAGTGCCCCCGCCGATATCCACTACCATATTCCCGCAGGGCTCAGTGACCGGAAGCCCGGCACCAAGCGCTGCTACCATCGCCTGCTCTACGAGATACACTTCGCTGGCCTTAGCGCGGTAAGCCGAATCCAGCACAGCCCGTTTTTCCACTTCCGTCGTTTCACTCGGCACTCCAACGACAATCCGGGGATGGACCAGACTTTTGCGCTTATGTGCCTTCTGGATGAAGTAGTTCAACATCCGTTCGGCCATTTTGAAGTCAGCAATCACACCATCCCGTAGCGGCCTGATCGCCACGATATTGGTAGGAGTTCGACCCAGCATCTCCTTTGCTTCCGCTCCACAGCCTACGATCTCACCGGTACTCCTGTTTATTGCGACCATCGACGGTTCGTTGACAACAATACCCTTACCCGCGACGTAGACGAGCGTGTTCGCGGTTCCGAGATCAATGGCCAAATCGGATGAAAAGGCCCGAAACAATGAGCGATACGTCATCTATAGGGGAATAGTGAGTTGCCGGAGTGATGAGTCTCAGGGTTCTGGTACTCTATTCCGAGCTTCTAGCTGATGAGCGACCGTCGACGTAACGCAACGCTTACTAAGCGGCTTTCGGCCCCGCGGTCTTAACGCTTGAGGCTTTAACCAGCTTTCCAAGGCATCTCTCGTTCTCGATTTCAAATGGTGCTTCTTTGATGGCGCGGCGATACTCGAGATAGCCCACATCAATAGCGCGAACTAGTGCCCATGCGCGTCTGACTGCCTTATAGAGCAGCAGGATCACCCACTGACCGGACGACCGGCGCTCTTTCCTGGCTTTTTTCTTAAGCAGAACCGTCAAACCTAGTACAAACGCAACAGCCAACGTACTCCAGTGCAATACTTGCTCTAGCACGCCCGTCCTCCTTCAGGAGCGGCGCTCACGAGTAGCCATCCTGATGCTCTCTAAATTACGGTAATTCAGAGTTCAAAACCATTAGCTATTCCGGAAGGTTGAGTAGCGGTATAAGGCCGCTAGGGCGTACGATGCCTAATCGGGTCCTCCGCAATCTTAGGCGAGCTCGCCAGCCAAGAGCCTCGGTAGATCTGTAGCCCGTACCCGCAAACCTACATAGAACGTTCCGAACAAAGCATAGACTGCGCTAACCTCGTCAAATCTCATCTCATAAATCAGTTTCTTGAAGACGAGCGGGTCATCGGCGAAAAGGTCGACGCCCCATTCCCAGTCGTCAAAACCGATCGACCCAGTGATGATTTGCTTAACGCTTTCCGCGTACCGGCGACCGATTCGTCCGTGTTCGTGCATAAGGCGCTGCCGCTCGGCCATCGGAACCTGGTACCAGTTTTTCCCCTCGCCGCGCTTCCGGTCCATCGGGTAAAAGCAGAGATATCTCGATCCGGGGATCTGTGGATATAACCGGGGCGCCATTGCAGCGGTCTGCCGATGAATCACTTCGCCAATGCCGGAATTCCACTCAGGGGAGTAGGGCTCGAAGCCCTGCTCAGCCAGCTGAGCATACGTTTTGGCAGAAGACTCATACAGTCCCAACTCGACGACCGACAAATAGGAGTGGATTGGTTCGAGGTAGTCGGCCAATTGTAATTGTCCGATGGCGAGTTCTGCCCGGTGGAGATCTTCGAGCGAATCCCGGAAATGCAAGATCATCAGATCGCTCTTGTGTCCGATTTGCGAGAAGAGGGCGGACTGATTAGGGTGCCCTTGTTCGGAGTTCCGCTCCATCCGAGCTAAAAGCGCAACAGCTTCCTCTAGCATGCATTTGCGTTGCGAGATTTCGAGGGCGCGCAAGCCCGCCCTGCGCAAACGAAACATCTGATGCAGAACGCTCGATCCTTCGAGTGTCAGCGGAACGGCAGGAACTTCAACCACGCTGCGTCTCGTACGCTTCGGTGGAGAAAGACGGTAGTTCGAAGCGATAGCGACCTTGGAAAATCTCGGCGAACAACTCCAGAGTTTCTTGGTGAATAGCACCGTTGTCCGCTAAGATGTGTTCGCCGTGGAGATTAAGCATCTCGCCCCTCATTCCCGAAAGCTTTCCGCCAGCTTCAAGGACGAGCAACGCACCTGCGGCCATATCCCATGGATTAAGGCCAAATTCCCAAAATCCATCGAGTCTCCCGCACGCCGTATAGGCCAAATCCAGAGCGGCGGAACCACCGCGCCGCACACCGTGCGTCATCATGGCGGCCTGATAATAAAAATGAATGTTGATGTCTCGATGCCGTCGCCGGCTGGGAAAGCCTGTCGCAAGGAGAGAGTCATTTAGAGCGCGCACCTTGCTTACGCGGATAGGCGCACCATTCAGGCGGGCACCTGCGCCACGCTCGCAGGTAAACAGCTCATCGTTCAGGGGATCGAAGATTACGCCGGCGATTACTTCTTCGTTTCGCGCGATAGCCAATGTCACGTTCCACATTGGAAAGCCGTGCGCGAAATTAGTTGTCCCATCAAGCGGATCTACATACCACCGGAATTCAGAATGCATTTCGGCATGGCCGCCCTCTTCGGCGACAATGCCATGTTTCGGGAATTGCTCTTTCAGGCGCTTGACCACGAGTTGTTCACTTGCCCGGTCGGCCGCCGTCACCAAATCGAACTCGCCCTTTAATTCAAAGCCCACTCCGCGATGTGAAAGCAAGACCTGACCTGCTTCGCGCGCGATCTCAATCGCGGCGTCAAGAAAATCACCCATATACTGTCACTTCACCATAGGACAGTTTTGGTTAAGGTTGGTAGTAACCGTTTCTGGCCGTGACCTTGAGCCAAGGATCGCGGAGTTCTACCTTTACCGGATGGAAAAGCTTCGGCTCTTGCCGGACATTCTTTGGATAATAGCCAAGCAGATACTGCGTTCGCAATGCTCGCAGGATGTCTGTGAAAGCTTGCTCCAATTGCTCGTAGCCTGCCGCATAGAAGATACGCCCACCCGTCGATTCGGCCAGGGTCGCAAGAGCATGCTCACCGCCCGTATTCCGACCTGCATCATTGGCGATAGGAACAACGACGATCGGGTACACTACGGCATCGGCACGTTGAGCGGCTTTTAACGCGTCTTCATAACGCTTGTAGCTTGTCGTGTCACCACCGTCCGTTATGAGCACCATGACGTGTCGGCCCTCTCTGTCGGCAAGGCTATCGCTCACCAGATAAATCGCATCGTATAGGGAAGTCCCGCCCTCGCCCTTGAGCGCGTGGAGTGCGCGCTCGGCTCGGTGCTGTTTGCGGGAGAAGTCTACTTCCATATTGGTTCGCCAATTGAAACTGAACAAGGCAAATGTATCGTCCGCATTACCAGCGTTTAGGAGAGTAGGAATGAATTTAAGCACGGAGTCAACTTCGTTATGAAGTTCGATTTGAGTGCTGCCGCTTGTGTCGACCATGATCGCAACGGAAAGGGGTAAAGATGTATTTCGCTCAAACACGGCTATATCTTGACGCGCTCCGCTGTCGAATACCCGAAAATCTGTCTTATTGAGATCCGTCCTCGGTGTGCCTGATTTGTCGCGCACAGAGACCAACAGCCTAACCAGATTCACCCTCACGGAAAATGAAGGCGCTTGGTCGGGCACTCCTTGGCTTTGCGGCGCAGTTTGTTGTGTGGGAATAGGATTCGTGGGCTTAAATTGGGGCAATCCAAGCGGGCTAAAACATAAGACGGCCGCAACCGCCTGCACAGCACGGAATCTACGGTGCGTCATCTTTTCGTGAGCCTGCCAGCAACGCATCGTCCCACTCGCCATCCACCCACACGGCTCCGTCTGCGAAAAATTCCTTCTTCCAGATCGGCACCTCGCGTTTCAAGCGATTGATTCCCTCCAGAGCTGCCTCGAACGCGGCTTTGCGGTGTGGTGCGGCAACGACCACAACGACACTCGCTTCTCCGATCGCCAGGCGCCCCAGACGATGAACCATCCCGATGCGGCCCAACGAAAACTTAGCCGCTACTTCGCTTCCAATCCGAACTATCTGTTCGAGGGCCATTTGCTCGTAGCACTCATACTCCAGATGACGCACTAACCTGCCGTTGGTGTGATTGCGCACCACACCTTCAAAAATCACTAGCGCGCCGTCGTCAGGGCTCTGCAATCTGCGCGAAAGCTCTTCAGAATCGAGAGCATCGCGAGTGATCGCAAACACGTGTCCTTCTGGCGTGCAAATGCGCGCTTCGCTGCCGCCGCTGACCGGAGGCAAAAATGCGACTTCGTCGTTTTCAGTCAACGACGTTCCTGGCGTGGCAAACTCCCGGTTCCTGGCAAATAGAATCGACGGGCGTTTGTCTCGTAGGGTTTCGAAACGCATGGAATACGCCTCGAAGAGGCTGGCCAGGGTAGAATTTGGCTCGATTTCGAGCGATTCCTCGGACCGGCCCACGATGTCTTTCAGGATTCCGAAAAACAGTACCCTGACGCGCATGCCCAAATCCTATCAAGCGCACCACATCGCTCTCGGCCGCTCGGGGATGTGAGCCAGGGTAAACTCTATGAGTAGGAGAAAGAAAGCTGTTCACGAAAGGCTAAGCTGTTCTCTTCGGGACCGGAGGAACGCGGGGGTCCACTGAATGTCGACACTTGAAGAACGGAAACGCCGAGGCGAGGAAATCGTTCGGAGATATCGACGTGTGAACAACAATGATCCATACGCGTCCGCCGGTGATGCTATTGCCGACATCTTACTGTTCGTAGCGCAAAGTGAAGCGGAAGCGACACAGCTTCTACAGTCCGCCGAAATGGATTTTAGAAATGAAGCGCAAGCAGAGAGGTTTTTGACGGAGGGATGAAATATCTTCAGTGATTCCGGAGCTCTTCCCGTAATTTACGTATCGCTTCGTCCCGCGCAGGACTATCTAGTTCTTTTTCAAGCTTGCGGAGTGCTAGCCCGACCACGTCACGATGGTGAAGCTTGCAGCCGAGTGCCTCATCGGCGCTGAGTCTCAACCAAAGATCGTGGAGCTTGTCCAAGTCCTCGGGCCAGAGCCGCGGTGGATGTGGGCCCAGATTCACGAAGGTGGATGGTCGATCGGGCGTAATGATCTCGAGCGAGAATGAGTGCCGTGGCTCTGGAAGACGCTCCCACGCAAGACCGATTCTCCGGGCCAGTTCGTCCGAAGACATCCGGGGAGAAACGCCGGTGACCAGCCGCGAGACCTTCAATTGGCTTGCAGTTTGCACGAGCGCATCGAATGGGTCCATCGCCGGCACCACCAGCAGTTCCACATGCTTGCCTTCCTTTTCGGCCATCGTTACAACCGCGGAAAAGAGGGCCTTCTCATCCGAGCCGAACAATTGCTCCTCGTTTAGCTCATACTCACTGTCGGCTCCAAGTGGACGGACAGTCATTACTACAATGTCATTGCGGCGTAGATTCGTCTTCTGAAGAGTCCGTCTCAAATGCTGCAGGTTGGCCGGGTTCCGAGCAGCCACCAAGACGCCTCCAGGTCGCGCATGGAGCGACTTTGCCTCGACGCGAGGCTGCTGCTGCAAGTTGAAGCGTTCGAGTGACTTTTCTTGGCGAGCCCTATGCTTCCGCGTGTTGATCCGCTCGGAAATTGTGAAAAGCAGGAAAAATGCGACCGTGAAGCTGATACCGTAAATCGTTGCGTACTGTTTCGAAAAGAGGTTTACTATAGCGGTTACCATCAAAACTAAAGTTGTTGCACCCAGCCCAACCGGGATCTCTTTGCCACCGATCCGGATATTCAACGGCACCTTATATTCTTGATCGTGCCGCTGAAATCTCAATGCCATTACGCCAAGCGCTTTGAGAGCGAAGCTCCAAACCACGCCGAATGCATACGCCTCTCCGAGCAGAAGCATGTTTCCGCGGCTCAGAATGATCGTTGCGACCTGAAGCAAAGAAATCAGGTTGATGATGCGTGATGTGGTTCCGAATTTAGGATGCGGCTTTCGGAAGGCTTCCAGAAGCACACCGTCTTCGGCGACGCGGTTCAGAATCCCATTTGCCCCAATCAACGATGTATTGACCGCTCCTGAGAGTATTAGCACGCCTACAATCACGACAAAACCGTGGAATACCAGTCGCAATAAGGTCGGTCCCGCCAAGTTCATCGCGAGGCCGCCGATCAGATTATCTACATAGCTCTTGCGAGCGTCATCGGGGATGATCATTACCGCGAATAGGGTGATGAGACCAGTGGAGCAAAGCGCGTAGAAGCAGACAATGTTGGCGGTGATTTTGAGGTTTTTCAGTTTGGGAGAAGCAATTTCGCGGTAAACCTGGGCCAGCGTCTCGAAGCCGCTCATCGATAGCAGTGAGTGTCCGAAAGCGATAATCACGGCGACGATCGGGATGGTCGGCCAGACAGTTCCCTTCAACCAGCCGAGCGATTCATCATGCAAGACCAAATTCTTCGGTAATGGAGAGGGCGGCAGTTGCCATTTGCCCTGAATCAAAATCGTGAGCGGGCACCAGATGAGCAGCGCCCCCACCATTACGGTAGTGATTTGCATGATCTTGAGCGCTGCGCCACTCGACTCTTCAATACCCTTGATGTTGCTCCACCAGAAGTACAGGGTGACGAGCACAGCGAAAAAAGCGGCAAATGTATTCGGATCAAGCTGGAGATTTTGATGCGCATACCCGGAGAGTTCGTTGATAAGACGACCAAGATATTGCCCAGCACTTACAACGCTGATAGGCCCAGTTAAGACATAGTCGAAAACCAGCGCGGAGACGGAGAATCGTGCCAGAAATGGACCCATGCTGTCGCGTACGACGACATAAACGCCGCCACGCACAAACATCCCGCAGCTTTCCATGTATACGGAGCGGACAGCGAAACTGAAGAGCATCACGCCCAGGACGTACCAAGCAGCCGGTTTTCCGATGGTCCGTTCCGCAATGCCGCCGGCGTAAAACATGGAGGAAGCAAGGTCGCTCAAAACAATGGCCGCCCCTCTCCAGTAGCTAATAAACGACAGCGCGACGGTGGTTGCTACAACGACTTTAGAGGCCGTGGAGATCTTAGAATTTGTTGCCATTTTTGTGCAACGAGGCCTTCAGTGCCTCACCGCCGGAACATTGGACTAACTCGTCTATATTTAGCCTATAGGGCAGGTGGTCAGCCTTGCTCTGCGCTCCCGGTATAGTCAAACCAAGAGGCAAACGCTTGGAGCATCAATCCGCCAGCTTGGACAAGCATCGCACGCGCTTTCGCGTCCGCTATGCCGAAACCGACCAGATGGGAGTCGTCTATTATGCAAATTACCTCGTATGGATGGAGATCGGGCGAGTAGAGCTGGTTCGTGCGCGCGGGTTCGATTATAAACTACTGGAGGCGGAAGGCTTGTTTCTTTCCGTCATAGACGCCAATTGCCATTATCTCCACCCCGCAAGATACGATCAGGAGATCATCGTGCAAACGGAGGTTGTGAACTCGAGCTCACGCACGATTGAGTTCGCATATCAGGTCCGGTCCGCGGATCCTGATAGGCTGCTCGCTCAAGGCTCAACTCGCCACATTTGGCTCAACAGCGAATGGCGCCCCGTACGGTTACCGGATGAATACCGTGAGGTGTTGCGGATTGGATGATCTTGACAAACTTACGGGCGTTCGTCCTCGTTACGATTGGCGTTTTCCGTTGTCTATGAAGAGGAATACTCTGCTATGAAACTGCCCAAACTAACTGACTGGCCCGTATTGAAGCAGCTGCGGCAGGGCGATCCTCACGCCTTGGGCGAGACGGCCTCCTCGGACCGCACACGGGCTCTGATGCCCAGGACCAAGAGCGCGGACAAAGTCGTTGGATCTGTTTGCCCTTACTGTGCTGTGGGCTGCGGCCAACTGATCTACGTGAAAAACGGCCGCATTATCGACATCGAAGGGGATCCCGCCTCGCCTATTTCGGAGGGTTGCCTGTGTCCAAAGGGTTCCGCGACTTTCCAACTAGTTACCAGCAAACAGCGCGTTCAGCAGGTCCTCTATCGGAGACCCTACGCAACCGAATGGGAAGCCATTCCCCTCGCCCAGGCCATGGAGATGATCGCCCACCGCGTGAAGAAGACACGTGAAGAAACCTGGCAAATCGCAACCGAAAAGGGCGAAACCGTCAATCGCACGCTCGGGATGGCTCACCTGGGAGGAGCGACATGGGACAACGAGGAGAATTATCTCCTCAAGAAGCTTTACTGCGCGCTGGGCATCGTTCAAGTAGAGAATCAGGCCCGTATTTGACACTCTTCTACGGTCCCCGGTCTGGGGGCCTCGTTCGGAAGAGGCGGTGCAACAACTGCACTCCAGGATCTCGCGAACGCAGACTGCATCATCATTGAAGGCTCGAACATGGCCGAGTGCCATCCCGTCGGCTTCCGCTGGGTGATGGAAGCCAAGCAGCGTGGCGCTACCATCATTCATGTCGATCCGCGCTTCACGCGCACCAGCGCTGTGGCTGACGTGTACGTGCCCATTCGCGCCGGTACAGATATCGTGTTTCTTGGCGCGCTCATCTCGCATGTCATCAAGAACGAGCTCTACTTCAAGGAATACGTCACCTCCTATACGAACGCCTCGGCCCTTGTTCGCGATGACTACCGAGACACAGAAGATCTCGATGGCCTGTTCAGTGGGTGGCAAGAAGAAAAAGCCCAATACGGGGGGCCGACTTGGCGCTATGAAGGTACTGAGCACAAAGAACAGGAAGCGCATCGCGTCCCCGAATCACACGCCGAGCGCGCCGCCCACTTCGCCGGTCCCAAAGTGAAGGTTCATGAGACCGATCCAACCCTGCAACACTCACGTTGCGTGTTTCAGATTGTGAAGCGGCATTTCCGGCGCTACACGCCCGAAATGGTCGAAGAGGTCTGCGGAATCGCCGCCGATCAATTCCAGAAAATCGCCACAATTCTTTGTCGCAACTCCGGCCGCGAGCGTACCTCCGCCTTCTGCTATGCAGTGGGCTGGACGCAGCACTCCACTGGTGCGCAGTTCATCCGGGCTGCGGCCATTCTTCAATTGCTCCTCGGCAACATCGGTCGGCCGGGCGGTGGGATTCTCGCTTTGCGCGGCCACGCTACCATTCAGGGCTCAACTGACATCCCCACGCTCTATGATCTTTTGCCCGGCTATCTTCCCATGCCGAAGGCAGGTGCCGACCACTCGCTGGACGACTACATGGAGCATTACACCGCCCGATCCGGCTGGTGGACGGAGTTTCCGAAGTACATCGTCTCGCTCCTCAAAGCCTGGTACGGCGACGCCGCGACTCCCGAGAACGGGTTCTGCTTCAACTATCTCCCGAAGATCACGGGCGATCATTCGCACATGACAACCGTGGTCAACATGGCTGACGGTGATGTCAAAGGCTACTTCGTCATGGGCCAGAACGCCGTCGTAGGATCGCCGAATTCAGGGCTGCAGCGCAAAGGGCTGCGCAATCTTGAATGGCTCGTCGTTCGCGATTTCTACCTGATCGAAACCGCCGAATTCTGGAAAGACTCGCCCGAACACGAGCGGGGCGAGGTTAGCGCGGAAACCATTGGCACCGAGGTGTTCTTCTTCCCGGCCGCGGCACACACTGAAAAAAACGGCAGCTTCACCCAAACCCAACGCATCGTTCAATGGCATCACGCCGCTATCGAGCCGCCCGGCGATTGCCGCAGCGAGCTCCATTTCGCCTACCACCTCGGCCGCCGACTGAAAGAGCTATACGCAGATTCCGCCGATCCTAAAGATCGCCCCATTCAAGATCTCGCCTGGGATTATCCCGTCGAAGGCCGCATAACAGAGCCTTCAGCCGAAGCGGTTCTCGCGGAAGTCAACGGCTACTCGGTCGCGGATCGCAAGCCGGCCGATGGTTTCGTCGATCTCGAACGTGATGGTTCGACCGCCTGCGGCTGCTGGATCTACTCCGGCATCTACGCCAATGGTGTGAATCGCGCTGCAAATCGCAAGCCCGCCACGGATCGGTATCACTACGGTCCTGGCTGGGGCTTCGCGTGGCCTGCCAATCGCCGTATCCTGTACAACCGCGCCGCTGCCGATCCCGAAGGCCGCCCCTGGTCTGAACGCAAAGCCTTGGTTTGGTGGGATCATGCCAAAGAAGAGTGGACTGGTCACGACGTGCCCGATTTCATGAAGCAACTTCGTCCCGATTACCGCGCCTCGGAAGATTCTCAAGGCGTCCAAACCATCTCCGGCGACGATCCCTTTCTTTTACAGCCCGACGGTAAAGGTTGGCTGTTTGCTCCAACCGGTTTGCAGGACGGTCCCCTGCCCACGCATTACGAACCCATAGAGTCAGTTGTGCAGAATCCGCTCTATGGTCAGCAGTGCAATCCGGTCCGCCTCGAATATGATCGGCCCGACAACCAAATAGCACGTCCCTATGCCGACCCACGCTTCCCCTACGTCATCACGACGTACCGCCTGACCGAACAACACACCTCCGGAGCCATGTCGCGCTGGCTGTCCTGGCTCGCTGAGCTTCAACCCGAAATGTTTTGCGAAATTTCGCCTGCGCTGGCGCAAGAAAGAGGTCTCCGCAATGGCGGTTGGGCCACCATCTCCACTGCCCGCTCCGAAATCGAAGTGCGTGTCCTTGTCACGGAGCGCGTCAAACCTCTAAAGCTGGGCCGCCGCATTGTTCATCAAATCGGCCTACCCTACCATTGGGGAAACCGTGGCCTCGTTGTCGGCGATGCTGCCAACGAACTGGTTGCCTTTACCGCCGATCCCAACGTCAGCATTCAGGAATCGAAGGCTCTCACCGGCAACATACGTCCTGGCCGGCGCGATCGACACAGGCCCCTGCTCAAACTGCACGAAAGCCGGCCCGACGAACTACTCCGCGATCTCCCTATAGCGCGCCAGCGCCCCGCCGGAAGGCATCACATTCATGCTCCGTTCTCCAAACGAGGCGATCAAACGTAACCGGCATGACCACCACAGGTTTCTTCACCGACACTACTCTCTGCATTGGCTGCAAGGCTTGTGAGGTCGCCTGCAAGCAATGGAACCAGTTGCCCGACGACGGTTACCACTTCAGCGGCATGTCCTATGACAACACCATGGCGCTGGGTTCTACTACGTGGCGTCACGTCAGTTTCATCGAGCGTCCCGTGCCCATCGGCATGCAAGACACCGGCGGGCTCTCCTGGCTCATGGCATCGGATGTCTGCAAACACTGCGCGCGCGCCGGCTGCCTTGAAAACTGTCCCACGGGCGCCATCATCCGCACCGAATTTGGGTCGGTGTATGTACAGCCGGACATCTGTAATGGCTGCGGTTATTGCGTCGCCGGCTGTCCCTTCGGCGTAATTGACCGCAACCCCGAGGACGGCCGCGCCTGGAAATGCACGCTTTGCTACGACCGCCAAAAAGACGGCATGGAGCCGGCCTGCGCCAAAGCTTGCCCCACTCGATCGATTCAATTCGGCGAGATTGAAGAGCTCAAAGCGAATGCCAGGGCCCGCGTCGACAAGCTACATAAAAACGGTGTCCCGGAAGCGTATCTCTATGGCCAAGACGCCGCTAGCCAGCCCGGAACCGAAGGTCTCCACGCGTTCTTTCTGTTAATTGATAAGCCGGAGGTTTATAACTTACCACCGAATCCGGAGGTCCCGACGCACAAAGGGAATAAAAGCTGGATCTCTGCCGGTCTGGCTGCTATCGGCGTGACGGCTGTTGCTCTGGCTTCCGTCCTGCTTGGGGGGAACGCTAAGGAGCCCTCGAAATGATCCATGATGACGGCCGCAACGTCGATCCTAAAATTGGAGCACTGACGGGTGAAGCTGCCAGTCAAGCCGTACTCGCTACGAAGAAGGACATTGCGCTTCATTCACAAGCTTTCCCATACGTGCCCAGCCAACAGTCAGTGGATAGTCCCACCTATTACGGCCATCCCATGCTTAAACAGCCCGTATGGATCTGGTCCATTCCGGCTTATTTTTATATCGGCGGTGTAGCAGGCGTAGGCGCAACGTTCGGAGGCGCTGCCCAGCTAATTGCCCCCCGCGCGATGCGCTCATTGATTCTACGATCGCGGTGGATCGGAACGTTCGGCGGTGCGCTCAGTGCAGCGTTGCTGATTCACGACCTCGGCCGTCCGGCTCGCTTCCTGAACATGCTCCGAGTATTTCGTGTCAGCTCACCCATGAGCATGGGCTCCTGGATCCTGACGCTCTTCTCGTCCGCTGCCGGAGCAGCTGCCGTGTTGCCCTCCGGCCCCCGAATTTTTCAACCGCTCGCAAACGCGTTCGGCCTCATCGCAGGCGTCTTGGGTCTCGGTCTTGCCGGCTACAGCGGCGTACTCCTTTCGCAAACCGCCGTACCGCTATGGCAAACGTCTTATCGAATCACTCCGGTGCTCTTTCTCGCTTCCGGCACCGCCGCCGCCTCAGCCTTTTTCGAATTTTTCGAGTGGAACTCTCGCGAAGCCAGTGCCATTGAGTGGTTTGGGTCTCTGGGCAAAATCACTGAACTCGCCGCCACATTCGCGCTTGAAAGGAACGCCCGGCGAATCGAACGTGTCGGCCACCCGCTGACCAGCGGTTTCAGCGGGTTTCTTTGGCAGAGTGCAAAGGCGCTCACCATCGCAAGCGCCGTAATCTCCATACTCCCAGGCAAATCGCGACCCAAGCGCGTCGTCGCCGGAGTCCTCGGTTCGCTCGCCAGCATATGCCTCCGCTTCGGCCTCTTCTATGCGGGCAAATCTTCCGCCCGTGATCCCCGTGCCAGCTTTGAACAGCAAAGAAAGCTGGAAGATCCCACGCTCAATGCGGTTTTCTCCATATAGCGATCAATCACGAGAGCCAGTCCAATGATTCACGTCATCCTTCCGGTGGGTCTTCTCCAGTGCAATTGCTCCATTTTTGGCGACGAGCAAACCCGCGAAGCCATCGTCATCGATCCCGGCGAGGAGATCGACAAAATCACGGAAATGCTCGAATTTCATCGGCTCAAGGTCAAAGCAATCGTCATCACGCACGCGCATATCGATCACGTCGCTGGTGCCCACAAGCTCCGCGCCTTAACAAAAGCCCCAGTCTATATGAACGAGCGCGACACGGAACTGCTGGACGCGCTCGATGTCCAGGCAGGATGGCTGGGCGTCGACACCCCACCGCGAACGGAGGTTGACATGGCAGCCGCCGATGGCAGCGTCTTACGCCTTGGACCTGCCGAGTTTCACGTTCTCCATACGCCCGGTCACACGCAAGGCAGCCTGAGCCTCTGGATACCAGAGGAAAACAAACTCATCGCGGGCGACACTCTTTTTCGCGATTCAATCGGCCGCACTGACTTGCCTGGCGGCAATACGCGGCAAATCCTGTCCTCTATAAAAACGCGGCTATTCGAGCTACCGGACCATACGGCTGTGTTCCCCGGACATGGTCCGGAGACGACCATCGGCAGAGAAAAGGCGCGGAATCCGTTTCTAAGAGACGGTTAACCGTATGGTCCGATCGAGACCGTGGTCCAACTCCGAATCGGCTACACCGACCCCTCTGTTGTGCTTTCACTCTGCAATTTCATTCCATCCAGCACGCTCGTGATGAGTTCCTTCGCGTCTGTAAGGCTCTTGGAAATCAACTGAATGTCCATTGCCGGCTTCCCGACCTGCCGTGCGCTCTGGCAATAAACACCGTGCTGTCCAACTAAAACAAGCGCGTCCGTAATGCAATCGAGAGTGACCGCGAGCCGTCCCCGCTCCTGGCCCATCATAAACTCGTACCGCTCTAACTCGTCCTTGCGTTCCTGGTAAACGGACATATGTCCTCGATTCTGACACTGTCTCTTTGATGTACCGCTTTCGTGGGCGGTTTACCGCCCGCCACAGAAGCTACTTCGGCTCGTCAGGACGTATCGCTCCTGCAGCATGGCCCGCTGCCGAAGGATTTGGTGCATCGGGAAGCACAAAGGACGTCTCGCCTGGACGTTGCAACTTCAGCCGTTTCCGAATTTCGAGTTCCTGTGCGCTGGGATCGTGCTTCAATCTCTCGATGCGCTGTCTCTTGGCCTCAATATCCCGAATGAGATTTGCATTTATCTCTTCAAGTTCCCGGAGCTCGTGCCGCTTCTCGGACAATGCGCTAAGCCCTTGCGGACCTCGCAACATGATAGTGGCGTAGGCGGCCAAGCCAACGAGCGCGGCCAAACCAGCTAGCGACCGAAGAATGGAGCGTAACACGGTAAAGTACTCCCTTACATATCGTTATAAGCTTGTTTTGAAGAAACGTCCAGCGAAAACGAGATCTCATGACAGGCGCAGTGATCATTTTCTGTAGTTGCGGCACGCAAGATGAGGCGTTGATCATAGCCGATTCCCTCGTCGAAGCGCGACTCGCCGCTTGCGTGAACGTTCTCCCATCCGTTCAAAGTATCTATCGCTGGCAGGGGAAGGTGGAAACTGCACAGGAAGTTCTCTTAATCATCAAAACGACACAGCAACGCTTCCCCGCCGTGAGAGATCGCATCACGCAATTGCATGCCTACGATACGCCGGAAATCATCGCCATGCCTGTCATCGATGGATCGGATAAGTATCTTGCTTGGCTCCGCGAGCAGGTGTGATCGAACCCTTTTACACGCAAAAGAGTTATTTGCCCAGCTCCGTTACAGCTTTGCTTTCTCGATCGATGCCGAACACCGTGACAGTGTCCGAGGCAGTGTCATAGATGACGAAAGTGGGAGCCGTATCCTCCCACTTCCCGTTCGAGAACTTCGCGCCCATAATCGGCCCCGGATTAATCAGCAAGCAACGCCCTTCTCGCGAAATCTCAAGCTCGTGATTATGTCCGAAGCAGACCACGTCGTAGTCGCCCGACTTCGCCATCGGCCGCGCAAGATAATCGAAATGATTGACAATCATTCTTCGCCCGTGGAATGTGCCTCCGAAAACCTCGCCATCCAGGGAGATATTCGGCTTTCGCAGGCCTTTCGCAGCGATCCGAAATAGATCGCCGTCGTTGTTTCCAAACACGATATGAACGTGTCCTTTGAATTTAGCCACCTCGTCGATTACGAACGGCGAGCACAGATCACCACAGCAGATCAGCATGTCACACTCTTGCACCGCGTTCAGGGCCGCTTCCAGATTCCAAAGATTGTCGTGAATATCCGAAAGAATCGCAATTCTCATGTATTTATTGATAAAAGTTGCGATCCCAGGCGTGCCGTTTGAGGATGGCTAATGTGCGCTCATCCAATTTACCGCCGGCCGCGGCGCGGCAACTGCTTTCGACGGTCGCAACCCTGCGCATGCCCGGGATTACCGTTGTCACCGCGGGATGTGAGAGGCAGAACCGCAGGGCTATCTCGGGCAATGTCCCCGGCACCCCCACAAGATCTTTTTTCAGCGCCTCAATCCGCTTCACCACCTGTCGTTTTCGGTCGCCGCGGAAGTAGGAATCGCGAAACTCAGCGGGAACGAATTGCGTGTCTTCCGTGATTGTTCCCGTCAGCCCACCCTCATCCAGGGGCACTCGCGCCAGGACACCTATCTTTTTCTCTTGGCAAAGTGGAAACAGATTTCTTTCCGGAGTCTGATCGAAAATGTTGTAAATCACTTGAACAGAATCAACCATCCCCGTCCTTATTGCCTCCAACGCTGAGTCGGGATCGTGTTCCGCAACCGAAATGCCGAAAAACCGAACCTTGCCGCTGCGCTTAAGGTCTTCTGCCGCGCGACGCCACTCTTCTCGCTCAACCCAAGCGTCGGTCCACGTATGCAGCTGCTGTAGATAAATCTGTTCCACTCCCAGATTCGCTAGGCTTTCGTTCGTCGACTCAATTATGTGATCGTAAGGGAATACTTCCGAGATGGGGGTAGACGCAGACGCCGGCCAAATGCGGTTCTTTGGTGGAATTTTAGTGGCTACGTATATGCGATGGAAGGCGCCCTTCACCGCTTGAGCGACCAATTGCTCGCTATGCCCGTCTCCGTACGCCAATGCTGTGTCAACAAAGTTTACACCAAGTTCAAAAGCACGACACAAAGCTCGCTCGGATTCATCGTCTTTGCCGCCCAACCATTGCTTGCCTCCAATCCCCCAAGCCCCAAACCCGATCTCACTTATCTCCGCTTCAGTTTTGCCCAATTTTCGGTATTGCATACATCAGTTCCGTCCGGTTTGACTTGCGATGAGCTCGCAACGTTGCTCGCTATAAGTCTATATGGCGAAAAGGGAGGTCTGACTTACGAGGGTTAACTTCGGAAAAGGTTGGTATAAAACAGGAAGGCCGCCGGTCCTACGACGATAGTGACCGGCGGCCTGATCTAGGCTGGTCTGTACTTACGGATTGCCAACGTTCTCAGCTTGCAGGCCCTTCGGCCCGCGTTTCACCTCGAACTCCACCTCCGTACCCTCCTCGAGCGTGCGGTATCCGTTCATCTGGATCGCCGAGAAGTGCACGAACACATCATCGCCGTTCGAGCGCTGGATGAAACCATAGCCCTTTGCGGCGTTAAACCATTTCACAACACCTTTTTCTCTCACTGCTATCTCCTGTTTTAGATGCTGAGATGAATGTCCGTCCACCCGAGCGAGAAACGAGGAGAGCTGAGCCCCCCTTGAAGATCACTTGGGCTCGCAAGAACACAACCAGCTAGCATCGGAAAATCTGCAATACACTGTAGCAGAGTCACAGCCGTCCGGCAAGCAAAAAGATTGCGAATCAATGGCTTAAGCGCGCCAGCCAGTCGGATTCAATGTTCGTTTGGGCTCAATTCTAAAGCGAAAAAATGCCAGCAAAATCCTAGGAAGGATTCTTCAGGCTCCGCTCGCTACAGCCTGTGGCGCAATCTCCTGGCCGGCAACAACGCTGCGGAGTGTCGACGGTGAAGGCACTGTAAGCAAACGCCGTGATAGCCTCACAAGGCCTTTTCGCTCAAGCTGGTTCAGAGTCGTTGAGGTTGTTTCTCTTGTGGCACCAATTAGATCTGCCAGCTCCGCCTGCGTGATAGGCAGCTGATAACCTTCGCCATTGATGACCGGCCTCACCAATGAGGAGAGTTCAACCAGATAATGTAAGATACGATACTCAACGTCATGTAGGCATAACAACTCCACCTTCCGAGCCAAAGCAGATTTCCGGTGCACCAGGTAATCGATCAGGGCGGCGGCGAAATCGAAATTAGTGCTAAGCATGTTCATCAGCGTATCGCGCGGGATTCGATAAAGGCTTGCTGTCGTTAGCGCTTCGGCGTCGGCTTGATACGCAGTCGCATCTTCAGCCAACACCTCCTCGCCTACCAGTTCGCAAGGTCCGGTAATAGAAAGGATGATACGATTCCCGCCATCATTCGTTCGAGTCAGCTTAATCAATCCGTCATCAACGAAGTACAGCGAGTCGGCCGCTTGGCCTTGAGAAAAGAGAGATGTGGAGCGCCGGATCGACGCCATACGGCTTACCTCAGCCTGAGGTAGCAACGTGGTCCGCATCGCAAATGCAAGAGAGCTCACGGTAGTTGCCTCGTTTGTGATTATACTCACATTACAGAGTTTGTACTAGTAAAAAGCCTAGCTTTACGCAAAATTTACGAAAATGCTGTATAACTCGCGTCAATAAGGCTTATTGAGCCACAAAAGAGTTAAAAACAACAGGAAAAGCACTCGGCTTTACAGGTCTATAAATTCACCGGGAGGCGAAGCGGAGCACTGAGCCGGCGAGTCCATTCTTCCAGTCTCGCCGGAAGATCAGATGAAGCGGCGTTCTCTTCAATAAACTTCACGATTGCGCTACCAACGACGACGCCGTCAGTCAGGCGCGCCACTTCCGCCACTTGCTGGGGCGTGCCAATGCCGAAACCCATCGCCAACGGCAGATCGGTAATTGCGCGCATGCGCGTGACGATTGGCGCTGCTGAATCCGATACCGAGGCTTGCTCGCCAGTCACGCCGCTTCGGGACACTAGGTAAATGAATCCGGACGAGTGCTCCGAGACGAGTCGCAGACGGCGATCGGTGCTTGTAGGGGCTGCGAGAAAGATCGTGTCAAGTCCGCGTTTTCGAAGTTGGTGGACTGATTCCGCCGCCTCTTCAATGCACAGATCGGTCAATAAAACGCCATCAATCCCGGCTTCGACAGCATCGCCTGCGAGTTTCTCGAAACCATAGCGAAGCAACGGATTCAGATAGCTGAATAACAATAGAGGTATTTGCGATTGACGCCGAATTTCGCGCACTGTTTCGAGCAACCCGGCGACCGTGCTCTTGGCACGCAATGCCCGCTCGGATGCCCGCTGAATTACCGGCCCATCGGCGATCGGGTCCGAAAAAGGAACCCCTAGCTCAACCAGGTCGGCACCACCGCGCTCGAGCGCAAGTACGAGCGAAACAGTCTGAGAGGGCGTCGGGTCGCCTCCCGTTATGTAAGCGATAAAAGCTTTACGCCCCTCAGCTTTACAGCTGCTGAACAGGCTCGTAATCCGGGTTATGACCTCGGTGGGCATCAAGCATCCATCTCGGCCATAGATTCGAGCTCGGGGATGTTATCACGATAGATATCCATATCCTTATCTCCGCGGCCCGACACACTCACGACATACATCGAGCCAGCGTCTTGCGGTGCACGGCGGATTGCCTCGGCAATAGCGTGAGCGGCTTCAAGAGCTGGGATAATACCTTCCATAAGGGCCAGTGTCTTGGCCGCCGCGAGGGCATCGGCATCGCTCACAGAGACATACTCCGCTCGGCGTTGGTCGTGCAACCATGCATGCTCCGGTCCCACCAGCGCGTAATCAAGACCTGCCGACACCGAGTGCGTTGTGCAAACCTGCCCATCAGCATCCTGCAACAGGTAACTGCAGGCGCCATGCAACACGCCTGGCGAACCGCCATTGAAGCGAGCCGCATGCTGCCCCAGTCCTGCGCCTCTCCCGCCAGCTTCAGTTCCAATCAGGCGCACTGATGAATCATTTACGAACGGATAAAAAATGCCGATGGCATTACTCCCACCACCGACGCAGGCAATGATCGTGTCCGGCAGTCGTCCCATTTGTTCGAGTGACTGAGCGCGTGTCTCTTCGCCTATCACTCTGTGAAAGTCGCGGACCATCATCGGGTATGGATGCGCGCCGAGTGCCGAGCCAAGCAGATAATGCGTGGTTGCGATGTTCGTTACCCAATCGCGCATCGCTTCGCTGATGGCGTCTTTCAACGTCCGGCTTCCATTTGTGACGGGGGCTACTTTTGCGCCGAGTAATCGCATTCGGAATACGTTCAGTCGTTGGCGCCGCATGTCCTCTTCACCCATGTAGACCACGCATTCCATGTCAAAGAGCGCGCATACGGTGGCGGTAGCGACGCCGTGCTGACCCGCACCCGTTTCCGCAATAATCCGGCGCTTGCCCATTCGCCGCGCTAGCAGAATCTGTCCCAGACAGTTATTGATCTTGTGCGCGCCCGTGTGAAGTAGATCTTCCCGCTTCAACCAGATTTGAGCGCCCCCAAGGCTTTGCGTGAGCCGGGCAGCAAAGTAGAGCGGTGTAGGCCGACCCGCGTAATGATGAAGCAGCGATTTCAATTCGGTTTCGAAAGCCGGATCCTTACGCGCTTCCGCGTAAGCCTGCTCAAGCTCCTCGAGCGGCGACATCAAAATTTCCGGTACATACCGTCCGCCGTAGGGTCCGAAATGCCCCAAAGCGTCCGGCGCGCCAACCGATGTCATAGAGCTATCTCCTGTGGGCGAGCTGCGATCACAGCATTGACAAAGTCGCGGATGCGCTGGCCGTCTTTCTTGCCGGGGCTCGCTTCCAGCCGTGAGCACGCATCCACGCCCCAAGGCTGGGCAGTTCGAATCGCATCGGCTACATTCGTTGAATCAAGTCCACCGGCGATAATCTTCCTGTACGCGAAGCTGGCGGCCAAAGACCAATCGAAGGACTTTCCCGAGCCTCCGAAGTGGGGACTTGGCGCGTCGAGCACATATGCTTCAACGATTCCGGCCATAGCGGTTCCCGCTTTAGTGTCGGCGGCTGCGTCTTCCGCAACAATGCTCTTCCACACGCGATAAGACCTTGGAAACCGAGTGGAGCAGTTATCCCCGTGTAACTGGAGAACATCCAGAGGTACTTGCGCCGCAGCGTTTGCAAGCTGTTCTTCAGTGGCACTCACAAATACACCAACTTTCAAAAACGGTGTTTGCACGGCTTGTACGATCTCTCTCGCGCGAGCCGGTTTAATATACCGCGGGCTGCCGCTATAGAAATTAAAACCGAGCGCATTTGCGCCAGCTTCTATTGCGAGTTTCGCGTCTTCTTCATTCGTGATTCCGCAGATCTTGATTACGAAGGAAATATCGTGCGCGGCATTCATGCGGTCGGTTGAATGAGCGCTCTCAGGGACGCTGTTGGATTCTGCGAGGTCATTAACGATTCGCCGATCAGGAATGCGTCAAAACCTGCACCCCGCAGAAGATCTATATCAGCACGGGTGTGAATCCCGCTTTCGCTCACACGGGTGGCACTGCTGGGCATGCACAGGCTGAGTCGCAACGAAATATCAAGCGAGACTTCGAATGTTTCGAGATTGCGATTGTTAACACCTATCATCTCGGCCCCCGAATCTATAGCTTTCACAAGTTCCTCCTGGTTGTGAACTTCGACCAGCGATGCAAGGGAGAGGGAGGAGGCAAGCTCGCGGAAGCTACTGAGCTGCTCGAGATCCAGAATGGCCGCTATCAGCAAAATGGCATCCGCATTATGGGCAGCGGCCTCGAATATTTGAAGCCGGTCTATGATGAAGTCCTTCCGAAGTATCGGTAAATTCGCTGATGCACGCGCCGCTTCCAAATCCAGCAGCGATCCTTCGAAGTAATGCTTGTCGGTAACTACCGATAAACAGGCGGCGCCGCCCTGTTCATAAGCGTGAGCGATGAAGGCCGGATGAAAATTCTGCCGCAGAAGACCTTTGCTAGGAGACGCCTTCTTTATCTCAGCGATAATTGCGGGACTCGATTTTCGAAGCGCCTCTGAAAAGGACCGCGATGGGGCCTTCCGCTCATATGCCTGCTGCTCTAGTGTTGCCGCACGCGAATGCAAATCGGCCACTTGCTGATGCTTATGCTCGACAATCTCGGCAAGAATGCCGGACAGGGCGCAGCGGGTGGAAGGAGAAGAGTCGCGGAGCATCGCGCGAGGCTTTGGAATCCTCATCGTAACAGGTTCAGCATTTTTAGTGCCGGTACCCTTTATCGAGCAGAATACTTTGTTTCCGTCGGGCGGGTTTAATGCCGGAAATCACTTCCAGCCAGCTATCGTGGATTGAGATCGATCATGCAGTAGATTCTCCAGACGAGCGATACGTTCTTCTAACTCTTGAATAGTCTGATGTTGCTTTTGCAGCTCATTGAGCAGCAGAGCAGGAAGCTGATGGTACTGAACCGACTCGATCTCTCCGTGATTGCCGTACACGACGAGTTCCGGATATATTGCGGCCACCTCTTCGGCGATTAATCCATAGTTCAGGGGCTTGCGTCCGTCTTCCGCCGCACGCTTGTAATGGAAGCTGACCGGGCGGAGCCGCATCAGCCCATCGCTCGCTTTTCCAATCCCTTGAATATCTTCCTTGTAACGCTCAGATGACAGAAGGACGCCCAGTTGGCCGTTGGCATTTACCACCACGGCCGAACCCGCAATTGTCGAATTGTTGATCCCAGCGATGAAGGCGCTCATGTGCTCACCGGGCGTACCGATGCGAACGACATTTGAGTCAGTAGGAGTGCCTGAATTGCCGATCTCAATGTTGTAGCTACCGCTGCCCGCCACGTTTTGTCCAGCCGCGCTCCCGATCGCTATGTTTCCTCCGCCAATTGTCAAATTTGAGAGCGCAAAATATCCTAAAGCGGTGTTATTGCCGCCCATCGTGTTGTTTGACAGTGCCGCAATTCCCACAGCTGTGTTGTAATTCGCGTTGTTATTGAACAGCGCAGTATATCCCAGCGCGGTGTTACCCATTCCAAGCCCATTGATCGCCAGAGCGTTGTAGCCGAAGGCGCTGTTGTATCCGCCACCCGTATTCTGTCCTAAAGCTGCGCTTCCCACCGCAGTGTTGTTCGAGCCTGTTGTGTTGTTTAGAAGCGCTGAAGACCCAACGCCGACGTTGTATGCCCCAGTACTGTTGATCTGGAGCGTATTCATGCCGATAGCGGTGTTGCCCAGCCCTATGCTCGAGGCAGGCAAAGAGCCCGCTCCTAGTGCCAAGCTCTGCGTATTTGAATTACTCTGCGCAACGAAATATCCATTGATGTCAAGAATCACGTCCGTCGGGTTAGTGGCGTATACGCTCACTGCTCCGTTGGTACCCGCCGAAACGATGGCCGCGTTTGCCACCGCTACTCCCAGATAAGAGTTGATGGTTGAAGCAAGCGGTTGTGCTCCGCCAGCTGGCCACACAGTCAAGTAGCCCAGAAATCCCGAAGGTACAACCGTGACATTGAACGAGTAAGCCGATGCATTTGCGGGAATCCCGCAAGACCCGGATAAAACCGGAAAGTACCTGGTCGTGGCTGCCTGCAAGCTCGGGCCCCCAAAGCTCCCCACGGGATTACGCGTGTCTACCAATCGGCAGGGTGGAATGGGGACGAAATTGAGCGCCGATTGAGCGCACAAAGCAGTTATGTTCAATCCCGCTACCCACAATGCGGCCATCATGCCGAATCGATTCTTTCTCATACCCAAAACGCTCCTTCGGCCTCGCGCCTACAAGGATTTATCGGGCATTCTTGCCGCTGCCTGTAGGAGATCTTCGCAATTTACAGGCAATTCTGGTTTAGAGGAATCGAATGCTGCAAAACTGGTGAATATATTCAAGAGCCATTCCCTCCGCGGGGTTCACAGTAGTTGGGGAGCCATCGCGCAGGCCTCAGGAAGCCATCACCGATACCAGCCGCAAACGAGATCAGAAAATGGAATGTAGTTGCGGCTGCTTGCCTAACTATGTCCTCATTTGCTGAACTCGAAGAGTTGATTCCCCCGGTCGCGAATTGCCTGGAGCACCGGGAGATTCGCCATGGTGCCACCGTTATCGACAACTATTACTGGTTGCGCGACAAATCTAATCCTGAGGTGATCAAGTATCTCGAATCCGAGAATGCTTACACGAAAGCAATGACGAAGAACCTCAATCTCTTCGAAGAGGCTCTTTATAAAGAAATGCTCGGTCGCATCAAGCAAACGGATCTCTCGGTTCCTGTCCGGCGAGGCGATTATTTTTACTATTCGCGAACCGAAGAAGGCAGGCAATATCCAATTCAGTGCCGCCGAAAACAGAGCATGAGCGCACCCGAGCAAGTCTTGCTCGATTCGAACGAGTTGGCGTCCGGTCTCACATTTTTAAGCCTTGGAGCGTTTGAAATTAGCGATAATGGCAACCTACTCGCGTACACCACTGACAGCACTGGATTTCGCCAATACAAGCTGTATTTGAAGGATCTCCGCTCAGGACAGCTATTGCCAGACTCGGCCGAGAGAGTAACCTCGCTTGCCTGGGCTTCAAATAACAAGGCAATCTTCTTCACAACCGAGGATCCGGTGACTAAGCGTTCCAACTTGATGTTGCGGCATGTCCTCGGATCGAATGCGGCAGAAGAAATCTACAACGAAAAGGACGAGCTCTACCACGTTGAGATACATCGGACGCGCGATAAGCAATTCATTTTTCTCCGTGTCACGGCGACCAACTCGACAGAGTTCCGCTACGTCCCGGCCGATTGGCCGAATGCGCCATTGACGATCGTTCTCCCGCGCGAAAAAGATCACAAGTACGACCTTGACCATCGCAGCGGACTGTTTTACATCCGCACCAACAAGAATGCGAAAAACTTTCGCGTCGTGACTGCGCCCGTTTCCGACCCGAGCCCCCGCAATTGGAATGAATTTCTGGCCCACGATAACGGCGTCCTCATCGAGGATCTGGCGCTTTTCAAAGGTCACGCTCTTGCCTACGAGAGATCAGCCGCCCTGAACCGCCTTCGTATCTTCAATTTCTCCACGGGCGAGTGGACCTCAATCCAATTCCCGGAACCCGTGTACTCGGTAATTCCCGCTGAGAATCCCGAATACGAAACCACCTTGTTCCGCTACAACTACCAGAGCTTCGTTACGCCATCGAGTGTCTTTGATTACGACATGGCCACACACAAGGCCACCCTGTTGAAGCAGCAGGAAGTGCTCGGCGGTTATGATCCTTCGCAGTATGCATCGGAGCGGCTCTGGGCTACGGCACGGGACGGCGTGAAGATCCCGCTCTCGGTTGTATATAAGAAAGGTCTCAAACGGGACGGCGAGGCGCCGCTTTTTCTTTACGCGTACGGGTCTTACGGCTTCGGCACGTCGGCGAGTTTCTCAAGCAGTCGCCTCAGCTTGCTCGATCGTGGCATGATCTTCGCCATCGCACACATCCGCGGTGGAAACGAGATGGGCGAGGCTTGGCACGATGACGGAATGCTGATGAAAAAGAAGAATACGTTCTACGATTTCATCGATAGCGCCGAACACTTGATCAACCAAAGATGGACGTCTAAGGACAAACTAGTCGTTGAGGGCAGAAGTGCAGGCGGCTTGCTGATGGGCGCCGTGGCAAATATGAGGCCCGATTTGTTCAAAGCTGTTCACGCTGCCGTGCCGTTTGTCGACGTCATGAACACGATGACAGATCCAACCCTGCCCCTCACTGTCGGTGAATACCTCGAATGGGGAAATCCCAATGAGCGGCCCGCCTACGACTACATGAAAAGCTACAGTCCTTATGACAACTTGGAGAAGCGTCCCTACCCTGCAATGCTGGTCACCACCAGTCTGAATGACAGCCAGGTCATGTACTGGGAACCGGCGAAGTTCGTCGCCCGCTTACGAACGGTGCAGACCGGCAGCAACCCGGTCCTTTTGAAAGTCAATATGGGCGCCGGCCATGGCGGCTCTTCAGGCAGATACGACCGTCTCAAGGAGCAGGCCTTCGAATATGCCTGGTTGCTCAGCCAAGTCGGCATTACAAAATAAGCCGTTGCCATCTCTTCAGTCCAGATGAAAGATTTCTTCCAGCCTGACCATGCTCTCATCCGGATATCTCTCTGACGCGACGAAAAACGGCTTCATCTCTTTCTGCCAGCGCTCATTCACTTCAAGCGCCGCCATCCCCTCCAGTGCTCGCTCAAAACTCGGCGTTTCCAAATATCCGACCAGCAACCCATCATCGCGTAGAAACAATGAGTAGTTGTGCCACCCCGTCGCTGCAAGAGCTTCACGCATCTCTGGCCAGACATGTCGGTGCCGTTCCTTGTACTCGGCAAGGCGTTCTGGCCGGACCTGCAACAGAAAGCAGACTCGTTCCACGGTTTACGCCGCCGCTTCACTTCTTCGGAGGCCCGAGGGGAGTCGGCGCGCACCCCGAAGTCTCCATCGTATAGGCGATCCCAGAAATCTTCCACGCTCCTGAGATGTTCACCAGCGTCACTGAGTCCACCCCGCAATGGCTGAATGTGCCGTTCAGATGAAAATCATAATCCGCCCATACGACAGCCAGACCGCCCTGGATCAGCACCTTCGGATTCCACATTCGCTCAAGCCACGACTCCTTCGCAGCGCCCACATGAGCCGCGAACTCCTCGCTCGTGCTGTTCGAAACCGAGCCATTGGGTCGAACTGCGGTTAGTATCGCGCCGGGAGTGAAAATCAGCCGCGCAGCATTTGCGTTGTGCGCTGCCATTGCGTCAAATAGTTGCTGTACAGTTGCTTTTGCTCCGTTCTCGTCGGGCGCTGCGGCGGCAAACAGGAAAGCAAAAGTCGAGAACAAGGATAGTAGCGCTCGCCGCATTCGGTCAGTCTATCGTGCGGCGTCAGATGCCGGACCACTCTAGCGGAAGTTGCGCAGTTTGACTGCAAACACGATGCCTACCACCACTACTGTCACTGCCACGGCCACAACAACCCAAATAATAACTTTCTTATGCGAATGCCCGCCTCTGACTTGCGAAGCCGAGAGCACCTGATCGTAGGCGATAGTTTGGGTACCAGCTCCTTTCTCGCGCCGCAGCGAGAAATTGGTGTCTGTCCGGTTTACGATATGCCCCCGCAGTATGCCTCCGCCTCTAACGCTCACCTCGACGAGCGAGCTTGATGGCAACGCGGCAATTTCTTGTTTGGTTGAAGGTTCCGTGGCCGGCTGCTGAGCAGGCAGCAGGTCCGTAATTAAAAGCGCCATCAGGATTACACTTACTATGAGTCGCATTGCTGTTCATCGAGCCAATCATTAGGTTGAGGGAAGTCTAGACCGAACCGTTGATCGTCTTTGAGCAGGATCTCCGCGATAATCATTTAAGGTGACCTGCCGCCCCCAATGAGAGCACGGCGGAGCTATTTCTCGCTCAGCAGAAAACCATGCTGATTACCGTTGCTGTCACCGTAGTAGCCCACGATGTCGCCTCGTGGGTTGATCCCAGTCGCGAACGTGTACATAGCCGCAGGTACGTCGAAAGTGGTGAGACTTCCCTCGCGCAGCAGAAAACCATGATTGAGAAAGCCGTTATCGATGTAATAGCCCACGATGTCGCCTCGGGGGTTGATCCCGTTCGCGTAAGTCCCGTAAGTGGCCCCAGGTACATCGATGCTTTTAAAACTGCCGTCGCGCAGCAGAAAACCATGAAAGTTGGTGTCTAGGTAGAGCCCCACGATATCACCTCGCGGGTTGATCCCAGTCACGTAAGTCGCACCAAACAAGGCGCCAGGTACATCGATGCTGATAAAGCTGCCCTTCCGTAGCAGAAAACCATGGTCGAAAATGCCGACAGCATAGGTCCCCACAATGTCGCTTTGCGGATTGATCCCATTCGCTACCGTCAAGGCGCCAGGCACATCGATAGTGGTAAATGTGCCTTCTTGCAGCAGAAAACCGTGATCATGGAAGTTGGCATCATAGTAGTACCCCACGATGTTGCCTTGCGGGTTGATCCCGCTCGGGATTGTTGTCCCGTTCGCAGTTCCAGGTACATCGATTTTGGTAAAGTTGCCCTTGCGCAGCAGAAAGCCGTGGCCACCGCTGCTATCACCATAAACCCCCACGATATCGCCTCGGGGGTTGATCCCATTCGCAATCGTAGCGCTGGCCCCGGGTACATCGATTGTGATCAACGTGGACTTATAAGTGCCACGGATAGCTTCTTGTTGCTCCTGTGCGCGAAGCCGAAATGACATTCCCAGTGCGGCAAATAGGGTAACTACGGTAATGCACGCGGTCGGTTGCACAAACTTGCTTCTGCCCATCTTTGATCCTCTCCACGATAAATTTCAGGGTTGAGGGAGGCTGGGCTGGGGAGCGGCCACTCGTTAGCCGTCCTTAAGCAGGATCTCCGCGATAATTAGGAAGGCGAGGCGTACGGCCGACACAAACATGCCGACGAGGCGATGCGCCGAAGCCTAACGGTTCCGCGAATTACGATCTCCATTGCTGGAGCACCGAACTCACAGGTATATATACTCGTTCATGGCTGGCTTGTCAATAGCCGAAACTCCTACGCCCCAAATCACGCTCTAGCCGTCAAACAGCCGATTTCAAGCTAAATGGCCGTGGGTGGGACAACTTTTGTAACGCGAGACTTCGAGTCGAATCAGATCAGCTCCCGTTTTCGCCACGTGAATCATGTGATC
>JBPCLH010000207.1:0-20860 GCA_051003475.1 Bryobacteraceae bacterium
GCCTTGGGAAAGATCGTCAGTAATAAGCTGTAATCAGTTCCAAGCGCGTAAAGTTTGTTTCGCGCGTCACAACATTTCCGTCAGATTGTCAAACGAGGAGAGACGAGAACGTGCCTACTACAGACACCCAAACCCTAGAAGAGCTGAGCATCAATACGATTCGCTTCCTCTCGGCCGACGCCGTTCAGAACGCGAACTCGGGCCATCCCGGTATGCCGATGGGCGCGGCGGCGATGGCTTATACACTTTGGAACGGATTTCTGAAACACAACCCAAAAGATCCGATTTGGTTCGATCGCGATCGGTTCGTGCTTTCAGCCGGCCATGGATCGATGCTGCTATACAGCCTTCTGTATCTCACCGGTTATGATCTGCCGCTCGATGAGATCAAGCGGTTCCGCAAATTTGGCAGCAAAACTCCGGGACATCCGGAGCGCGGGCATACGGTAGGAGTCGACGTGTCGACAGGCCCCTTGGGACAAGGCTTTGGAAATGCGGTGGGAATGGCGATTGCGGAAGATTGGCTGGGCGCTCGCTACAACCGCCCCGGGCACAGGATTGTCGACCACTATACGTATGGCATCTGCAGCGACGGAGACTTGATGGAAGGCATCAGCCATGAAGCCGCATCGCTTGCCGGCCATCTACGTCTAGGCAAGCTGATTTTCCTTTACGACCAAAACTATATCTCGCTCGCCGGGGGAACAAACTTATGCTTTACAGAAGATGTTGCGAAGCGGTTTGAAGCTTACGGCTGGCATACGCAAACTGTGCTGGAAGGTAACGACACCGAAGATATCGCAAAGGCCATCGCCGAAGCGCGAGCCGAGGACCGGCGGCCATCGATGATTCTGGTCCACACCCATATTGGCTACGGCAGCCCCAAAAAGCAGGACAATTTTTCTGCGCATGGCAATCCTCTGGGTGAAGAGGAACTGCAGGCCGCGAAGAAGGCGCTCGGCTGGCCGACCATGGACAAGTTCTACCTGCCGCAACAAGCAGTCGATCAATTTAGGAAAGCCATTGAAAGAGGCGCGAAAGCGCAGCAAGAGTGGCAGAAAAGCCTTGAAGCATATAGAAGGGACTTCCCGAACGAAGCTGCAGAGTTTGAGCAGGCGATAAGCGGCAAACTTCCGGATAACTGGGGCGCGGATCTCCCGAAATGGAAGCCGAGCGACAAGCCGATTGCAACACGCGTAGCGGGCGGGGAAGCGCTGAACTCCCTGGCAAAGCGTATCCCAAACATCATCGGCGGTTCAGCGGATTTGAATCCTTCTACAAATACGGCGCTCAAGGGCATGGGCGACTTCCAACCGCGCGAATTTGCCGGTCCGGGCACGTTGGGCGCAGTTGGAGGAGATTGGGGCTACGCAGGGCGGAACATTGCGTTTGGTGTGCGCGAGCATGCTATGGGAGCGGCCGTGAACGGCATGGCGGCGCACGGTGGCGTCCTGCCTTTCAGCGCAACGTTTCTTGTGTTTTCCGATTACATGAAGCCTTCGATTCGTTTGGGTGCGTTGAGCAAACTGAAGGCTTTCTACGTTTTCACTCATGACAGCATCGGCGTCGGTGAGGACGGACCGACGCACGAGCCCATCGAGCAGATTGCCGGGTTGCGAGCTATTCCGGGGTTGAACGTAATGCGTCCCGCCGATGCGACTGAGACTGCGGAATCGTGGGCCGTGGCAATTCAGCACAATGGCCCGACGCTTTTCGCGCTGACCCGCCAGAATACTCCACACCTGGACCGGAGCAGAGCGAAGAATCCAGATGTCTCTAAAGGCGCTTACGTTCTTTCAGAGGCAGAGGGCGGCGAGGCGGAAGTACTTCTGATCGGAACCGGTTCGGAAGTTGCGCTTTGCGTAAAAGCGCAGGAGAAGCTGAAAGGCTACGGCATCAGGGCGTGCGTAGTCAGTATGCCGGGCTGGAATCTTTTCGAAGCCCAGGACGACACGTATCGCGAGAGCGTGCTGCCAAAGGCGATCACGAAACGTGTGACGGTTGAAGCTGCCGCCACAATCGGCTGGCGCCAGTGGGCCGGCGACGATGGCACCATAATCGGTATCGATCACTACGGAGCCTCTGCCCCCGGCGAGGAAGTGATGAAGAACTTCGGCTTCACTGTCGAGCATGTCACCTCCGCCGCTTTGCGCCTGTTCGGGAGGAACGAGGAGGCAGATAAAGAGTTCGGGGGTGAAACATCCTTCGCCGCGACTGCGCCGCACGAAGGTCACTCATAAAGAAGGAACGGACAGGCGAATACTTTTTGTTATCATCCGTCAATGCCGTATCGCCTTAAAGCCAGCGAATCGGTTCCCGAGGGCATTAAACGAATCGCTGTTGAAGAACTAGACTCGGCCACCGAGCAACTGAGCCGCAACGTCCACGAGAACCGAGATGGCGCAATTCATGAGGCCCGCAAGAGCGTCAAAAAAATTCGTGGTGCGCTGAGGCTTGTGCAGCGCGATCTTGGTCCGATATATCGAAAAGAAAATAGACGGATGCGCGAACTCGGGCGCAAGTTGTCCGAGTTCCGTGATGCAGCCGCGATCATCGAAACCTTTGACAGCGTGGTGGAAAAACATCACGAGAGTTTGCAAAAAAACACATTAACCTTGATTCGACAGGCTCTGGACAAAAGCAAACAAGAAACTGAGCAGAGCTCGGATATCGACAAAGTCGTGAAAGGGGCTATCGCGACTCTAAACGCCACGAAGAAGCGAATCAAAACTTGGCCGCTAAAGAGTAACGGCTTTCAAGCAATTGCGCCGGGTCTCAGAACCACATTTCGCCGGGGCCGGAAAGTAATGGCGGCGGCGCAAAAGGATCCGCAGCCGGAGAATTATCATCAGTGGCGCAAGCGCGTGAAGGATCACTGGTACCACGTCCGGTTGCTGGAAAACGTGTGGACAGACGTAATGCAGGCCCATGAAGCAAGCCTCAAGAACCTTGAGACATGGTTGGGCGAGGATCACAATCTCGTCGTGCTCCGCGAAAGACTCGAGACAAAGCCCGAAGATTACGGTGATCAGAAGGACGTCGAGCTCTTTCTGGCACTCGCGGCCGAATATCAAAAAGAGCTACGCGAAAAGGCAATGTCGCTTGGCCTGCGAGTCTATGAAGAAAAGCCGCGTCAGTTCACAAAGAATATTGCAAAGCTGTGGGACGCTTGGCAGCATCAGCCGGACAGCATGAAGGACGAGCAAAAGGAAGAGAGGCAGGCCGCTAAGAAACGAGTTCAGTCAGCGCCTGCCGGAGCTTCGGGAAAAAGTAAGAAGACAGCGGCCTAAGAACTTCCGCTCAGAAGTTTTTTCAAGCGCTCCCATGCATCAGTGCGCGCCTTGCGGTTAGGGTCGCTCGCATCGGGAGCTTCGCCTGCTCGCATAAAGCCGTGGCCGGCTCCTTCGTAGATTACCGGCTCATATGTCTTCCCCGCTTCCTTCATCAGATCTTTGGTAGCGGGAATGGTGGCGTCGATGCGCGCATCGTTCCCCCCGTAAAAGCCGTACACGGGAGCTTTTATTCGCACGATCGCCTCCTTATCCGGTGGAGGCCCGTAAAAAACAAAAGCGGCAGAAAGATCGGATCGGTTCGTAGCAAACCGGAAGCTCTGGCCACCGCCCCAGCAGAATCCAGCAACGAACAGCTTGTCATTTGAAGCAGGCAATTTCAACGCATAATCCGCAGTTGCTTTGAGATCGGCGGTAACCTGGTCCGGATTGAGGTGACTCACGGCTTCAACGGCTCCGCCCTCTGGAAAATCTGGCGTTCGGCCTTTATGCGGTCCCATGCCGGATAGAAGATCGGGAGCGATCGCGACGTAGCCCGCCTCGGCAAGCTCGTCAGTGAGCTCCTTGGCCCAATCGGTCAGGCCGAAGATTTCGTGTATGACGAGAACGACTGGAGTTTTTTGCGTCGATTCGGGATAGACCACGAACGCCTCGACCGAACGGCCATCGTGCTTGACTGTGACCCATTCGCTGTGCCGTGGTGATTTCTCGAGTCGCTGGCCCGCCCAGTCCTGCGCCGAAACGGAGAGCGCGACCAGAGCGAGGATGAAAATGATTCGCGTCATTTCACTGTTGTACCCCAATCGAGGCCACACCGCGGGATAGTCGATCGTGTCGCTTCTTATGATAGATAGTTGACCAATAAGACTCTTCTTTCTTTTCTCATCGTTTTCGGCACGACTTCCGCTTTCGGACAGCCGGATAGGCCGATCACTCTGTTGGTTGACATAACCGATGCACCACGCAAAATTCTGCACGGGCGGCTCGCCATTCCGGTCCAGCCTGGCCCGCTGACACTTGTCTATCCAAAGTGGATTCCGGGTGAGCATGGACCCACGGGGCCCATTGACGATTTGGCGGGGATTATTTTCACTGCGAATGGGCAAACTCTGCCATGGCGCCGGGACGATATCGATATGTTCGCCTTCCATTTGAACGTGCCGCTCGGAGCTACGCTGCTAGATTGCAACCTGGATTTCCTTGCCACTGCTCCGCCGGCCGGATTCTCTTCTGGCGCCTCAACAAGCGTCAATCTTGCGATGGTGAGCTGGAACGACGTACTGCTGTATCCAGTAGGCAAGCCAGCCGTGGAGATAAGTTTCGAACCTTCGATCAAGATTCCAGAAGGATGGAAATTCGCAACGGCGCTGACGCAGGCTTCACATGAAGGCACAACGACGCGATTCCAGCGAGTGTCACTTAACACGCTGGTCGATTCGCCGGTCTTGACGGGAAAATTTTTTAAAGAGATTCCGCTCGCCAATGAGGTGACGCCTAAGCACTATCTGGACCTTGCAGGCGATACCCCTGAGGATTTGAACGTTGGGGATGAACGGGCGGCAGCGTTCAGCAATTTGATCCGCGAGACGGGCGCTCTCTACAAGTCACGGCATTACAACAGCTATCGCTTCCTCGTCACGCTAAGCGATCAAGTCGCTTATTTCGGCCTGGAACACCATGAGTCGAGCGACGATCGGGTGGACGCGAGAACGTTTCTGGACGACGATCTCAATTTGCTGGCAGGTAGTCTGCTTCCGCACGAGTTTACGCATTCCTGGAATGGCAAATATCGCCGTCCTGCAGGCTTGGTCACATCCGATTATCAGCACCCGATGAAGGGCGAATTGCTGTGGGTCTATGAGGGCCTAACTGAGTATCTAGGAGACGTGCTAGCGGTACGCAGCGGTATCTGGAATCCGGAGCAATATCGCTCGTATTTAGCGGCATCCGGAGCGGAACTGGATCATCGACCCGGCCGCAACTGGCGCGACCTTCAGGACACAGCTACAGCGGCTCAGATTCTTTACGCGGCTAATGATCAATGGGACAACTGGCGCCGCTCCGTCGATTATTATCCGGAGGGCGAGTTGATATGGCTCGACGTTGACATTACGATGCGCAAGCTGTCGGGAGGAAAAAAATCAATCAACGAGTTCTGCAAACGCTTTCTCGGGGTACGTGGCAACACTCCGCCCGAGGTTCTTTCCTATACCTTCGAAGACGTAGTCCAAAATCTAAATGCAATTCAGCCTTACGACTGGGCGCAGTTTTTGAATGCAAGGCTTACTTCGAAAGGCCAACACGGTCCGCTGGGAGGCATAACGAATGGAGGATACCGAATCGAATACACGGATCAGCCAAACGAATTCATCCGCGCGACGGAATCGAAGACGCATGGAGTCAATGCTTGGTATTCGCTCGGCATGCTGGTAGCCGAGAGCGCAATCGGCGACGTACTAATGGGTTCGCCCGCGTACAATGCCGGCTTAGGTCCGGGCATGAAGCTCATTGCGATCAACGGCCGCCGCGCTAGCGACGACTTGCTCCGCCAAGCAATACGCGAGTCACAAGCCAGTACCCAACCGATCGAGCTGATCATCGATCACGATGGCTTTATCAAAGTGTTAAAAATCGATTATCACGGGGGAGAACGGTATCCCCACTTGACTCCCTTGGCTGGCGCACGCGCATTTCTCGATGAGATTTTGAAGCCAATGGCTACTCACCCAAAGCGAGCAAGTTCACTTTAGAATCCCGGCCGTCAGGGCACACTGTTACACGTTGGCCGTGGTTCGTACTATCTGACCGCCGGGCGCGAGGACGCGATGCAGCTCAGCGGCCGCGTGTGGCAGCAAAGCTTCCAATTGTGGAGGCACAATGATCTTTGTGAAATAAGCCGCGCGCCACGGGATCCGATCCGGCGGGGCCTCGATGAACATGACGTTTTCGAACCCGGCCATGGACTCGCATGCGGCACGAACCTCGTGATTGTCGCCGAGTCCGACGAGAACGCCGTTCATGAGCACGCGAGCAATGTTCGTGAGCTCGGTTGTGGGTGGAATCGCTAAGAGCAAAACTCGATCATCGGCACGAAACTGAATCATTGACCGATGTCGACCAGCTCCGAGGTCCCCAAAACAGCGGCTGCATCGGCTTCGGTAAACTGCTGAGTCTTCGCCGAGTGATTCATGGAGCAAAACTTCGGACCGCACATCGAGCAGAAAGCGGCATCTTTGAAACCTTCTTCAGGCAACGTCTCATCATGGTAGGCACGAGCGGTTTCAGGATCAAGCGAGAGCTCGAACTGGCGCTTCCAATCGAAGTTGAAACGGGCACGTGATAGCTCGTCGTCGCGGTCGCGTGCGCCTTTGCGATGACGCGCCACATCGGCAGCGTGGGCGGCAATCTTGTAAGCGATGATGCCTTGTTTGACGTCTTCTAGATTCGGCAAACCAAGGTGCTCCTTCGGCGTGACGTAGCACAGCATGGATGCACCATGCCAACCGATCATCGCCGCACCGATTGCGGAGGTGATGTGATCGTAACCGGGAGCGATGTCAGTGACGAGCGGCCCTAACGTATAGAACGGCGCTTCGTCGCACAGCTGGCGTTCCTTCTCAACCTGCAAAGCGATCTGGTCGAGTGGAATATGGCCAGGACCTTCAATCATCACTTGAACATCATGATCCCATGCCTTCCGGGTGAGTTCGCCTAAGGTTTTGAGCTCGGCAAACTGTGCTGCATCGCTCGCATCGGCCAGACAACCAGGGCGCAAACCATCGCCCAGAGAGAAGCTGACGTCATGTTTCTGGAAGATTTTGCACATTTCATCGAAGTGCTCGTAAAGAAAGTTCTGCTTGTGGTTTTTGACCATCCATTCAGCGAGAATTGCGCCCCCTCGACTGACGATTCCAGTGATGCGCTTCGTGGTCAAGGGAACATATTGCACGAGCACGCCCGCGTGAATGGTCATATAATCTACGCCCTGCTCGGCCTGTTCTTCGATGACCTCGAGCATGACGTTCAGATTGAGATCTTCCACCCGGCGCACGCGGCTAAGCGCTTCATAAATTGGGACTGTGCCAATGGGCACGGGCGATTCGTCGATTATGGCCTGCCGGATGCGCGGGATATCGCCGCCCGTCGATAAATCCATGACCGTATCGGCGCCGTACTTGATCGAGTATTCAAGTTTTTCGAGCTCTTGCTGGATGTTTGAAGTGGTGGAGGAATTCCCGATATTGGCGTTAATCTTGCAACTGGAAGCAACGCCAATGCACATGGGCTCCAAGCGGCGATGGTGGATGTTGGCTGGGATAATCATGCGGCCCCGCGCGACCTCATCGCGAATCAACTCGGGCGAGAGGTTTTCCCGATGCGCGATATATTGCATCTCCTCCGTAAGGATATTTCTGCGTGCGTAATGGATCTGGGTCCGGACGGGATTTCCTAGACGCGGCGCAATCCACTCAGTGCGATTCATATACCGATTATAGGTTGACTCCACGGCGGCTGCGGAAGCGTTTGCGATTTGTACATAGTACACGTATCAACGCGCGCTTGGATGATTGGCCAATTACACTAAAAGTTTGCATGAGCATACGTAATTTCAGCGTGGCTGTCGTGTGTTGTGCCGCCATTGTGGGCGCGGCCCTCGGACAATCCGACAAAGTAGCGCAAGCACAAACTGGTTTGGATCTGAAAGCAATCGACAGGTCCGCTAATCGCTGCGACGACTTTTATCAATACGCTTGCGGGACTTGGATCAAGAACAATCCCATTCCGCCCGATGAGAGCGCATGGGGCCGCTTTGATGAGCTATTCGAAAGAAATCAGAGAGTCCTTCGAGACATTCTGCAGGATTCGGCGCAGCACCAAAGCCGGTCATCAACAGACCAGAAAATTGGAGGCTTCTATCAGTCCTGCATGGATGAAGGTCTGGTTCAGCAGAAGGGAACAACACCCCTCCGGTTGGAGCTCGACCAGATCTCGCGTATCAGTAACAGTCAGGAATTGATGAATGAGATAGCGCGGCTGCATGCCCTGCAGGTCGAGGTATTTTTTGGCTTCACTGCCAGCCCGGACCCGAGAAATGCACAGATGATGATCGCGACGATCGACCAAGGCGGCCTTGGACTGCCGGAAAGAGACTACTATCTGCGGAGCGATTCAAAGTCAAAAGAAATCCGGCAAAAATATGTCGCGCACATTGCAAAGATGTTTCAGCTCATCGGAGATCCTCAAGCAACTGCATCGCAGAAGGCAGCGAACATCATGTCGATTGAGACGGATCTCGCGAAAGCGTCGCTAGATGTTGTTTCCAGGCGCAATCCCCAATTGCTGGTTCACGAAATGCCGCTTGAGAATTTAATTGAGATCAGCCCAAACTCAACTTCAAGTACTTCTTCACACAAGTCAACGCCCCCAACTTCTCGAAGCTCAATGTCGCGGTTCCTGATTTCTTCAAAGCGTTCAGCGGACTTCTAAATAGGAGCAGCTTGGATCAATTAAAGGATTACATGACGTGGCATTATCTGAATGCCAGTGTGCAGCTGCTGACGAAAGCCTTTGTGGACGAAAACTTCGATTTCTACGGGCGAACGCTGACGGGAGCAAAGGAGTTGAAGCCTCGCTGGAAGCGTTGCGTGGCAGCGACGGACGATCAACTCGGCGAAGCGCTCGGGCGCAAATTCGTTGAGAAGACGTTCGGCGAACAAGGTAAGCAACATACCCTCAAAATGGTACGCGAGATTGAACACCAGATGGGGAATGATATAGAGTCTATTGCCTGGATGAGCCCTGCCACCAAGAAGGAAGCGCTAATTAAGTTGCACGCGGTTACGAACAAGATTGGTTATCCGGATAAGTGGAGAGATTATTCGGCTGTGAGGATCGTGGACGACGATTACTTCGGAAACTGGTATCGAGCAGGCGAGTTTGAAAGCAAGCGAGAGTTAGACAAGATTGGCAAACCGGTGGATCGCGCGGAATGGAGCATGACGCCGCCCACAGTCAATGCGGATTACAGCGCTGCGGAAAATAACATCAATTTCCCCGCCGGCATCCTGCAACCGCCTTTCTATTCGAATGAAGCCGACGACGCTGTCAACTACGGGGCTGTTGGCGTGGTGATCGGGCACGAGCTGACACACGGATTCGATGACGAGGGCCGGCAATTCGACGCGGACGGGAACCTTAAAGACTGGTGGCAGAAGAGTGATGCGGATGAATTTGAGAAACTTTCGAATTGTTTTGTTAAGGAGTACGGAAGCTTCAGTCCTTTGCCGGACGTGACTTTGAATGGCAAGTTGACGCTCGGAGAAAACACCGCTGATGACGGGGGCCTCCACCTTGCGTATCTTGCTCTCATGGACGATCTCTCTAAAAAGGGGACGCCTGCCTCAACCAAGCAAGACGGGTATACGCAGCCGCAGCAGTTCTTTCTCGGATTCGCGCAAATCTGGTGCATGCACGTCACGCCTGAGTGGGAACGTTTGACTGCACAAGTAGACCCGCATTCTCCGGGTAAGTTCCGCACGAACGGGGTTGTGTCGAATGCACCTCAATTTAGCGAAGCATTTGGATGCAAAACTGGGGATAAGATGTACGCGGCCAAAGGGTGCCGGGTGTGGTAAATCCGGGCCCTGTTTCGCACTCCATGCCAGATCGAGCCATTGATAATCCACTTCTCGTCCGTCGATTTCCAATTCAATTTGATGCGGTAAGGGCGGAGCACGTCGTGCCTGCCATCGAGGTGCTACTGAAGGAGATGAAGCGACGGTTAGCAGAGTTGGGCAGTCCAAACTTTGGGGCAAGCTACGAGCGCGTTTTAATCGGTTTGGACAGGATGACGGAGCCTCTCGATTTCGCAATGGCGGTTATTCGGCATCTGGAAGCGGTTGTCACAACCCCCGAAATGCGCGCCGCGCATAATGCGGTGGAAGGTCCAGTCAGCATGTTTTACACTTCGATCCCGCTAGACACCAATGCGTGGGGTGCGGTCAAGGCGGTCGTCGAGAGTGCTGATGCCGCGAGTCTTGCCCCGGTAGACAAGCGGTTTTTGAAAAAAACGGTATCCGGGTTCAGACGTGCGGGCGCGGACCTGGACGATGAAGGAAAAAGAAAGCTACAAGCCTTGGATGTAGCCCTCACACAAGCCACAACGAAATTCTCTGAAAATGTGTTGGATGCGACGAACGCGTATGAACTGCTGATCAGCGGCGAACGCCAGCTCGCCGGACTGCCGGAATCGGCTCGAATAGCGGCTCGGGAAAGCGCGAAGGCAAAGGGCAGGGAAGGCTGGCGCCTCACATTGCAGGCTCCCAGTTATATCGCGGCAATGACGTACTTGGATGACCGGCATATCAGGGAACAGCTTTGGCAAGCGTCAAATGCGCGCGCCACGTCTGGACCATACGACAACCGAGCTCTGATTTCGGAGATACTTCGCCTTCGCCGTGAAAAAGCCCAACTGCTCGGGTATCGCGATTTCGCCGATCTTGTGTTAGACGAACGCATGGCGCACAAAGGAGAACAGGCTCAAGCCTTTCTGGAAGACTTACATCGCAAGACAAGGCCTTTTTTCGACCAGGAGAATCACAGCTTCCGAGAAACAGGAAAGAACTTGGGCTACGACTCGATTTTTCCTTGGGATGTGAGTTACATTGCCGAAAAACAACGGTTGGCGCTGTACGATTTTGACGAAGAAGAATTGCGGCCTTACTTCGAGTTGGACAGAGTTGTGGCTGGGATGTTCGAGATCTTCAGCCGCATTCTAGGTATCAAAGTTATCGAGGAGCCGGATGTCCGAGGATGGGATCCCGCCGTTAAGTACTATCGCGTAGAAGACGCTGTATCAGGCGAACTTCTTGGCGGCTTCTACACCGACTGGTTCCCGCGCGAAAACAAGCGCGGCGGCGCATGGATGGACTCTCTGATTACGGGTAATCCGGATGCAGGCGAGCCTCATGTTGGGCTGATTTGCGGAAATCTCACTCCGCCTGTTTCCAATACGCCTTCACTCCTTACTCATCGCGAGGTAGAAACGATCTTCCATGAGTTCGGTCATCTGCTTCACCACACATTAAGTCGTGTGCCGGTCAGGACTCTCGCGGGCACAAACGTGCCGTGGGATTTCGTTGGGCTGCCCTCACAAATCATGGAGAACTGGTGCATGGAGCGTGACGCTCTACACCTATTCGCGCGGCACTACAAGACAGGCGAAATGATTCCCGACGAGCTATTCGAAAAAATGAAGCGTGCACGGACTTTCCGGAGCGCCAACGATCAGATGCGTCAACTCGGGCTTGGGTTAGCCGATCTAAAGCTCCATCGAGAATACGATCCGCATCGTGACGGAGACGCAATCGCTTTTACTCGCGATATCATGGCGGAGTTTTCTCCCACGCCCCTGCCAACCAATTACGCTATACTTGCGAGCTTCACTCATCTGTTTTCGAGTCCAGTGGCCTATGGTGCCGGATATTACTCGTATAAATGGGCCGAGGTGCTGGATGCGGATGCGTTCACGCGGTTCCAGCGGGAGGGTATCTTCAACACAAAGACGGGCGATGAGTACCGGCGGGATATTCTCGAGCGCGGAGACAGCGAGGATCCATCCCAGCTTTACCGAACTTTCATGGGGCGCGATCCAGACACGAACGCTCTGCTCGAACGCTCCGGCTTGCTGACGGCCGGATAAGATCAGCCACGAAATGCGGGAAGCAATGTTCGACCGCTGATGGATCCCACACCGAAATCGCTCGAGGAACAACTCGCTGACGCCTTGCACGAAAACGCTGGGTTACGAGAGTCTCTCGATCGTTGTGTAGCCGCTCGAAAAGAGGCTGAGGAGGAGTGCACGCGAAATTTGCAGGCTGCGCGAAGCGCAAACGAAGGGCTACAGGTGTTTTCTTACGCCATGAGTCACGATCTTAAGGAGCCGCTTCGTACCGTATCGGCCTACGCGGATCTTCTCAAACACCAGTACAGCGGAGACGAGAAAACAAGGGAGTTTACGTCGTTTATCACCGATGGCGTTAAGAGAGCGCACACGCTGATCGATAGCCTCCTTACCTATTCCAGGACCGGCGCGCCCACCAGGCGAACTGCAATCAATTTGAATTCGCTCCTGCAATGGGCTTCTCTCAATGTCGAACACTCAGTTAAGGAATCCGGGGCGCAAATCACTTCCGCCGACTTGCCAGTTGTTGTCGTTGATGAAAGCCAGTTGGTTCAGCTTTTTCAGAATCTGCTTCTCAATTCCATAAAGTACCGGAGCAGTGATGTGCCGAAGATCCATGTGTCCTCGGAAGAAGGGACGGACGCTTACACCATCTGCGTGCGCGATAACGGAATCGGGATCGAGCCGAAGTACCAGCAGCAGATATTTGCGGCGTTCAAGCGGCTGCACGGAAGGGAAGTGCCAGGGACCGGACTTGGGCTCGCTTTGTGCCGGAAGATCGCAGAAGGACACGGAGGCCGGATTTGGGTGGAGAGCGATGGCAAGCACGGCTCTGTGTTTAAGTTCACCTTACCGATTTAGCTCAGAGCCGGAGTGACGCGGCGCAGGCCGCGAATGTGGTCGAACGCGTCCACCGTGGTGGTTTTCGGCCATTTCGACTTTGGTGTCGACTGTTACCACCCCTGTGTAGTCAGTTACTTAGAGTTTGGAACTTCACGTGTAGAAGGAGATGTCGTAAGGACATACACATGAGATTCATCACAGCCATTTTGACTCTCGCCGGCATCTTTGGAAGTGCTGCGAGCCTCGGTGCCCAGTACACAGCGGCGCCGGATTCGGAACAGCAGGACCCTCAGTCACAGACATACGCAGAGGGATCGCCTGGACAAGACCAACAAGCGGGTCAACAGCGCGCCGTCGCTCGTTTGAGTATCGCCCAGGGCGACATAAATGTGAAGCGTGGTGATTCTGGTGACCTAGTGACGGCTGTAGTGAACGCTCCACTCCTGGCGCAGGATCATGTGCAGACTGCGGCCGGTTCGCGGGGTGAAGTCCAGCTCGATTATGCAAATATGATCCGGCTTGCTCCGAATACCGACATCGGTTTTGCCGACTTGGAATACCATCGCTACCAGGTTCAGCTCGGGGCGGGAAGCATCATTTACCGAGTGCTACGAGACTCCGAAGCGCAAGCTGAGATAGATACGCCAAGCGTCGCAGTGCGACCCATCCAGCAAGGAGATTATCGAATTTCCGTTCTGGACGATGGATCAACCGAGATCACTGTGCGTTCTGGCGAGCTGGAAGTATATAGTCCGCACGGAACAGAGCACCTGCAGGCCGGTCGGACCATGCTTGTGCGGGGTGATTCGTCTGATCCTGAGTTTCAGATGGCGGACCAACGTGCGCCCGACCAGTTCGATGAGTGGAGCGCAAATCGAGACCGCGCATTATTGGCTTCTCAGAGTTATCAGCACGTCAGCCGGGACATCTATGGCGCAGACGATCTCGATGCCAACGGAAACTGGGTGCCCTCTCAATATGGAGACGTCTGGGCGCCCCGGAATCAAGGAGCGGACTGGGCGCCTTACAGCAACGGGCAATGGGTTTCGGAGCCCTACTACGGGTGGACCTGGGTTGATGATGCGCCGTGGGGCTGGGCACCATATCATTACGGGCGTTGGTTTGACAATCCAGGATATGGTTGGTGCTGGTCGCCTGGTTCCATTGGCTTGTCGTATTCCTGGAGCCCCGCTCTGGTCGGTTTCTTCGGTTGGGGAGGCTTCGGCGTCGGAGTTGGTTGGGGCGGAATCGGCTGGACAGCATTGGCCCCGTTTGAAGCTTTTAATCCCTGGTGGGGAGGCGGGTATGGAAGTTACACAAACATAAATATCAACAACACAAATATTGTACGGAATACCAATATTACCAACATTTACCGCAACGCTGCCGTGAAAGGCGGCGCCGTGACCGCGCCTCACAACAAGTTTGGCGGTCCCGGTCAACGCTTCGGTCGCGCGACGCCGGTGCAACTCCGTAACGCAAATTTATTCCGGGGGCGGATGCCTGTCACACCTACGCGAACCAGCCGTCAGTTCTCAAGTCGGCAAGCTACACCGAATCCCCGATTGGCAGCAGTGGCTAATCGCCGGTTTTACCAATCCCCGCGGGTTGCGCAATCGGCACGCGCGTCTTCTGCACAGCAACAAATGCGTACGCAGCCGGGCTCGAGGGTGGTTGGTAATGCAGCGCCACTTGCTCACACCGGCGGTTTCGCAAGGGCGGGGCAGCCAGGGTTCAACAGCGCTCAGAGGGCGCAAGCGCCCGGGGCTCAGAGGGGGGCTCAGAGAGGACAGTCTCCTGTAATGTCACGAGGCAGCGAGTCAAGAGTGCCACAGAATTCGCGGACTGGCGACGGCATCAGTACCGCACCACGGCAGAGCTTCCACGGCATGCCGCCGAACACGCGCTCCCAAACGGGCGGACGAAGCAGTCTCGGTCCTTCAACGCAAGCATCGGCTTCGGGCTGGCACCGGTTTGGGGAGACTGGCGCTCAAAGGGGGCAAACTCCCGCTATGTCTCGAGACAGCGGAATGAGGGCGTCCCAGAATTCGGGCAATCGGGCGAACATCGGTTCCGCACCGCGGCAGAGCTTCCAGGGCATGCCGCCGAACATGCGCTCGCAGACAGGGGGACGGAGCGGTTTCGGTGCTTCGGCGCAAACATCGAGTGCGGGATGGCAACGGTTCGGTGAGCCAGGAGTTTCTACTAGATCCCGGAGCGCGGCTCAGGCACGAGAGCAGAGCGGCTGGCACAGTTTCGGTCAGTCTGAACATACTGCATCAGGAGGCTACGGTGGAGCACGGCCTGGCGCTGCTCAGGCGCAGCCTCGTTACAGCCGTTCTCTCACGGCCCCTCATGGTGCGCCGAACAGTGTGCCCGACACTGTTCGCAACTACGGCGGCAGCTATCAAGCTCGCCCGCTGCGGGCGAACCAGCCCGCGACCCGACCGCCTCAGAGTTCATTTGGATACCGGGGCGGCGGTTACAACAATGCCCCTCGCCCAGCCTACGCGGCTCCTAATTTCGGGGGGATGGGCTCCTCTCACACTGCGCCCTCAATGCCGCGTTACAGTGCACCGTCTGCTCCGCGCTACAGCGCACCGTCTGCTCCGCGCTACAGCGCACCTTCGCCCAGGGGAGGCGGTGGTGCTGCGTTTCACGGCGGCGCGCCCAGTGGTGGCGGATCGCGTGGCGGGCATTCTTCTTCGGACAGCCGTCGCAGCCGCTGAAAGTCCTCAATTCTTCCCTCAGCCGCTTCAGCTCACAGCGAACTGGAGCGGCTTTTTTTCTCTCGAACCAATCACTAGGCCAGTACTGCTACCCCCGTGGGGACAATGGCGACGGCTGGCAATTCAGCGCAGCATGGAAGGAGCCAAGGAAAAGACCAACTCCTTTCCTTGCCAGTGGGCTGCGATTCTCCAAAGCCGCAGCCCATTGCTTTTTGATTTGTCGTTTTTCGATCACAAATCTGCCCCAACATTTTTCTCCAACCTTGCCATAGCCTTGCGGCGAAAACGCAATGTACATAGTACGTTTTCGCCCTCTCGCATGCTAGGGTGTAGCCGCTCTTTAAGGAGAGCCTTCAACCATATGACATCTCGTCAGGTTCGCCGCGCGGCTGAGCGTGCCACACGGAAGCAAGAACGCAAAGCCGCCAATGGCTTCGTTTTTTCACCGGCCGAAAACCACCCCTTCCGAAATCTCCCCATTACCCTTCCGAGCCCCGAGCGCGCAGGGCTTTCTATGCCCCTTGCGCGCATCCCAGAACAGCCTCGCGAGGGGTCCATCTCACCATCCCAACTCGCCGCCAACCGCGCCAATGCCCAACTGTCGAGCGGCCCTAAAACTTCCGAAGGCAAAGCCAAATCCTGCCTAAACGCAGTCAAGACCGGCCTTACCGGCCGCACCGTTCTTCTCCGGGCTGAAGACGCCGCCCGCTACGAACAGCACGTCTGCGAATTCTTCGCCGAACTCCAGCCCGTTGGTCCACGTGAAACCGAGCTCGTGCGATCTCTCGCCGACACCTCCTGGCGCCTCGCTCGCATTCCCGCTCTTGAAATGACCATCTTCGCCCACGGCCGCATCCAATTCGCCAGCCAATTCGCAGATCGTGAGCCCGCGCTCCAATCCTGCTTGATCGAGATGCACACCTTCCTGCACTACGAAAAGCAATTGTGCAATCTCCACATCCAGGAAGGCCGGCTGCGGCGTCAGCGCGAGAAAGATACCGCCGAGCTTCGGCAGCTTCAGCAGGATCGCAGGAACACGGAGAAACACGATCTCCAGATGCTAGCCGGGCTCTACGTAGCTGCTAAAAAGGATGGCAAACCCTTTGATCCCGCCCAATATGGGTTCGAATTTTCAATCGACGATATCGAAAACTATCTGGAGGGCATCCGAGCAGCCAAAGCGACTCGCGATCTGATGAAAGGCGACATGAAACCCTATCGATCCATCGGAAATGCTGCTTAGTAGGCAGGGATTCGCAGCTTTTCGTTAGCTTATACGAATGAGAAGGACGCCGCTACGTGGATGAGCAAGCATTTCGCTATAACCACCGCAAACACGCGGATGGATCAAAGATCAGCCTCGTCCCACGATTCTTACCTCGAAGATTTACGCTTGTATTCCGCATGGCGCCGCAAAATCTCTTTACGCGGTACAGACATGACCTTGCCGACAAGCGCATCGAAACGCTCGAAAGCTTCTCTCCCTCAACCAAGTCTTTCTTCGAGAGTTCCTTCAGGCTGTTATGATGTCACGGATTCAAGCAGCATAGAAATTCCATGCCAGATGAAAAACATAGAGGCGATATACCCGATGAAAAAAACCCCGATCCGATAATTGAGTCGCCACCGCACTCGGGCGAGAATAATCCCGATCACACTGTAGCCAACACCAAGAAGCTAACAGCTGAGCTTCACTGGCTCGAAAAGCTCAACATTACTGGCCAGATCATCCTTGCGATTGTGGGCATCTGGGCGCTGATTATTTATAGCGGCCAATTGAGCGTGATGCGCGGTACGCTCGCTGAAGTGAAGACCAGCGGAGAGACCACAAGGCAACAGATCTGGAGTGCAATCGGAAATATGAATTGGATGGCTAAAAGCATGGACGAATCCATGAAGAAGCTTTCTGAGCAAGCCTCCGACACTTATGCGTTGGCTGCATCCGCGAAGAGTCAAGCCGACAACACTAGGGTTCTCGCTGAACAGACGAAGATTGCCCTACATGTTACGGAACGAGCTTATATTGTGGCTGAGGCTCCAGAGCTGCGCTCGCTACGCGCACGGTGAAAATTACCTTTAACAATATTGGGCATATCCCATCCGGCAGGCTCGAAATCATAACGCATGAGGCCACGATTAACCTTGAATCCAGCAGTCAGATTCCAGACCTCAAAAAAGCTGCGGAGTGGCACTGGTCTCAAAGTATAGAGCAAGCGCTTCCTCCGGGTCCAGGGCTCACAGTTAACGTTCCAGTTGCGCTGGTTTCCGAAACAAAAATGCAGCAGGGCTCGCAAACCATCCTTAATAGTCGGAAAATTTAGGTACCAAGATGGGTTCCCGGACGATGGGGTACAAAACGCGTTGTTTTGCTTCCAAATTCTCCTCTTGACCGAGGAGAAGCGCGTGGTCTGGAGAGGCCGTGACCCGATAGCTATATTGCCCAAGATGGAAGCCTTGCACGGATATCCAAAAAACGGAACAGCGGGAATAGTAGCCTGACATATACCACCATAGTGGTAAAAACTTACTTGACACACCAGCGGTTTAAGCGCATACTTGAGGTATGGAAACGCCCAAAACTCTCATTGAAGCAGTTACCTTCTTCAACGAACCGAAGAACGCAATCAAGTACTTGGCGTCGAGACGTTGGCCCACTGGCGTTACCTGCCCCTACTGCGAAACCGAGAACCCGATGTTTCTCGAAACGCGCCTGATTTGGAAGTGCCGCAGGTGTCACAAGCAGTTTTCGGTGAAGGTCGGAACGATTTTCGAAGACTCTGCTATCGCACTCGGAAAGTGGCTGGTCGTTACGTGGCAACTTGTGAACTGCAAAAACGGAGTTTCCAGCTATGAGATCGCCAAGGCCATCGGCGTCACCCAGAAGACCGCATGGTTCATGCTCCAGCGCATTCGTAAAGCCATGCAGGATGATCGCCGTGGTGGAAAGCTCTCGGGCGAAGTTGAAGTGGATGAGTCATACATCGGCGGCAAAGCGCGGAATATGCACAAGTCGCACAAGCTAAAAACGCTCGAAGGTAAAGGCGGCGGTTCTGTTGGCAAAACCGCAGTTCAAGGAATGCTTCAACGTGGCGGTGAGGTTCGCCTTCGCGTGATCGAAAACACTCAGTATCACAACGTAGTTCCGGCCGTTCATGACAACGTTGAAGCCGGATCGCATCTCTTCACTGATGAGGTGGTTGCTTATTTCGGACTTCGGGCGGAATACGCGCACCAAGTCATCAATCACGCTGAAACGTACGTCAATGGACAGATCCACACGAACGGTATGGAGAACTTCTGGAGCCTGCTGAAACGCGGCTTGCACGGCACCTACATCAGCGTGGAACCGTTCCACCTGTTTCGTTATCTTGATGAGCAAGCACTACGCTTCAACCTTCGCAAGCTTACTGATTCGGAGAGATTCGCATTCGTCTGTTCTCACGTTACCGGACGGCGACTTACCTGGAATGAGATGACAGCGAAGACCACGCCGACCGAAATTGAAAGGTGGTAAGAAACCGAAGCGTCAGGGGCGCGGCAAGCGTCGCTTCGTTGCCTGACTCTTTTTCCCTGGCTTCTTTTTGGTCAAGATAGCCTTCACCGCTCGGTCGAAGTTTTCAAATTCAGACTCAGACCTGTTGGGAATTTCGATCTTGGTGCGTGCCCTCATGCCCTTTGCATAGTAGCAATTTTTGAACAGTGTGGATACGGCGATCCTTTGGCGCCGCCCCGTCATCCCCCGTCACCCCCCTATCCTGCGCTTCATCACGTGCACAATTTGCAAGATCATAACGCGTTATGATACCGCGGCTGCTTTATACGCTTGGCTTAGTCACGACTCGCACTGACGCACCGTAAACGTGTCGCGGCGTTGCTTGCTAGACTTGGCGTAACAAGAGTAAGCACCTGACACGCCTAGGGTTAGCTCCGTTATGCTTTAAGGTGACCCGTTCTGGTGCTCCTGCTTCAGTCGGTTCGCTACAGTCTAATTTGGCTGCGTGCATATTTTAATAAGCAAATGCATATGCATGCCATTGACGAATTGAAATGTGCAGTTATACAATTGCAAGCAGGTTCTTACCCCCATGGAAACTAGCGGAATACAAGCTCATTACAAGGCTGTTCTGAGCGATCTTCAGGCCAAGAAAGAACGCGAGACGCAGGAAGCCATTCAAAAGGTCAGTCAAAAATATGCATTTCTGATCGCTTCGATTCAGGCTGCCCTTGATGGGTCTTTGGATTTACCAAACGACGCCTCACAGCAAGGGATGAGCGCAATGCCTGTTTCGAACGGGGAGGTCCGTATCACAACAGGAGAATTTCATGGAATGTCCTATCCCTCGGCAGCGCGATCGATTTTAGAGCGAACCAATAAGACTCCTCTGACCACACAACAGATCCTCGGGTACATCGAGAAGAGCGGCCGGAAGGTAGAGGGCAAGAACCCAAATGGAACCGTCTATTCTTCACTGAAGCGCAGCCCCGACTTTGAATTAGTCACCAAGAACACTTGGGGGCTGGCGGTCTGGTACAACATCAAGCGCAAGACGAAGTCGGAAAAGAGCACCGAAAGCACGCCAGAAGGCGAACTCGAACCAGTGGTCGAGGAAGCAGAGCCAGCGCTTCAGGAGGCTTAGATGGAAGGAAACATAGCAACCATGATCAGGAGGGCTGTAGCCTCTGCTGTCCTAGTTCACCGACAGTGGGGGCCTTAACGACACAACGAAAGACCCAGGGCGTTCGGCCTGATCAACTGACGCCCTGAGCCATGGTGAACGCTGTAGCGTTACCGCGCGGCGGCTTGCGACGTCGCGCTTTTCTTCCCTCAGATCTATTGTCTCATCGAAGTCAAGACCCTCAGCAGGCCCGTAGTGATAGGCTATTCGAACCCAGGAAACGATAGGGGGGCAATTGTTCTCTGAAATCTATTACGGCGTTCCGCGTTTTGTTGGAGCACTCTTTCGCGCCACCAAAATACCCAGCATCATTCTCCTGATCGGGTTGGTCGGTGTTCCGGTTGTTACTTCCGCTTACCTGACCGGATACGCGGTGAAGAATCACTCAACCTTTCCGCTAGACCTGTTTGTTGTCGGCCTTGTGCAGTTCCAATTGGAAACCAACCCAGGTGCCGCTGTCCCGGTTCAGCGTGAAATGGAAGGCGAGCGTATTCCGTTAGTGTAGATTCCGACCTTCGGGCGGGGATTTTCAAGGCATCGGGGTCTACCGATCCGATGTGGTTTTTGGAGGAGCCGCGGAAGCGGAACCTCCGCACTCCGGTCATCGTCTCGATGAGCCCACCAGGTTATCCCTCGGCA
>JBPCLH010000208.1:0-1270 GCA_051003475.1 Bryobacteraceae bacterium
AACCAGGACAGGCGAGCCGGTACGGGCCGCGCCTCATCGCTGCCTTGCCCCAGCAGCAGGCCTTGCTCTACTGATCGAAGGCGCAAAGACTCATCAGAATCCATATGTACGCGCCAGATCCGGGATGTTGCTCGATGGCTACGACGTCAGCGATCAAGAAATCGAGATGATACGTGAAGTTCTCAGGATGATCCAAGTGCGCAAGTGAGGCACGCCGCCATTGGCTTTTTCGGTGTGCGCGCGGCCAGAGGGCGTCCCGTACAGATGCGATGTGAAAAGAACGCAAGATTCCGCTTTTACACGCCAGGGGGGGAGCCAACGTGTTCAAGCAGACCGATCATGCAGAAATGCGTCGCACGGCCCTTCAGGCCGCCCGACAAGCAGTTCTTGCTATGCGTGACATTTTTCCTTGAGGGAGACCCGATTGTGCTGTAGTGTGTGTCAAGATGTATACAAGTGAGCACCTATGAGCGAAACCCTTTCCATCCGGATTGACTCCGAAACCAAGAAACGACTCGATGCTCTATCGAAGCGCTCGAAACGCTCCAAATCGTTTCTTGCCGCTGAGGCCATCACCGCATTTGTCGATTCTGAAGAGTGGCAGCTCGGAGAAATTCGAGAAGGCATTGCTGATTTGGACTCCGGCCAGACCGTCAGTCACGAAAAGGTCTCGAAGTGGCTTAAGACCTGGGGCAAGCCCGGTGAAACCAAAGCCCCTCGATGAAAGTCATCTGGTCTCGCCGAGCGATACAGCACCTTGTGTCTCTCAGAAAGTTCATCGCAAAAGACTCAGAGCAAAACGCCGCGTTGGTAGCCAAGCGGATTCTAGATTCAATCGACCTTCTTCAGTCTCATCCCGAGATGGGGAGATTTGGCAGGGTGCTCGGAACACGAGAGCTTGTGATTTCCGATACCCCCCACCTTGTTCCTTACCGAGTTCGACGGGATCGCCTGGAATTAATCGCTGTCTTTCACGGGCATCAGCGATGGCCCACTAAATTCTAGACTCCGCCTCTATAAAGGCACAGGGGTGCCTCGTCGGACTCGTGTCCGGCAATCGTGACCTTTCCCAGCTTAATTTGATGAACGAACTGCCGGTGACTGCCCTCCTAATCCTTCAGCATTCACTCGTACCGCCCAATTAAGTTCAGCACATCAGGGAGTTTGCCGATCAAAACGACAACTGCGTTCTATGGATACGCGGCTCTCGTGAGAATAAAAATCTACGGTTGCGGACGAACAGTACGTGGAAACTCCCTTATGAGCTCCG
>JBPCLH010000209.1:0-6350 GCA_051003475.1 Bryobacteraceae bacterium
ATCGTCTATTGTCCAAATTGCGGCATCGTTCCGGTACCGGAGGAAGATTTGCCCGTTCTGCTGCCCCCGGATGTGGAGATTACAGGCACCGGCAGATCGCCGCTCGAAGCCGTTGAATCGTTCATCAACGTTTCTTGTCCCGAGTGCGGCGGTGCCGCGCGTCGTGAGAGTGACACGATGGATACCTTCGTCGACTCGTCCTGGTATTTCTATCGCTATTGCGATCCGCACAATTCTCAAGCGCCGTTCAACTCTGAAAGGGTTGCAAATTGGCTTCCGATAGACCAGTACATCGGCGGCGTAGAACATGCCATTCTGCATCTGATCTATTCGCGTTTTTGGACGAAGATGATGCGCGACATAGGTCTGGTCCAAAATAGCGAGCCGACGAAGCGCCTTTTTACACAGGGGATGGTGATCAAGGACGGCGCGAAGATGTCCAAGAGTGTCGGGAATATCGTTTCACCCGACGAGATGGTGGAACTGTTCGGAGCCGACTCGGCGCGTATGTATTCCCTATTTGCAGCGCCTCCCGATCGAGATCTGGATTGGCAGCAAGATGGCGTTTCAGGAGTGAATCGATTTCTGGCTAAAGTTTATCGCTTCATAACGCGAAATGCCGACCGAAGCGGCGAGCGTGAGCCAACCCAACTTGAGGGGCAGGCCGACCGGCAGGCGCTCAGGAAATTACATCAGACACTGGGTAGAATTACCAACGACTTCGATAGCCGCTGGCATTTCAACACGTCGATCGCAGCGTTGATGGAACTGGTGAATGAGTTGTACTCGCTGGAAGCAAAGCTATCGTCGAAATGTGTACGGGAAGTCTCCGAGAAGCTGACTCTGATGCTGGCGCCTTTCGCGCCGTACACGGCTCAAGACCTTTGGCAGATCCTTGGTAACGGTGGACCAGTTTTCCGGGAGATGTGGCCGAGCTACGATGCGGAACTTGCCAAAGAGGATTCGGTGGAAATCCCGGTGCAGGTGAATGGCAGATTGCGCGCCCACCTGCATGTGGCGCCAGGAACCGCAAGGGAAGAGTTGGAGCGGTTGGCTCTAAAGCAGGAAAACGTAAGGCCGTTTATCGAGCGCAAGGACGTCGTGAAGGTAATAGTTCTTCCGGATCGGCTGGTGAACCTGGTGGTCAGGTAGTTTGCAAACTGGGCGGTTAATAGCCATTTCGGGCGAACTGTTTTAACCTATAAGTGAAGGCGGGAGTTTGAGCGCAGAGAATGCGGTCTGGGCGGAGCATATAGGTAAGACATACCGCTCTGGGGGCGCGGAAGTAGTTGTTTTTAAGGACCTCTCGGTGAAAGTGTGTCGCGGTGAGCGGCTCGCGATTATCGGGGAATCGGGAGCCGGAAAATCGACCTTACTGCATTTGCTGGGCGGCTTGGACAAACCTTCGAGCGGGACGATATACTTCGGCAATCAAGAGATCACATCACTCGCGGACGACGCACTGGCTGATTTTCGCAACCGGGAAGTCGGATTCGTATGGCAGAATCCGTCTCTGTTGCCAGAGTTTACTGCGATGGAGAACGTGATGATGCCTCTGCTGATTCGGGGCATACGGCCGGACGAGGCAGCCTCGACAGCGCGTGCACGGTTAGATGAAGTGAGACTTCGCGACCGCGAATCGCACCGTGCAGGAGAACTGTCCGGAGGAGAACAGCAGCGAATCGGGTTAGCTCGAGCGCTTGCGGGCCGCCCTCGCGTGTTGCTGGCGGATGAACCTACGGGCAACCTGGATTTTAGGACGGGCGAGGCGATCATCACCCTGCTTGACGATCTGCACAGGTCTCATGGATTGACCTCAATCTTCGTGACCCACAACGTCTCGTTGGCTGTTCGTTGCGATCGGGTTTTAGAGTTAAAGAAGGGCAGTCTGCGTGCTCCGTCATTGACGGACCTGCAGGAAGCCGGAGTTGGACAAGGCGCAACCCGTCTTGGCGGTGGTACTTATGTTTGAACGATATACCGAAAAAGCACGTCGCGTAATTTTCTTCGCGAGGTATGAGGCGAGCCAGTTCGGGAGTCCTTATATTGAGACCGAGCACTTGCTGTTGGGTCTTTTGCGGGAGGATAAAGCGCTCGCAAATCGTTTTTTGCGGTCGCATGCCGCGATCGAATCGATTCGCAAGCAGATTGAAGCGCACACTACAGTACGTGAAAAGGTATCGACTTCTGTTGATTTGCCGTTGAGCCACGAATGTAAGCGCGTGCTGGCCTATGGCGCGGAAGAAGCAGAGCGCCTGAGTCACAAGCATATCGGAACCGAGCATCTGCTATTGGGCTTGTTGCGGGAAGAGAAGAGCTTTGCTGCGGAAATCTTGCACGAGCGAGGGCTGCGGCTCTCGGCCGTTCGGGAAGAGATCGCACGCTCGGCATCGGAGAAGACCTCGGCAAGCAGACCCAAAGAGAGTTCACTATTGGCGGAGTTCAGCCGCGATCTTACCCAAGCCGCGGTAGACGGGATGCTCGATCCGTTAATCGGCCGCGACTCTGAGGTAGATCGTGTTGTCCAAATTCTTTGCCGCCGAACGAAAAACAACCCTGTGCTGATTGGCGAGCCGGGCGTAGGAAAGACGGCTATCGTGGAAGGCCTGGCGCAGCGCATTGCAGACGGAGACGTGCCTTCATTCTTGTCCGACAAGCGAATCCTCGCGCTTGATTTGTCGCTGATTGTAGCGGGTACAAAATATCGCGGCCAATTCGAAGAGCGTTTGAAGACCATCATGAAAGAGTTGATGGAAAATCAAAACGCCATCATCTTTATCGATGAGTTGCACACGCTGGTGGGAGCGGGTTCGGCGGAGGGTTCCCTCGATGCAGCGAATATTTTGAAACCGGCGCTTTCTCGCGGCGAGATTCAGTGCATAGGCGCAACAACGCCGGCTGAATATCGTAAGTCGATTGAGAAAGATCGTTCTTTGGAGCGGCGGTTCCAGGCGGTAAAAGTTCCTCCTCCCACCGAAACTGACGCGATTCGGATCTTATTCGGCATCAAGGAGCGTTATGAGAAGTTCCACGCCGTAGCGTATACCGACGAGGCGATCGAATCGGCAGTATACACCTCGACTCGGTTCATACCGGACCGCTTCTTGCCGGATAAAGCAATCGACCTAATTGATGAGGCCGGCGCCCGCGTTAAGCTGCGCCAAACAACGCTGCCCACCGAGGTCGCGGATATTCAGAAGCGGATCAAATTCATTGTGCACCGGATGGAGAATGCCATCGCGAACCACGAATTTGAAAAGGCGCGCTTCTATTCGGACGAAGAACGCAAGGAGCGCGAAAATTTACGGCAACTTCGGGAAAAATACAACCTCGACGATACGTCGACGGGCGTTGTATCCAAGGACGATATCGAAGACGTGGTGGCGCGATGGACTGGCGTGCCAATGACTTCGATCAAGGAAGAAGAGATCAATAAGCTCTTGCGCATCGAAGAGGAGCTGCATAAGCGCGTCATCAGCCAGGAAAAGGCGATTTCCGCGCTATCTCGAGCAATCCGCCGATCGCGCGCTGGTTTGAAATCTCCCAAACGCCCGGCAGGCTCATTCCTGTTCCTCGGGCCGACTGGCGTTGGCAAAACGGAAGTCGCGCGAGCATTGGCGGAGTTCCTGTTTGGTAGCGAAAAATCGCTGATTCGCTTCGATATGTCGGAGTTCATGGAGAAACATTCCATTTCGAAGCTGATCGGATCGCCTCCCGGTTACGTGGGTTACGAGGAGGGCGGTCAGCTCACAGAACGTGTCAAACGCGCGCCGTACTCGACCATTCTTTTGGATGAGATTGAGAAGGCGCATCCGGACATCTACAACATCTTGCTCCAGGTGTTCGAGGATGGGCAACTGACGGATGGACTTGGCAATACGGTCGATTTCAAGAACACGATCATCATCATGACCTCGAACCTCGGGGCGAGATTTTTGGACAAGCGCGGCCAGATTGGTTTTTCCGCACCATCGACGACGGGCCTTCCACAGAAGGTCGAAGACCAAGTGATGGGCGAGGTAAAGCGTGCGTTCAATCCCGAGTTTCTCAACCGTCTTGATGAAGTAATACTGTTCACCTCGCTCGTAGACGAAGATTTGATTAAGATCATCGAGTTGCTTGTGGAACAGATCAATGCGAATCTTGTGGCCAAGCAGATCAAGATCCGGCTTGACACCGAGGCCGCGAAGTACATCCTTGACAAGACCTGCGGGGATAGGAGCTACGGCGCCAGGCCGCTGCGGCGGGCGCTGCAGAAGTACATCGAAGATCCGCTGTCCGAAGCGCTGATTCAGGGTTCACTTCCCCGGCCAGCGGAATTAGAAGTGTACGTCGGCGAAAACGGTATTTACTGGAGACAAATTGGCGAGTTGGAAGGCCAACCGGTGGCGGCCGGTGATGCTGGCGAGATTTCGGCTCCAGCGGCTGGTACGCCACTTTACATGTTCTAATCAGCGGTACTCGCGAGAGGCGGAATGGAGCGTTTCTCCCACCGCCGCGCCGCTATTCCGGCACGTTGAATTGGATCGTCCGAGCACTCATCTCGTTATTCCGATGCGCTTGGACGTACACATTCCATTCCCCCGCGACTGGAAAAACTGGTTTCGCGATGTAAACGCCGGGACTTACTGCTGGCGCTGGAAATACCTTGATCTGTGAATGGTCCTGCATCTCAATCTGCAGTGTCACAGTGGCGTCGGGCAGCGACTTATGAAGCGCATCGTTTATGCGAATCTCAAATGGCACTTCGATGCCTGTCTGAAGCTTGGCCGAGGGTTCAAAACGGATCTCGAAATTGCCTTCTCGTTCTACTGCCGTTAGCAGGTCGAACGCACACAGCAGAAGAGCGATACATTTCACGACACCATTCTAGCTACTGTGGCTGCCCTCAATAGCGCTCGAAATGTACGCCGCCAGTCGTTGTGGTTGCGGAGATCAGCGGACCGCCTTTCCCCAGTTGCCCCGACAAGCGATGCTTCGAGTTTTCATCTGTAGAAGATAACGTAAGATTGTTGCTGATGCTCGATAATCGCGTTTCGGCATTGATTCTTGCATTCGTATCGCCTGGCAATCGGAGCGTTACACTGCCGTTTGTAGTCTGAGCATTCAATGCATTGTCGTGAAATTCTGCGAGCGCCAGTACAATGCCGCCGTTCGTTGTTGAAGCTCGAATAGGCTCGCCATTGGACGGCTGCATGAGCGTAAGCTCGATTGCCCCGTTTGTAGATTGTGAGTCGATGCTCCCCGCTTTGAGTCGGCCGCGGACAGCACCATTTGTAGTGTGTGCCCGCTCGGAACCGCTGCACTCTTCAAGCTCGATCGCGCCGTTGGTGGTGTGCAGGTCATAATCACCGGTGTCGCGCGCCATTGAAATCCGGCCATTCGTGCTGGTCACGTGCCCGCCCCCTTCCAAGTCCTCGACCGAGACACTTCCGTTCGTGGTTTGTGCGCGCGAAAGAGCAGTTTGGCGCGGCACGCGAATCATGTACTTTGCACCGTAAGATCCATGCCACGAATCCTTCGGCCATTCTGTCGAGATTGACACGTCGTTACCACTCACGTTTACGTTTATTTTGATCTGCTGCAGACGGTCGGTTGTCCGCGCAAACTTCGTGCCTGAAACATCGATGGCGTTTCGATCCCAGCCTACGATGTCAATTGAGCCGTTCCTGTTTTCCAATTCGAGGCGGCCTCCAGGTTGCAACGGATATGAATAGTGGAAGTCTTCCTTGACACGATCGAAGTCACCAAGATCGCCGCAGCTTGTTAGTAGAGCGCCACCGATCAGCGCCATTCCCATCCATATTCGCGTCATTCTGCGTCCCGCCTTTGAAGATCTCGGAACCAGAATACGCAAATCCCCAAGCAGTTGTTCCGTAGCCTAAATTGAGGAAGAGACCGCTAAACTGGAGATGTACGGACGTGGGGGCGTAGCTCAGTCGGATAGAGCATCAGCCTTCTAAGCTGAGGGTCACAGGTTCGATTCCTGTCGCCCCTACCACCTGCCTGACTCAGCTTAATTCGGTTCAATAAACGTCAAGATCCTGTCCTATGACGACCTTCCCGCGATAGACCCGCCGAATCTCCGCCAAGTATTGCTCGTCGGAGATCTCGCGGCCGGGTGGACCCACGGCACGGTGATAGACAATCAGAAGCCCTGGCTGCGTCTTGTTCGCAATCTCCGCTAGCTCGGTGGTCGTGGTGTGGTATTTCGGTCGGTACTGGAGGATGTCCCGAGCTTAGTTGAAGGTTAGGGCGGCTGAGTTTCATGTTACGCCACTTTCTCAGAAGAGGCGCTGGATTTGTGTTCTCTCCCGAGGGCGACGGCAAGAGCCCAGAGGTCTCGATGG
>JBPCLH010000210.1:0-15782 GCA_051003475.1 Bryobacteraceae bacterium
CGAGTACAACGCGTAAGAGCATTCTAGACAGTACAACGCGCCGTACTTATGACCTGAGCCAGCGGGCCAATCGCGCGAAAATGCTCGAGCAGCTAGGATTTTTGTATCGCAACAGCGAGCAGTATGATCAAGCGGTCGATGCCTATCGCCAGATCGTGATTCTCGATCCCCAGTTCGCGCAACGTGCAGAAGCCCAGATCATCGACACGTACCGGGTTGGGAAAGACTACCCGAAGGCTGAGCAGGAAAGCGATGCGGCGTTGAAGAAATTCCCTAATGATCGGACTATTCGCGAGGTCCGGGCGCAACTCCTGGCCGATCAGGGCAAGGCTGATGTGGCCATTGCTGAATTGAAGAAAACACTGGACGGGAAGAACGATCGCGAGACGTATGTAGCAATCGCGGAAGTTTACGAGAAGAGCCACAATTACTCTGAAATGAGCAAAGCGCTGGACGCTGCCGAGAAGTTATCGCCGGATAAGGCCGCCAAGTCGACCATCTTATTCATGCGCGGATCGCTGTTTGAAAGACAGAAGAAGTACGACCAGGCAGAAAGGATGTTTCGGCAGGTGCTTGAAACGGACCCGGGGAATGCCTCAGCCCTGAACTATCTGGGATACATGCTCGCGGACCAAAACGTCCGGCTGCAAGAGGCGCAGGATTTGGTCAACCGCGCGGTTCGTATCGAACCGAATAACTATGCCTTTCTCGACAGTCTTGGCTGGGTTTACTATCGCTTGAACCGTCTGGATGAGGCCGAGCGGCAGCTTACGCGCTCACTGCAGCTGATGTCGAAAGACCCGACGATCCATGATCACTTGGGAGATGTGTACTTCAAAGAGGGCAAGCTTAAAGAAGCGATCAGCCAGTGGCAATCATCGCTGAAAGAGTGGAACGCAAGCTCACCCGCCGACATTGAGCCAGAGGAAGTAGCGAAAGTGCAGCGAAAACTTGATGGCGCACGCGTGCGGCTGGCAAGAGAGCAGGCTCCCAACCGAAGTAATTAGTTCTTAGGCAGCTCAGTACGCGCCATAGCAAACCCGAGCACTACAATTTGAAGAGTGCCCGAAGGCGCTTAGTTTGAATTCGGCTTACGGGAATTTCGGTTTGCTTTTTATCATCCATCTTGAGCTGAAAAGTTGATTTGAACCAGGGTATGACTTCCCGTATCCGGTTTATATTCACGAGAAATGAGCGGTGCACTCGCCAAAACAGGTTGGGATCCAGATTAGACTGTAACTCCTCGATCGTACGATAGTTCGATTGCCCTTCAAAATGCGAGGTTACAACCGTAATCAATCCATCATCGATGGTGGCATAGATCATATCCTCCGCATCCACAATTAGATTATGGTTGTTGTTCTTCACGAGTAACTTGCTGCGCTTGTGGGCGCCGATTAACTCGGCCGGTTCCGGCAATCTTTCTTGAAGATGCTGTTTTTCCTCGATAGCTCGTTTGGCGCGTCCAATAGACTCCGCCAGGCGTTCTCTTTCCACAGGCTTCAAGAGATAATCGATCGCTTCGACCCTGAAGGCTTCGACCGCATATTGGTCAAATGCAGTCGCGAGTACGAAATGCGGCATATATGCATCGTCGTCCCGAAGCTTCCGTATCACACCCAAGCCATCCAAGCCCGGCATCTGCACGTCTAAAAACACCAAATCAGGCTCGAGTTCTGCAATCAGGTCGAGTGCTTCAAGGCCGTTCGAAGCGGTTTTCAAGACTTCAATTTCGGGGAAATCTTTAAGCAGGTAAGAGAATTCTTCGCGAGCCAGTCGCTCGTCGTCAACAACGAGCGCCGAGATGGTTCCCGTACTACGCTGTGACATTCGAATGTTAGTATAGCGTAGATTGCGTAAGGTCCTCTGTAGAGCGGGATGCGTAAAGTCTCGCAACGGAGACGCAGGTTCCATGCGGACATTTTGCGTCAGTGCCGTAACCTCTTTACGATTAAGACGCGCTTGGAGTTGAGCCGTCCAACATAGCAGGTAACAGCATGCCGGAGCGACATTCCGCTGCGCACTCAAATCCGAAGGGCAATGATCATGGGTCACCAGCCTCCGCACCTTTGAAGATACTCGTAATCGGTGGGACTAAATTCATTGGACGCTGCATGGTGACTGACTTGTCGCGGGCCGGACACGAAGTCTACATCCTCCACCGAAGATCCCGTCACCCGTTCAGCAAACGCGTCCACAATCTGATCGCCGATCGCAATGACGCGGCAAGCGTGCGTAAGGCGGTGGGTACGACCCGATTCGACGCGGTTTACGACAACGCTTACGACTGGGAGCGAGGGACAACCAGCGCTCAAATCGAAGCTACGGCCCAGATTTTTGATGGCCGCGTGAGCCGGTATATCTTCATGTCTAGCGTGGCTGCGTACGGCGACGGATTAAACCACCACGAGGGTGACGCTCTCGCTCAAGACGACCATCCCAATGCGTATGCGCGGAATAAGGCCATGAGCGAGAGAGCGCTGTTCCGAATACATCAGCGTTCTGGATTCCCCGTCATCACGCTGCGTCCGCCTTTCGTATATGGGCCGGATAACCCATTTTATCGGGAGGCTTTTTTTTGGGACCGTTTCCGGATAGGTCGGCCCGTGATTCTCCCGAGCGAAGGCCATCGGCTGATGCAATTCGTTTTCGTGAGGGACTTAGTGGAGCTGGCGGTGAGAATGCTGCAGCTGTCCAATGTAGTTGGACACGCCTTCAACGTCGCGAATCCGCGAGCAATAACTCAACATGAGCTTTGCGTGGAACTGGCGCGGTTCGCAGGCGTGAAAGAGCCGCAGCTTGTATCGATACCCCGTGAGAGTATCCATCGAGCAGGAGGTCAGGTGACGGGAGAGAAGCTGTATTTCGGGTCGTACTACGACGTCCCTGCCATCACGCAGATCATCACGAAGGCTCAACGCATGTTGGCTTTCAAACCCACAGAGTTCGCGGCCGGCCTGAAGGTTACCTATCGGGCATACCTCAAGAAACGCGGCTTCCCTCGGCCCGATTTTAGTTTTGAGGATGAGTTACTGAGTCGCTTCTCACCGCAAATCCACACGTCACGTTCCGCTTAGATGTGCAAAGTACCACCCCTTACAATCGTGGTCCGGTAAGTATCGCCCGAAAATAATTAATCTTAATATCGTGTTCAGGATTATCGACTATATAGTGTGCTGGAATAAAAGCATGAAAATTGCATTTTTATCTATCGCATTACTCATGGTTGGCTCATCTGCGCTTCCGGCCTTTCAGCAAGATGGCACGAGTGCGGGCCAGGACATGAAGGAAGCGGGCCGCAATACAAAGAACGCCACCAAGAAGGCGGCGAAGAAGACCGCAAGCGGCACAAAGAAGGCCGCGAAGAAAACCGGTCACGCTGTAAAGAAAGGTACGAATAAAGCTGCTTCCGCGACGGCGAAAGGGGCAAACAAGGTCGAAGATAAGACCTCCGACACGAATCCCAAGCAGTAGTTTTTAGATACGCGCGCCGGTCTCAGCCCGGGCTATACTCGGAATGTCGTCTGAGGCGACAATAGCTCATCGTCGAAGCGGCTTCAGCGAACCGCAACTCCACTCTGCGCATGGCTCAATACGATCTGGTCGTGATTGGAACCGGCCCCGCGGGCCAGCGCGCCGCCATTCAGGGTGCTAAGAGTGGCAAGCATGTGGCGATTATTGAAAAGCGCGACGTGATCGGCGGCGTCGGTATAAATACGGGAACCATTCCCAGCAAGACGTTGCGCGAAGCTGTCTTGCACTTATCCGGTTATAATTTTCAGAACATTTACGGCGTCAGCTATCGCGTTAAGGAGAAGATCACGATGGCTGACTTGGCTTTCCGCGTTCAGCACGTAATCAAAACCGAGATCGATGTGACACAGGCGCAACTTTCGCGCAATGGCATTGAGGTTCTTACCGGTCTCGCCATTTTCAAGAATCCGACCACCGTACAAGTTGCCAATTCGCGTGGTCCTGCTGAAGTTATAGCGGATAAGATTATCATTGCTACTGGTACCCGCCCAGCCTCGTCGCCGAAGGTCCCGATCAACGCGCGCACGATTATCAACAGCGATCAGATCCTCGAGATGCCCTCCGTCCCGCGGACGCTCATCGTAGTCGGAGGAGGTGTCATTGGCGTCGAGTATACATGCATGTTCGCGGCTCTCGGAGTACGAGTCACTTTGATTGAGAGACGCCCTCGTCTGCTCGAATTCGCGGATTCAGAGATTGTCGAAGCGCTTTCATACCACCTGCGCGATCACCGGGTCACGATGCGGCTCAATGAAGAAGTTCAGAGCGTTGAAGAAACTACCGACGGAACGGGCGTTGTCGCGTATCTTGAAAGCAACAAAAAAGTTCCTGGCGATGCGCTTTTATACGCAGTTGGCCGGCAGGGTAATGTGGATGAACTGAACCTTCCTGCTGCAGGTCTTGAAGCTGATTCCCGCGGCCGGATCACAGTGAATGAACACTATCAAACGACCCAACCAAATATCTACGCGGTCGGCGACGTCATTGGATTTCCGAGCCTGGCCTCCGTTTCGATGGAGCAGGGCCGAATTGCTGCCGCCCACGCGTTCAACAAGCCCATCGCCTCGAATTCCAACTATTTTCCGTTCGGGATCTACACGATTCCGGAAATCTCCTTCATAGGCAAGACTGAAGAGCAACTTACGGATGAAGATGTCCCGTACGAGGTTGGCGTGGCTTATTATCGCGAAATTGCGCGCGGTCAGATTCGGGGAGATACGACTGGCCGGCTAAAGCTTATCTTTCACCGAGAGAACCTGGACCTTTTAGGGGTCCATATCATTGGAGAAGGTGCATCCGAGTTACTGCACATCGGGCAGGCTGTCTTGATCTTGAAGGGCAAGGTAGATTACTTCGTGAATACGGTGTTCAACTATCCTACGCTTGCCGAATGCTACAAAGCCGCTGCTTTTAACGGACTGAACAAACTGGCGCGGCCTTGATTACGGGCAACTATGGCGTACGGAATAGGCATCATCATAACTGAACGGATTGCGGCCGCGGCGGTGTCGGATAACGCCATTTCGGGACTGCTGCACGTCTATCCGGAAGACAGCTCGAACACGGATTCCATGCAGGGCGTTCCAGTCGACACGATCGTCAAATCAACACTTCAGCAGGTCCAGCAAATTGCATTGACCGGGACCCCGACGCACATCGGGGTAGGAATTCCAGGCATCGTGCGAAATGGCATCGTAGAAGATTCGCCGAATCTCATCCAGTTCAAGGGCGTTAATATGCAAGCGCTGATCACCGAAGCTTTTACTCCCGCCTTTGGAAAACTTTCGGTTTCGATCTTCAATGACGCAGATGTAATGGCTGCCGGCATTGCTGCGACTCGCGGACATCTTCATCGTTTAATTCGCGTTTGGACCTTGGGAAATGGCATTGGGTTTGGCCGATATCCATCTCGGGAGGGCGTTTGGGAAGCAGGCCATTCCGTAGTGACACTCGATCCCAAGGAACAGTTCTGCGGCTGCGGAGGCCGGGGACACCTCGAAGGCATTATGGGTCACCGTGCGATGCGTCTTCGGTTCATGGATCTCGAACCCGATGAAGTTTTTCAGCAGGCACAAGCCGGCGACACGCGTTGTAGCGATTTCGTGAAACTATGGCATCGCGCGCTAGCTGCCGCGACAGCCACCAGCATTCACCAGGATGGGCCTGGTAAATTTTTTGTCACTGGATATAACGCTTCATTCCTGAACCTGACGCTTTTGAACGAATACCTTCACGACATGGTGAAGTTGAGTCCATTGCAAGGCTATTCAGTCGAGATAGTACCTGGCGGGGAAGCCGTGGCGGCCATCGGAGCCGCTGTAAACGCGGCCCAAGCTGCGGAACGATCGTAAACTATCTGTCCTCTTGTACTCCGCTCTTTTGCCTGGCAGCCAAAAACTCGTCTCCAGCTTTCCAGGTTGCCAGCTTAGGCATGTTTGCGAAGTCTAGTCCCAGCGTGAGCCCGAAGTCTGCCATTTGCTCCATGCTTCCAAAATCCCAGTCCTCATGGTATTCGTCCGATGGCTGATGGTAATGCTTTGCGTTGTAATTCTCGAACGTCGTTTTTCCGAAATTTGCCGGTTTCCCGACATAATCGGTGCCTGCCGAGATTGAGAAAGCAGGGATACCCACTCGCGCCAAAAGTGATCGGATCGATAATAGTGCCCTTGTCCCGGCTCTGGATCGGGTTTGATCTCCAGTTCCATCCGTCTGGCGTCACGCTGCACAATTGGCCACAACGTGGTCCGTTCGGCGCCGGTCGCGGAGACATCCGGCGTTTTTCCGAACGGAAAGAACGCGTCGAAGTTAATAGCCCCTGCAGTCTGCCCGGCCGCCACCACGGGATGTTTTCCATAGTATTCGGAGCCAAGAAGCCCCGCTTCTTCAGCCGTTACGAAAATAAATAACGCACTACGTTTTGGTTTCTGCGGCAGCGCCGCCCACGTGCGTGCAATTTCCAGCACCATGCCGCATCCGGTCGCGTTGTCGACAGCGCCATTATAAATGCTGTCTCCGTCCACTGGTACTCCAACTCCGAGATGATCCCAATGCGCCGTAAACAAAACGGCTTGAGACCTCATCAGAGGATCCGTTCCGTCTACCCGCCCGATGACGTTCCTGCTGTCGATCTCACGCAACTTCACCGGGATATGCCCGATTACGTGAACGCCCAAAGGAATCGGCCGGAACGATTTCTGATTTGCGATTGCCAAAAGCTCGTCGAGGCTCTTGTGGGTCGATGCGACCAGCTTCGCTCCCGCTTCCTGAGAAAGCCACGCTGCGAGCTTTAAGCCTCGCTCACCCGGCTCTAGTTTCATCTGCGGCCGCTCCTGACTCCAAGACCCGCTCACTACGCCCCACCCGTACCCTGCAGTTGCGGTTGTATGGACGATCAGCGCTGCAACCGCTCCACGCCGTTTTGCTTCCTCAAACTTGTACGTCCATCGTCCGTAATAAGTGAGCGCTGGCCCTCCAAAGAAATTGGCATCGTCGGACGGCGGTTCGTTTGTGAAATAGACCAGTACCTTACCCGTCAGGTCTTGGCCCTTGTAATCGTCCCACCCGAACTCCGGAGCGGAGATGCCATGGCCGACGAAGACGGCTTCTGCGTCAAAATCGTTCTCTGGCCGTTGTGAATACGCCGTTCCAACGTAATCTTTCCCGGAGCTAAGCGGCACCTTTCCGCTGGCCCCGGAAATCGTGAGAGTCGATTCGGGCAGAGTGGTTGAGCCGACCAATGGCACACGCTGATAATAGGTGCCCGCGTTGCCGCCGGGACCCACCCCTTCCAATTTCAACTGCGAAGCTATGTATTCAGTTGCGAGTGTTTCACCCCTGGTCCCGACGCCTCGGCCCTCCAACTCATCGCTGGCCAGGTATTTCACGTGGGCTCGAATTTTCCCTTCCGAGATATGGAGATCCTGGGCTGCCGTGCTGAACGCGATCAGCGCTCCAGCGAAGAAAATCCGGTGAAGCATGGTTACAGTTTAACGGCCAACTTTGTCTGCCCACGTCTGTACACTGTAGCTATATGGGCCAAGTGCTGCAAAGCCTCGGTTTTGGCTGCGAAGTTCTTCGCACGGCTGCAGAACCCGCGCGGTGAAAATGGTCTCACGGCAGAGAACACGGGCGCCATATCCTTACGGAACCCCTGGATTGGCCAGCGTTCTGTATGGCTGCTTAAAGCATGAGTGAAACCGGCAAGTTAAAGATCTTCCTTGGGTACGCGGCTGGCGTGGGGAAAACCTATCAGATGCTCGACGAGGCCCGGAGCCTAAAGAGCAATGGTGTCGACCTGATAATCGGATATTTCGAGCCTCATGGCCGCAAGGACACAATTGCGAAGGCTGTGGGTATCGAGATGATTCCTCGAAAAGTGATTGAGTATCGTGGTTCCGTTTTCGAGGAGATGGACACAGACGCGATCATCGCTCGGCATCCCCAGGTCGCTGTCATCGACGAATTTCCGCACACGAATGTTCCTGGATCTACTCGCGAAAAGCGGTGGGAAGATGTCCTGTTCATCTTGGAACAAGGCATAAATGTACTCACTACCATGAACGTTCAACACCTCGAAAGTTTGAATGACCAAATGGTTCAAATTAGTGGAATCAAGGTGCGTGAGACCATTCCTGACTGGGTGGTAAAGCAGGCGGAAGAGGTGGTGATGGTTGACGTAACACCTCGCGCGCTCTTGAACCGGCTTGAGCGCGGAGTCGTTTATCCGGCCGATAAGGCGCAGCGTGCATTACAAACCTTTTTCAAGGAATCCACATTGGTTGCCCTCCGTGAGATGGCATTGCGCCAAACTGCTCATGAAGTGGAAGATCGGATGGAGCAGAACGATGGCGCTCTCGAGCCCCGCTCAGATTCTCAGATATCGCCGTCCGACGGACACCGGCGTGATGACGCCGTGGTGATCTACATCAGCGACGATCCATCCACTGCAATGCTGATTCGCCGCGGGAAGCGAGTGGCAGATATCACACATGCAAACTGCTTTGCTGTCTTCGTGGCCGAACACCCAGATCTGCAAAACCTGCCTCTGCCTAAACGTGAGGCGGTCGAACGTCACTTAAATTTCGCCCGCAACTTGCATATCGAGGCCCGCGTCCTCGTAGGCCACGATCACGCGCCGACAGTAGTGGATTTCGCGAGGTTGCACAATGCACGTCAAATTTTTCTCCCCCGGCTAGTCGGCAAGGGAGCAGATCGTCTTCTCGGTAAGAGCTTGGTCAATCAGATCGTAAACCTGGCTCATGATATGGAAGTCACCATAGTGGCGGATCGCAGACACGACAAAGAAACTGTTGAATAGCAACCCTGAGCTAAACTGAAGATCTCGGGCCGTGGCGCAGCCTGGCTAGCGCGCTTGCTTGGGGTGCAAGAGGTCCCGGGTTCAAATCCCGGCGGCCCGACCAAAGTCTTCATAGAGTTACAGACACCGACCCTTTCTGAACTCCCTTTTGGAGTCCAACTGGAGTCCAAATTGTCCGTTTCTCTCGTGGGCAGGTGTGTAATTCGACGCTGCCGTCCTCGAGCGTCGCGATTCTGGAGCACAGCTAGGGGTACCGAAAGCTATCGTGGAGGGTAGTACAGGTGAAAAGCCGTGCTCGTGACAACCGCAGATCTTCGCCGATCCCGCACCAGTGCGAATGAACGTGAACGCAAGGGAGGGCTGACGGAAACCGCAAAGACAGGCGTTTACCTTCGATAATTCTGGCTTTGCGAATGTAAAAAACTCGGGCATAGGCTCTGGTTCGGCAAATTGATTCGGAGTCTGTCGCAGCGCCGATCGAATCGATGGGTCGCCATCAGTAACCGAAGGTCAATTAGTACACCTGCAAGCTACGCCGATCTCCTGTGAACCTTGCAAATGGAAGGCGGGTTATGATAAGGCGTTTCATAACCAGTGCAACCCAGCCTACTTTCTCCGGCGCGTCGCCTCCCGGAGCCGGGTGAAATCGTTCATGTTCGCCAACGGCTCTACCTCGTGGAACAAATTGTCAAATCGCAGGTCGCGGGTGAGGCCAACGTTGTTTATGGCGCGTGCATAGATGACGATGCTCAGGGCCAGCCTTTACAGGTGCTCTGGGAGCACGAGCTCGACGCCGAGATTCGGGCCGCAGAGTCTTGGAACAAGCTAACCGAGCGGGGCTTCGACCCACCCGAACGATTCGCCGCCTATTTGAACACGCTGCGCTGGAATTGCGTTACCTCTACCGATGCGCGCCTGCTGCAATCTCCGTTTCGAGCCGGTATTCGCCTCGATGCCTATCAATTGGAACCGCTTCGAAAAGCCCTTCTTCTTCCGCGCGTCAATCTTTTCATTGCGGATGACGTTGGACTCGGTAAAACGATCGAAGCGGGCCTCATAGCGCGCGAACTTCTTTTACGCAAGAAAGTTCGCGAGATTGTTGTCAGTTGCCCGCCCTCCATGCTTCTGCAATGGCAGGAAGAACTAGCCAATCGCTTCGGCTTGCAGTTTGTCATTTTAGACAAGGAATACATCCGGAACGTCCGGCGCGAACGTGGGTTTAGCGTCAATCCTTGGAGCACGCACACGCGCTTCCTTATTTCACACCGTCTTCTCATCGACGAAGCTTATACCAGCGGTCTAAGAGACTGGCTCGGCGCCTTTTGCCCTGGCACACTCCTGATCCTCGATGAAGCGCACCACGCGGCGCCTGCCAGCGGTCAGAAGTACTGTATTGACTCGCAGATAACACACGCAGTTCGCGACCTGGCAGGCCGTTTCGAGCACCGCCTCTTTCTTTCAGCCACGCCTCACAACGGACATTCAAACAGCTTCTCGGCACTGCTGGAGATTCTTGATCCGCAGCGTTTCATTCGGGGCGTGCCGGTGAGCAAGCCGAATCGGGATGAGGTGATGGTTCGCCGTATCAAAGAGGATCTTCGTGTCATTCAGGGCGGATTTCCCGAACGAAAAGTTCAGCAGATCCTGCTATCCGATCCGGCCAGTGCACCCGAAATTAAATTATTCTCTATGCTCGGTGAGTACCAACAAGCCCGCGAAGACCGGCTTCAATCCGAATCTCGGCGAGCGCAGAATTCATCCGGCTTGGTGCTTTGCCACTTGCAACAGCGCCTTTTCTCTTCTATTGAGGCTTTCGCCCGGACACTCAAGGTCCATCGGAGATCGATTGAGCGTCAGCGGCAAACGGATGCGGCCGCGACATCCAAACGCATCGATGAGTCTCTGCTGTACGGTGGCCTTGGTTCAAATGACGACCGAGCAAGTCTGAGCCAATCGGAGATTGAAGCTGAAATGGATTCGCAGGTAGAAGCCGCTACCAATTCGGCTCCGGCCGCGCCGGCACAATCTGCCGAGCAGTATCTGCTGCAGACCATGACCGAACTTGCGGAAGAGAGCCGTCATCTTCCCGACGCGCGGGTACGGTACTTGATCCAATGGATCGAAAAGCACATGTGTCCGCGTGGGCGTTGGAATGATACTCGCGTGATTATCTTCACCGAGTATGAAGACACTCTAGGTTATGTAAAGCGTCAACTCGACGGAGCTATAGAGCACACAAACGACCCGCTCTCGAGGATAGCGACCTACAGCGGCGAGACCTCATCGCAAAAGGAAAAGCGAGAAGAAATAAAGAAAGCGTTCAATACTGAACCTGCAAAGCACCCGCTCCGTATCCTGCTTGCGACCGATGCAGCCCGCGAAGGCTTGAACCTGCAAGCCTACTGTCACAATCTATTCCATTTCGACGTCCCGTGGAACCCCAGCCGCATGGAGCAGCGCAACGGCCGGATCGATCGGAAGCTGCAGCCCTCGCTTGAAGTCTTCTGCTACTACTTCGTATACCAGAACCGTCCGGAAGACCGCATTTTACAGGCTCTGGTTAGAAAAACGAAAATCATCCGTGAACAACTTGGCAGCCTTTCCCAAGTAATCGATAAAGAACTGGAGCAACTGCTCAAGCGCGGCATCCGGCGCCAAAGCATCTCAGAGGTGGAACGCGCTATCGACACCGCCGAAATGGGCCCCGGCAAGCAAGAAGCAATCGAGGACGAACTGGAGTCGGCGAGGATTCGTCAAAACGATGTTCGCCGCTCGATCGAACAGCTACGAAGCCTTATGGAATATTCAAGGCGAGAAGTCGGCCTGGATGACGAGCACTTTCGCTCGGCTATCTCTTGTTCGCTGGAAATGTCTGGCGCTCCTGCGTTGAAGCTCAATAAGAAAAGTCTGACAGGTCGGAACGAGTACACGCTTCCAACGCTGGATGAGCGCGACAGTTCCTGGATCGAGATCATGGACAGTCTGCGGATTCCTCGTGAGCGGGACCAAAATCCAAATGAGTGGCGACGTTCGTCACCCATCCGGCCCATTGTCTTTGAAGACCCAGGCAAGGTCACCGAAGATGTAGTGCACTTCCATCTGGAGCAACGCGTCGTTCAGCGATTGCTCAGCCGTTTTCTCTCGCAAGGTTTCGTTCATCACGATCTTTCTCGAGCCTGCCTCGCACAGACTAGGGACGCCATCCCGCGTATCATTCTTCTGGGCCGCCTGGCCCTTTATGGATCCAGTGCAGCTCGCCTGCATGAGGAGATCATTCCGGTCACGGCACGCTGGACTGATTCGGTTACTAGCAATTCCCCGCTGCAGCCCTATGCACGCCAGGCGGAACAAAAGACGCTCGACCTCCTCGATAAAGCCCTTCTTGTTTCCGCCAGCCCAAACGAGAGGATCCGGAAAAATCTGCTCGCCTCGGCTGCTCGCGATGTACAGCAACTGTTGCCTCATCTACATGCCCGCGCAGAAGAGTACCGTAACGATGCGGTGGCCAAACTGAAAGCGCGCGGTGATGACGAGAGCAAGAAGATGCTCACTATCCTCCAAGCGCAGTTAAAGCTCGTGCAAGAGAAAGAATTGGAAAACCGGCAGATGAGCTTTGAAGACTGGAATGAGGAGGAACGGCGTCAGCAGGAGCGCGATCGGAAACGTTGGAATTTTCGTCTGGGCGAGTTGCCAGCTGAGATGAAGAGCGAACCGCAGCGCATCCGCGAGGTCTATCAGGTCAAGGCTGAACGCGTGGAGCCGATCGGCTTGATCTATCTGTGGCCGGAGACCAACTAAGGATGCCTGCTGATCCAACCGTACTGTCTCACCAGGAATGGCTTGGCTACGTTCAGCCCGTTGGCGTACTTGTTTCCGTCCCGGCACTGACCAAAGCAGGCGTGACAATTAACCGGAACTTTGTTCCTCTTCATCGCGAATTCCTGCAGCTGTTACCCACCGATCGTAAAAGCGAACCTATTCCGGAGCTTCGCAACTTTGCTGCCTTCGCTACCGCCCTTCTCGGGTGGGAACCCGCCGACCTGCAGACACCTCCCGAGACTCTCGAGCACGCTATCGCCGGCTATCCTGATGTTCTTCGCCCAACATACGTCGTGCGCGATGGCGATATACCAATCTTGCTGATTGAGGAGATTACTTCACCGGACTTCGATTCCGACTCCGCTTCAGATGGTCGGCATTGGAACGCTTCGCCACAGATGCGATTCGAGCGACTATTACGGGAGACGAAGGTCGGCACTGGCCTGCTTGTCAGCCGGCAAGCCATTCGGCTTGTGTATGCGCCGAAGGGCGAATCCAGCGGCTACATCACTTTTTCTATCGCCGAGATGGTTCCTGTGGCGGGCAGGCCCATTCTCGCGGCTCTGCACATGTTGCTCTCGAAGGAACGACTATTTATCGGACTTCCGGATCAGCGACTTCCAGCCCTGCTTCTCGCCAGCCGCAAGTATCAAAATGAAGTTTCCACTAAACTCTCCCGCCAGGTGATGGAAGCCTTGTTTGACCTTCTTCGTGGCTTCCAGGCGGCACACAACCAAACAAATGAGGCGCTGCTCGTCCAGGTGCTTCTTGACGATCCGAACCAGGTTTACCGTGCCCTGCTGACTGTTCTCTTGCGAATGGTGTTTGTCCTTTACGCTGAGGACCGTGATCTGCTCTCTGCCGATCCTCTCTACTCCAACTACTACTCCATTAATGGGCTTTTTGAATCGCTTAGGGCAGACCAAGGCCGCTATTCGGATACCATGGACTCGCGTTACGGTGCCTGGGCGCGGCTCCTCAGCCTCTTTCGCATTATTTTTTACGGTGCTCGGCACGGCGGTCTGCGAATCCCAGGGCGGAAAGGCTACCTGTTCGATCCCGACCGATTTCCGTTCTTAGAGGGCCGAGCAGATAAAAACGAGAAGGAGGCTCGAATTTCCCGTGTCTCCGACGGTGTTCTCTATCGTGTTCTTTCTAAGTTGCTTGTCCTGGATGGCGAACGGCTTAGCTACCGTAGTCTCGACGTAGAGCAGATCGGCAGCGTCTATGAAGCCATGATGGGTTTCGAACTTCATGTCGCAGCAGGTCCTTCGATCGCAATTAAGGCTAAAAAGAAGACTGGCGCACCGGTTACGGTCAACTTAAAGGCACTGCTGGCGATTCCTAGCGGAAAGCGCAACGAATGGCTCGGCAAGAGCGCCGACCAGAAGGTAAGCGGCGTAGCGGAGCGTGATCTGAAAGGTGCTGAGACCGTAAACGACCTCATGGCGGCACTCGACAAGAGGATCGCCAAAAACATAACGCCTACAGTAGTCCCGCGCGGGGCTATGATTTTCCAGCCATCCCCGGAACGACGGCGCAGTGGTTCGCACTACACGCCTCGTTCACTGACCGCTCCCATAGTGGAAGCGACGCTCGCGCCGGTGCTGAAGAAACTGGGAGAGCAACCGAAACCTGAGCAGATTCTGGCGCTCAAAGTGTGCGACCCGGCAATGGGATCAGGGGCGTTCTTGGTTGAGGCTTGCCGGCAACTCGGCGATGCATTGAGTAAGGCCTGGCATACCCACGGCGTAACGCCCATTCTGCCCCTGGATGAAGACGAGTTGCTGCATGCTCGCCGGTTGGTGGCTCAGCGCTGTCTGTATGGAGTGGATAAGAATGAGATGGCCGTTGACCTAGCGAAGCTCTCGCTATGGCTGGCGACGCTCGCGCGCGACCACGAGTTTACCTTTCTCAATCATGCTCTTCGGCAGGGAGATTCGCTGGCTGGGCTGAGTGCCCGCCAAATTGCGGCTTTTGATTGGGAGCTGGAGGGAAGTCAATCCTTTCTGGAGAAGGACTTGCGGGACCGCATCAAGCGCATTGCTGATTGTCGAAGCGAGATTCTCTCGGCTCGAGACGATGCGCCCTATGATTTACTTTCCCAAAAACTTGCATCGGCGGACGAGCGGCTTGAACTGCCACGCATGGCCGGTGACCTTGTTCTTTCCGCATTCTTCAATGGCGATAAAACAGCGGCGCGGAGAAACCTCTTGGAATCGCTGCAGGCCGACATGCAGCTCTATGTTGAGCGAGGTCACGATGAGCTCGGCCTAGAGCTCGACGAGAAGCGCTTGGCGATGCGAAACGCCGAAAAACCGGTTGTGCCATTCCACTGGGAGATTGAATTTCCAGAGGTATTTCTACCTAACGCGGGCCTGCGAGCCCAAGGGGGCTTCAATGCAATAGTTGGTAATCCGCCTTTCGCAGGCAAGAACACGTTAATCGAGGGTAATGCCGATCGTTATCTTGATTGGCTGAAGGTCGTACACGATGAGTCACACGGCAACTCCGATTTAGTCGCTCATTTTTTCCGGCGTTCTTTCGACTTGCTACGCCAAGGCGGAGCGTTCGGCCTCATCGCCACAAATACGATCGGACAAGGCGATACTCGGTCCACTGGTCTTCGATGGATTTGCAAGCATGGCGGCACGATTTACCGGGCACGGAAGCGGCGGCAGTGGCCGGGCGAGGCGGCGGTGATAATCAGTGTCGTCAACGTGCATAAAGGACTCTTGCAGGGTCCGTACTCTCTTGATGGTCGGTCTGTTGATCGAATCACAGCCTATCTATTTCATGCGGGTGGACACGGAGATCCAGAGACACTTGTAGAAAACGCAAACAAAAGCTTTGAGGGCTTCAAGATTTACGGGCCCGGGTTTACATTTGATGAAAGCGGGGGGGATCTAGCATCTAGCCTTGCTGAGATGAAACAGCTCATCAGGCAGAATAAGGCTAATTCCGCGAGGATCTTTCCATACCTGGGGAGGATGTCCCGAGCTTAGTTGAAGGTTAGGGCGGCTGAGTTTCATGTTACGCCACTTTCTCAGAAGAGGCGCTGGATTTGTGTTCTCTCCCGAGGGCGACGGCAAGAGCCCAGAGGTCTCGATGG